>JAJDBB010000024.1 GCA_029261555.1 Nitrospinaceae bacterium | reverse complement strand
GACGGCCTTCAGGGATTCCGTAACGCTGTGGACATTTTGGAAGCCTCTTTTTTTGAGCAGGCTCTCCAGAAGCTGGACGTTATCCAGACTGTCGTCAACGATAAATATTTTGGAAGATAATATTTTTTCGGGCAACATCGTTCAAACGAATTGAGGGGTGGTATCAGAGCGCTAATTCTAAACCAGACTCCCAAAATTCACAACCGAGCCGGCCACTCGCCGTGGGGGCAATTAGTGTAACGTTTAATGAAAGCGTTTCAGGTTTCAGTGAGTTTGCAACTTTAAACCTTTGGGTCCAGCGTCATGCTGGCTGGGCAACGCCTTATCCGTGTTCATCTGTGGTTGCTTTTATTTGCCTCCGGGGGCTACCCCGGTTGCTCGGTGGCTTTGAAGGTGATGAGGGTGTTGTTCATGAGCATGGCGATGGTCATGGGTCCGACCCCGCCAGGGACGGGGGTGATGTGCGCGGCTTTTTCCGCCGCATCGGCAAAGACCACGTCGCCGGTCAGTTTGCCGTCCACGCGGTTGATCCCGACGTCGATCACGGCGGCGCCTTGTTTCACCATGTCGCCGGTGACGAATCCGGCGCGCCCCACTGCGGCGACCAGAATATCCGCCGTCGCGGCGACGGACGCCAGGTCCGGGGTGCGCGAGTGACAGATGGTGACGGTGGCGTGGCGTTGCAATAGCAAAAAGGCGACGGGTTTGCCGACGATGTTGCTCCGTCCAAGAACGACGGCATGCTTGCCTTTAATTTCAATTTTGCTTTCGTCGAGCAGGGCGATGATCCCCGCAGGCGTGCAGGGAACAAGCTTAGCGTCGCCCGTGACCAGTCGGCCCACGTTCGTGGGATGGAATCCATCGACGTCCTTTGCGGGATCGATAGTTTCCAAAACTTTTTGCGAATCGATTTGATCCGGCAGAGGCAACTGGACCAGTATGCCGTTCACCTCCGGGTTGTCGTTGAGGCTCTGCACGAGGTTCAGCAATTCCTCTTCGGGCGTGTCGGCGGGGAGTTTGTGTTCGAAGGATTTAAAACCCAACTCCGCGCAGGTTTTGTTTTTACTGCGCACGTACACGGCGGAGGCGGGGTCTTCGCCCACCAGAACCGTGGCCAGTCCGGGAACCTTTCCGGTTTTGGCGATGAGTTCCTGCGTTTCTTTTTGGATGCGGGCGCGCAGGTCGCCGGCGATTTTTTTTCCGTCGATAATTTTTGCGGTCATAGTCTTAAGTGATTCCCAGTTCCTTTAGAAGCCGCGACAGGTAGGAACGTTGAACGTCCAGAATTTTCGCGGCCCTGGTGCGGTTGCCAGAGGTTGATTTTAGCGTATTTTTGATGAAGACGCGGCGAAAGGCGTCGTTGGCTTCTTTCAGGGTTTGCCCGACGTCGACGTCGATGGGCGGTTGATGGTCCTCGAAAGGAAACAAATCGCGCCCCAATTCGTCTTCGGTTGCCAGGACGACGGCGCGTTCGATGCTGTTTTCCAATTGGCGAATGTTGCCCGGCCAGGAATAACCCATCAAGTGAGGCAGGACGCCTTTGTCCAGTTTTTTGGGCCGCTGGTCCTGGCTGTGCTTTTTCAGAAAAAACGAAACCAGGTCCGGAACGTCCTTGGCCCGTTCCCGGAGCGGCGGGAGTTTTAGCTGGATCACGTTGACCCGGTAATAAAGGTCCTGGCGGAAAGTTCCTTCCGACACGCATTTATCCAACTCGCGGTTGGTGGCGGAAAGAATGCGGACGTCGACTTTGATCGGGTGCGTTCCCCCGAGGCGCATGAAACTTTCTTCCTGCAGAACGCGCAGAAGTTTGACCTGCATGTCGAGCGGCATTTCGCCGATCTCGTCGAGAAACAAAGTGCCCTTGTCGGCGGCTTCGAAGAGGCCGATTTTGCGGCTGTCCGCTCCGGTAAACGCGCCCTTTTCGTGGCCGAACAGTTCGCGCTCCAGAATGGACGCGGGCAAGGCGCCGCAACTGATCGATATGTAGGGCTGGTTTTGCCGGCGGCTCCGGTCGTGAATCAAATGCGCGAACAACTCCTTGCCGGTTCCGCTCTCTCCGGAGATCAACACCGACGCCTTGGAATCGGCCACGCGCTCCGCCTGGCTGATGCATTCCTTGATGGTTTCGCTTTCGCCGACGATGACGTAATTTTGCAGGGTTTTCTGTTTTAACTGATCGAGTTCCTTGCCCAACTGGTCGCGGCTTTTGGTGACTAGAAAAAAGCGCGCCATCATTTGCGTAAAACGGTTCAGAATTTCCTCGTCCTCTTCGGTGAATTCCTCGCCGTCTTTTTTGTCCAGGTACTGGACCACTCCGTAAACCTTGTCGCCTACTTTGAGAGGGAAGCTGGCCAGGCGCTCGACCTCGAGGTTTGCCGTGTCGCTCACCTGCCGCAACCAACGTTCGTCGTTCTGAACGTCGTTGGAGATAATGGGTTCGCCGGTCTCGGCCACCGTTCCGGCGATGCCCATCCCGGCGGGAATTTCAAACTGCTTCAACTCGCCTTTCTTTTTTCCGGAGGCCTGGTAAAACTGCAAGAGGTGAGTTTTTTCGTCGAGGAGAAGAAGCGACGCATTTTTTACCCCCACGATGGCGGTGGCGGCGTTGATTACCTCGCCCAACAAATCGTCCAGAGCCTCGTGGGTCTCGGTGAAAATGGACGAGATATGCCTCAAAGTCTGGATGTTGGCGTCGGCTTGAATGCGTTCCATTTGGATTTGCCTGGAGGTTAAAGGCTGTTTGTTATAGACAATTGTATACGAATGGTTCGAAAGTCAACCGAAAGTAGACAGCTCGACGATCTGATTTTAAAATTTCAACCAACTTGAATTATGACACGAATTTATTTTACCGATAGGAGTTTTTTTCGCTAGGCCGCGTATTCATTATAAAACTGCCTCTTATCATTGGCCTACCAATTGAAAAAAATTTGGTTTAAAATTTGGTCGGACCGTTTATTTTTATGCGCCATTCTCCTTGAAGTTTGGTTTTTCAATCCAGCCTGAATACCCAACCGCCGCATGCGCCAAAAAGCCAGCTACAAATCCAGAATCGCTTGCCTGATTATCATCATTCTGATGGCGCAACTGGTTTATTTCAACTCCCTCAAAGGATCGTTTCAATTCGACGACCCCAATTATCTCAGCCTCCCCGAAACGGCGAATCTGAAAAATTTCTGGGAGAAAACTCCCTGGCAGAATGTTTCCCTGCGTCCGTTTCTTTTGTTGACCTTTGCGTTCAATAACGATTTGCGGACAAACGAGCCGTTTGGTTTTCACCTCCTGAACCTGTTGGCGCATATTCTGGTTTGCATTCTGATTTTTCATATTCTCTGGCGGACGCAAAAAATATTCGCGCGACACGAGGACGAGCCCGGCGTGGGCGCTCTAAAGGATCGAGGGTTGGTGTTCCCTTTTTGCGCGGCGGCGCTGTTTGCCCTCCACCCTCTGAATACCGATACCGTTTCGTATATCGCTTCCCGCTCCGGCCTGCTGGCGACCTTGTTTTACTTAATTTCTCTTTTGGCGTTCATCGCAATATTTTCCTGTAGAGAAAAAAATCCCCGATGGTTGCAAGCCGCTCTGGCCCTGGCCTGCGGCGGCGCTTTTATTTTGGCCCTGGCCTCCAAACTGATCGCCGCAACCCTGCCTGCAATCTTAATTCTGTGGTTCCTGGTCATACTGTGCCGGGACGCTTGCCCGCGCCTGTATTCCAGTTTATTGAAACCAGCCAACGTTTACGGTTTGGCCGCCGGACTCGCGGTTCTGGCTCTGGCCGTCTGGGCGATGATTCCCGAGCAGTATCTTTCGCCAGTGGATCATGGAGGAAAAGTTTTTGGCCGATGGTCTTACTTCCTGCTCCAGGCGAAGGTGATCGTTTTTTATTATTTGAAACTGTTTTTTCTTCCCGTCAATTTAAACGTCGACGTCGGGTTTCCTTTTTCCTCGATAGGAAGCGACTGGCGGGTCGCCGCCTCGATATTTATCTTGGTCGGTGGAACGGCTTGGGCCTTGATCCGGGGCAACCTGTACCTCAAGCTGGGAGCGGCCTGGTTCATTCTCGCCCTGGCGCCGACCTCCAGCTTTGTTCCTCTGAGCGACCTGGCGGTGGAGCACCGGACCTATCTGCCGATGACGCTGGGATTGATTCCCATTGCGGCCTGGGGTCTGGCGTCTTTGAACAAAACCCAGCGGACCGCGTTTGTCGTCGTCATGTTGGGGGGATTCGCGCTTCTCACCGCGCATCGCAACGACGCCTGGACCGGCGAGTTCAATCTCTGGCGCGACGCGGCGGCGAAAAGCCCGCATTCCCCGCGCGCGTTGAACAACCTGGGAAAAGCTCACTACGACAGGGCGACAAACCTACTCGCCCAAGGCAAGGCGATGACGGCGGCGGGCGAACTTGATCGCGCCGCGTTGCATTTTGAGCGCAGTATCGCCGTCCTGCCGGACTATTCGCGAAGGCATTATAATTACGCGAACCTGAAAAATTACGTTGCCGAGTTTGCCACGCCGGAATTGAAAAAGGAGTTGGGCCTGGCGCCCGATGGCGCCAGCGGTTCGGGCGAATCAAAAGCTTCGGCGGCTTCTCCCGGACTGAAAAAATTTTTCAACGATTTTGCGGAGCCGCATTACAACCTCGCCAGCGTCTACCTTGATAAGGAACTCTACGTCAAGGCGCGCGAACAGTATCTGGCGACGCTGAGAAACGATCCAGGTCATTACGCGGCCCTGCTGGGTCTGGGATCGGTGTACAAAAAAACCGTTCAATACGAGAAAGCCCTGGAGTATTACCTTCAATCCATCGAGTCGGTCCGTCGGTCGACCGGCGCGCAGGATTATTCGCTGGCGCGGTTGAACATGGGCGAGACCTACGGATTGATGGAAAAATATCCGCAGGCGATCGAACAATTTGAAACCGCTTTGCATTTTGCGCCCAACATGTTTCTGGCGCATTACAACCTGGGGTTGGTCTACGCCCGCACTGGTGAGTTTGAAAAAGCCGAGACGTCTTACAAGGCGGCGCTGAAATCGAATCCAAAATTTGTCCAGGCGCGGTTCAATCTGGGGAAACTTTACCAGGCGCGACGCAACTGGGAAGCCTCCATTCAGGTGTACGAGGATTTGTTAGCGCATAACGGACCCGACCCGCGGGCATTGTTCAACATCGCCTGGTGCCGCCAACAGCTCGGGCAATGGGAGAAGGCGCGGGACAATTATCTGGCGGCTCTGACGCTCAACCCAAATTACGCAACCGCGCGCATCAACCTGGCGGGCGTTTACACGGAGCTTAAGCAATTGGACGCGGCGATTCAGGCCATGGAAGTCGCCGTCCGCCAACAACCGAATCATTTTGTCCTCAACCGCCAACTCGGCCTTCTGTATTGGGAGCAGGGCAAACAAAAAATCAAAGCCCTGCAATACCTCGACCGCGCCCTGGCGCTCAGCCCTTCTCAACATGAAGCCGAACAGGTGGAACGCTTGATCGACGAGTTGACGGCGTCGTGAGTTCCCGCGCCGAAAACTTATCGCCCCGCGTTTGCGCGTTGGCGGCCCTGGCCCTGCTGGGCGCCCTGGCGTATTTCGGAACCCTGCACGCGCCGTTTCATTACGACGACGCGCACGCCATCGAACACAATCCCTACATCAAAGACCTGTCCGCCTTTCAGGAGACGGTGGGGTTCCAGAATATCTTCAACCGGTCGGTCTTGCTGTTCACCTACGCCGTCAACCATCATCTGGGCGGACAAAATACGTTCGGCTATCATTTGCTAAGCGTCTTACTGCACATCTGCGTCGGCATACTTTTGTACCATGTCGCGGCGCTCCTGCTGGCGCTGGAGTCTGCGCCGGATCGAAAAGAGCTGTCGCGCGTTCCTTTCCTCGCGGCGGTTTTGTTCGAGCTTCATCCGATGGCGGTGGAACCGACGACCTATCTTTCCAGCAGGTCGTCCCTCTTGGCGGCGTTTTTTTATCTGCTGACATTTTACTTATTACTGCGTTTATTGGCGGGCGGATCGCAGGGGAGCCGGAGCTTGAGGCGCGTCGCTCTGGCCGCCGGAGCGCTGGTTTTTTTTATTTTAGGCGCGGGATCGAAAGAGACCGTTCTCACCCTGCCTTTGATGACGATCATTTTTTACGGCATGCAAACCCGCTGGAAAAATTTTTGGCGCGGAGCTTCCCGATGGCTTTGGTTGTTGGCGCCGTTGTTGGCATATTTCTGGTATCGCAAACAACAACTGGGTTTTGTTTTCGTGCCCATGGCCGATCCTTCCTTTAAGGAGATTTCCGCTCCGCATTATTTTTTCACCCAGTTTTATGTGATCGTTTTTTATTATCTGGAAAAGTTTTTCCTGCCGTTCAATTTAAATTTTGAACCGGGCGTGCAACTGGTTTCCGGAGCGCTGGATCCCAGAAGTCTGTTGGGTCTGGGAGCGCTTGCGGTATTGGCCGGGGCTGTGTGGATGCGCTCTTCCCGCCTGTTCGCCTTCGCAGCCTTGTGGGCCTGGGTTTCGGTTTTGCCGACCTCCAGTTTCATGCCGCTCAAACAAATCGCCAGCGAGCATCGGGCTTACCTCTCGCTAGCCGGACTGAGCCTGGCTCTGGCGCTGTTATTGGGACGGGGCGGAGGAGGGGGCGCCCAAATCCCGAGGCGCGCCCTGACGCTGGCGTGCATTGTGATTTTGGCGGCGCTTTCCATTAATCGTGGCCTGGACTACCGGTCTGAGATCGGGTTGTGGGAAGATGCCGCGCTCAAATCTCCCAACAAGCCGCTGGTCCACAATAACCTGGCCGTTTACTACCTCAACGCCCAACGACTGGAAGAGGCCAAGCGGGAATTGTTGATCGTTAACAAGCTGGACCCCACCGACGGCAACGCCTACAACAACCTGGGCAACATTTATTTTCAGCAGGGAAACTGGGCGGCGGCGCTGGCGACGTTCGATATGGTTATCGCCGGCGGATCGCGCGACCCGAACGTCTATTACAACGCCGGGAAAGTTCGGCGCAAACTCAAGCTCTACGAAGAAGCCCTCGCCCTGCTCGCCCGCGCCATTGAAATAAAACCCAACGCGGCGGAGTTTTATTTCGAGTTGGGAAACGTATATCAGGACTTGAAACGCTTCGACGCGGCTTTAAAAAGTTATCGCGCTGGATTGAAGTACAACCCAGGAGCCTCGGAAATTTACAACAATATCGGGGTGATATTCTGGAACCTGCAATCCTTTGCCCGGGCGGAGGAAAATTTTAAACAAGCGCTGGCCATGAATCCGGACAACGCAAGGAGCCTGGCCAACCTCGCCAACCTGGACATGATCCAGCAACGCATTCCCGAGGCGATCGCCAAACTGGAACGCGTGTTGCAACTCGACCCGACCAGCGAGTACGCGCGTAAACTACTTCAAGGCGCGCGGTCGTTGGACGTCGAACCCGGGAGCGGAAATTCCAATTGAGTCCCCCGAATTTGGCTCGGGATCGTTGATTGGATTTGGCGGGCAGAAGAGATGAGAGTATCATTACAAATCTTACCGATTAACTGGAAACAGATATGAACACATTGATCAATTTTATTCATTTGACCGCGCTGGTCTGCTGGATCGGGAGCGTGGTATTTTTTTCATTTTTCACCGCGCCTGCGGTTTTCAAAACCCTGGAGCGCGAGAAGGCGGGAGAACTGATCGGCGCTATTTTTCCGCGCTATTACATGATCGGCTACGTTTGCGGCGTCCTGGTGTTCGCCACCCTGGCGGTGAAATTGCCTCAGCTATTGCATGCCAAAATGGTCTGCCTCTTAATCATGGCGACCTGCACGGCTTATGCGGGAACGGTGATCCGTCCGCGCGCCGCCGAACTCAAGGTCGCAATCAAATCCGCGGCGGAAGGCGCCGATAAGGAATCGCTGGAAGCCGAGTTTCGCTCCGTCCATACTTGGTCGGTTCGCCTCAACGCGACGGTTCTGTTTTTAGGGTTAACGCTTCTATGGTTCACCGCCGATGGATTGACAATTTAGAGAGGTTCTCAATAATTGGATATTTTTGCGTTCGGCAACTTGCGGACCCTTATTTCATAAGGGCCGCTCGCGGCCACGATTAATTTTTAGAGACTCCCTGACCGCGCGGCGCTTGCGATGAACGAATCCCAATCCCAATCCCAATCTAAAACCAAAATCGAGTACAAACCGTTCTATTTGCGTGGACGTTTCCTCATCGGTTTCCTCGTCGCCGGGATTATTTACAGCTACGCCTGGAAGGCGACCGAGATCGACCTCGGCGAGTTGTTCCGCGACGCGCATTTGATCAAACCGCTCGTAAAGGATTTGTTGCAACCGGACCTGTGGACCGCCAACACGGAGACCGCGACGGTCGAGGCGTCATTTGAGTTGTCCGAAGAGACTTCGCTTGAAACGCCGATTGAGCAACCGCCCGGCGCTGAACCGGCGCTCGTGTTGAGCCGCGTTGGAGGAAGCGTGGGCGACGGCGTGATCGTCGAGGGATTTCGCTTGCGTCCCGGCGCGTTAGGGCGGCTGGTTTGGGTGAACGGCATTGAACAGGAGTATCCGTTGGGGAGCGTGGAGACCGGCGAGGAGGGCCGTTTTCGCTTGGCGTTCAGCGTTCCCGAAACCGCGCGCGGGAGGGAGCAAACCGTCCGCCTTCTAGTGAGCTGGAAAACCGGCGGTTGGAAAATGAGCCACACGCTGGAACTGGTTCTGGATAAAATTGTCGAAACATTTTTTCTGGCGCTGATGGCAACGACTCTCGCCATGTTAGTGGCGGCGCCGCTGAGTTTTTTCGGCGCGCGCAACCTGACGGCGCGCAACCCGCTGGGCTGGGCCGTTTATTATATAGTGCGGACCTTGTTCAACGTCCTGCGATCCATCGAGCCGTTGATTCTCGCGATTCTTTTTGCGGTGTGGGTGGGCATTGGACCGTTCGCCGGGGTGTTGGCGTTGGGACTGCACTCCATCGCCGCCTTGGGGAAATTGTATTCCGAGCAGATTGAAAACATCGACCCCGGTCCGGTGGAAGCGATGACTGCCACCGGCGCCACGCGCTTGCAGGTGATCTTGTACGGCGTGATTCCGCAGGTGATCCCGCCCTTTCTGGCGTTCACGTTTTACCGTTGGGATATCAACGTGCGCATGTCGACTATCATCGGGTTTGTGGGCGGCGGCGGGATCGGGTTTTTACTGCAACAATGGATCAATTTATTGAAGTACAACGAAGCCGGAACGGCCCTGTTGGCGATCGCGATTGTCGTGATCGCGCTCGACGCCGTCAGCGCCCGCGTCCGCGAAAAATTGGCGTGAGGCGGTTGACGGGTCCGCGCGTCAGGCAATCCTCAAAAGTTTTTTGGGAGTTTGGCGGGGGGCGCGGCGAGGTTCAACCGTTTCATGAAGCGGCGTCCCGATTCCGGCATTTTAGGAATGGTTCCGGAGCTCAGTAAATCGTTCGGCTCGTAAGACTTGCCGTAATATTTTTCGATGGCCTGATCGTCGAAGGAGAATCCGGCGCCCTTAAGCGAAATGCCGCCAAAAAGCCCTTTACTGCGGGAGTAAGAATAGATCTCGCCCTGGAACAACAGGTCGGTGTTGGCTTCGGCATGGCGGCCTACCGGTCCCGCCGCCACGGCAATATCTCCGCCGAGCGTGAACTGGCCTTTCATCAACCCCTGCATTCCACGATCGCTCATCACCAGTAAAATCAGGTCGACCGCTTCGGCGCCAAACTGGAATCCGAAACTTCCGCCCATGGTGGTGAGAAACGCCGGCGGTCCCCATTGGCCGGTCTTCGGATCGCGCACCGAGGCCACGCCTTTGCCAAATCGCGCGCCAAAGAAAAACCCGCCTTTCACCATCGTCGGAAATATGATGATCCCCTTGGCATTGGCCAGCAGACGTTCGGGAATGTTTTGATCGGGAGAGACGAGAATTTCTTCCAGAACCGCCGCCCCGTTTTGCAAGGTATTGCTACTGCTGGCAAAGGCGGGTGTAGAAATAAAGACGGCCAGCAGAACCAAAAAGGATGCGATGCGTTTCATAATTCTCTCTCCAATCAAACGGAAGTTTTATTAAAAAATTCTTCTATCGGCGCTTTGTTCACCCGGCGTACGGGCTTTATGAGACAATGCCGATTTTAGTGAAGGATATTGTGTCAGCCGTCCATTGGCGCTACCCGGAGGCTTTTTCAATATAAACCGGATATTATTTAAAGTCAAACTTTTCAATTAGTTATAGGGTTCCCGCTTTCCCGAAAAACCTTAAAAACAGGAAGCTTACCTAAACAATGAGTTTGTGGGAAGAGGTCGAGAGCTATCTTGAATCCGGCGGCGGTCTTTCGCGCGTTTTGCCGAGCTACGAGTCGCGTCCCCAGCAGTTGGCCATGGCGCGGGCGGCGTCTAACGCCTTGACCAAAGGAAGCAGTTTGATGGTGGAGGCGGGGACGGGGACCGGTAAGAGTCTGGCGTACCTGATTCCTGCCGCGTTGTGGGCCATGCGCAACAATAAAAAAGTGGTGATCTCCACCTACACCAAGACTCTGCAAGAACAAATTTTGAATCACGACCTGCCGCTGTTGCGAGACAAATTCAAACTGCCCTTGCGTTTTTCGCTTTGCATGGGGCATGAAAATTATCTGTCGCTCCGGCGGATGGGCAGGGCGACGCAGATGGGTTTGTACTCCCGCGACGAGGAGGAGCGGCAGCTGCGCGAAATTTTCAATTGGGCGCAAACCACGCAAACTGGAATGAAAAACGAGTTGCCGTTCACGGCGCGACCGGCGGTTTGGGAAGAGGTGGGGCGGCAAAAGGATTTGTGCCTGGGCAAAAATTGCGAGAGCTACAACTCCTGTTTCTATTTCAAGGAACGCAAACTGTGGTACGGCTCGCACTTGTTGATCGTAAACCACCATTTATTTTTCGCCAACGTAGCCAGCAATGGCGGGGTGTTGCCGCGCTTCGATGCGGTGATATTTGACGAGGCGCAGAACGTTGAGGAAGCGGCGACGTCGTTCCTGGGTCTGGAAATCTCCAACTCCGGGTTGGGTTATTATCTTGATCGCTTGTACAACGCGCGCACCAAGCGAGGTCTGCTCAGCCGACTGAATCATCCCGTGCCGCTCCATGTGTTTCGCCAGGTCGCCCGCGCGCGTAGCGCGGCGGACAATTTATTCGTCCAATTGATCGAGCGGTATGGACGGCAGGATCGGGTGGTGCGTTTCTACAGCCCGCCGCCGATAGAAAATATTCTGGACGCGCCTTTGGGCGATTTACACAAAATGTTGAAATCCATGGAGGCGCAGGTTGAAAGCGACGAGGAGAAGGTCGAAGTGACCAACGCCGCCAACCGGTGTTTTGAATTTCAGAACGCGGCGTCGGCGTTTTTGAAGCAAGGATTGGCGGACTACGTTTACTGGCTGGAAATTGCCGCGAGAAAACGCGGCCCGCGCGCGGCCTTGTGCGGCGCTCCGATCAACGTGGCGAAAGAATTGAAGGAGCAGGTGTTCGGCAAAATTGAACGAACGGTGTTGACTTCCGCCACGCTGGCCACGACCAAGGGTTTCGATTTCATCAAGTCCCGGACCGGGTACGAGCCGGACGAGGAGTTGATCCTGGACGCGCCGTTCGATTATAAAAACCAGGCCCTGATTTATCTGGCTTCGGATTTGCCGGAACCCACCGAAGACGCCAAAGTCTACCTGGAAGCCATCGCCAACCGCACGATGGAACTGATCCAGGCGGCGGGCGGGCGAACGTTTGTGTTGTTCACCAGTTACGAAATGTTGAACGCGGTGCATGCCAAACTGGAAGCGCGCAACCCCGGTTATCCGTTTTTAAGGCAAGGCGACTTGCCGACCAATCTTATGATCGAGCGCTTCAAGGAAAAGCCGTCGGTGATTTTCGGAACCAATTCGTTCTGGCAAGGGGTGGACGTGCCCGGCGAGGCGCTGAGCGGCGTCATCGTCGTCAAGCTGCCTTTCGACGCGCCGACGGAGCCGTTGACCGAGGCGCGGCTGGAGGACATGCGGCGACGGTCGATCAATCCGTTCCAGCATTATCAGATTCCCCGCGCCATCGTGCAACTGCGCCAGGGGTTTGGCCGCCTGATCCGCAAGGCGACGGACTCGGGCGTGGTTTCCATCCTTGACTCGCGTATGTCAAAGCGGGCCTACGGCAAACAATTTTTGAACGCGCTACCGCCGTGCCCCACAACGGAAAACCTGGAAGACGTCCGGGAATTTTTCGCGGCCAGCGTGCCGCTGGACCCGATAGTTGGCGCCGGCGAGGCGCCGGGCCCAACCGAGGTAGTCCCCGGAGGAAAATAGCGCAACTTAATTGAAGAAGCTACAGGTTACGGCAAGTTTGCATCCCTTTGCAACGAGGAGAGTTTGAGACGCAAACGCACCGATGCTTGAACCTCTCCCCTTAAACGTTACACTATCTGCCCCCAAGGCGAGTGGCTGGCCGGGGTAGCCCCCGGTGGAAAGGTTTGGGATGCAAGCTCTCGCAGGCGCGTAACGTTATCCAAATAAGTCGCGTTATCTGCCCCCACGGCGAGTGGCTGGTTTTTTAAAGTTTGGAGATGGCGCCGGCGCTGTTCAGCGTGAAGATGTTTGTGCTGGCGCTGTGTTGCGCCGTGGCGCTGAACGCGGTTTCGTTGGTCCCGCTGACCGTGACCGTGACGTCGGTATTGCTGGCGAATCCGTAGTTGGCCCCTTGGGCGACGGCCATGGTGCAGTTCGACGCGCCTGTTTTATCCCCCCAGTAAGCTTTGCAGGCTAAAAATAAATTGTGCAGATCGGATTGCGGTTCTGCGTCCATGGCGCGCAGTTTGTATTGCTGAAATTTTGGGATGGCGACGGCGGCCAGGATTCCAATAATGCCGACCACCACGACGAGTTCCACTATCGTGAAACCCTTTTCTTCCGAAATTGTCAGTTTAGAACGCGTCATATTACCTCCAGGGGGTCAATAAGATAAATATGATACCGCGTTAATCCGATATTGCAGTCTTTTTCTGCTCCCACTTCCCGGACGGGAAGGAGGGGTAAGGCGTTTGGGCGGGACGTTTAATTGAATCCCGGTTTATTCTCCGGGATCGGCGCCGGCAAGGAATCCCTGGAGATGGGCCTTCTTTCCCGCGTCGCCGCGCCGGTAGATGCGCGCCAGTTTTTCGATCAATTCCTTTAAAACGCGGTCCTGGCCATATTCTGCGGAGGCCTCCGCGACGTAATCCTCGCCCGTTTCCGATTCCATTTTAGAGCGCGTGCTCGGGCCTTTGTTGGTCAGCAACCAGATAATGTTTAAGTCTGTAAACTGATAAAGTTTCGTTATGGTATCCGCCGAAGGCAGGGATTTTTCGTTTTCTATATCGGATAGCGATCCTTGGGAAATGTGGATTATTTTGGCGAGTTCATAGGATTTCAGATGAATGGTTTTTCTCCATTCGCGCAAGCGGCCTCCCAAATGTTTGGCGCATCCGCCGGTCTTGTCTTGGTTCTTCACTGTTTTTACCCTCAAATTAAAGTTGGTAATCAGGGTCAGGACTCATTAGTTATGTACAATTCTGTTGGCCATGAAGAGCAAAGACACAAGGAAAGCAAGCGCAAGCATAGCAAAAGCTACGGTAAGCTTGCTTGAGGCCGTGGGTTTGTTTTTCATGGCCAACGATAAAATTTATTTGTCCAATAGACCTTCCGACGGCATTTTTCTCTCCGAATTAACGTTCTTACTTTATATAGATACTTTCGGCGAATGAAAAATTCCTATTCTTGGCATTCCAAACCGCCGGCCGCTAAATTTCGCGGCGAAAAGAGCGTTTAAATCGCGTTCGGCTGGCTTATATCGGTTTGTGTGATGGGAGAAAAGCTGGTGGAATGTAGTTCAAACCTGAAGCCTGATAAGGAAACCGGAAAAGAAAATGAATAAACGATCCCCTGAAATAAAAATTGTTAATAAATTTTTTATCGATCACTTAAGTAAATTATATCTAAAAAACCAGGGGTCTAGGCATTTTTTTTGGCAGACAAGAAAACATCGATTGAAATTGTAAATTCATTTTTGCCTGTATTGAAAAAGCCTATAGTTTTGGAACCAGTATTTGAAAAAAACCGACAAACTCATGAAGCCGGTAGCGCTCTGAAATAAATTGATAAATGATCGGCGCATAATTTTGAAACCGGCGCGTCTCTTGCTCATCGATAGCGATATCGACGTAAAGGATCATTTTCGGCGGCCGGACTTTCAATTCCTCCACGACGCTTCTTTGGCCCGCGTCGTCCAGCATGCCCGGCAAAATCCAGTCGTAGGATGTGGGGTTGGGTCGGTCGGTTAAAAAATAAACGATCGGGTTGATCGGTAAAACGAAAATGGCCTCTCCGGGTTTTGTCGATTTTTGGACGATGCGGACGATTCGCGTTAACCATTCGGCTTCTCTTTTGTTGGTATATAAATGCGCGCGATCAAGGTCCAATAGCGTCTTCTGCTGGCGAACCGCTCCGATGGTTCCCGCGTAAAAACCGCGGTTCCAGTTCATTTCATAGACGAATAGAAGAGGAAGAAACAAGACGGCGGCGGTGACTGTAAGATTTTTTGTGCGTGGAACTGGAACATCGTTTGAATGAAAGATGAGCTTTTCCCGTGCGCGGTACAAGAAGAAGGCGGTCAAAATATAAAACGGCGGCAGGGTGCGTAGCAAGTTGTCAAAACCCGCGCGCCAAATTACGAGACCGTAGGCGCACAATCCATATAATAAAACCGTCAGAACCCACAGGTTCTCATCCGGCATTTCCGTTTTGTTCGTTGAGGGTTTATAAAAACGCGCCGCCAGCCAAACTATCGTCCAAGCGTATAGCGCCAGAGGAAGATAGAACATGATTCTTTCAAACATCTCGTCCGCGCCCCATTTTTCAAGCTCCTCGAAAAAAGGAAACAGAGCCGGGAAGGGGTTGCCCCATACCTGGTGCATTTCCCAAATCATATGGATAGACTTGCTTACGATATCTTGTTTATAAAAATAAGTCGCAACCGCGGCGGCGGCGCAGGCGCTCACAAAAATATACGTTCGGATGGCTTTAGAAGATAGCGGGCTTTCGGAGGGAATCGTCTCGCGGTTTTCGGCCTCCGTAGTGAAAATTTTTTGCCTTATGCCAGGCCAGAAATGAATGCTTAGAATTGCCAGACAAACGGTGGAGGAAAATAACGCCACTTCCAACTTGAAAAATGAACTTGTCAATAGCGATCCCGTCAACAGCGATAACCGGAACAAACTGCGCCTGGCGATAAATTGCGTTAGAAAGAACAAATTACAAACCAGGAAGAACGGGAAAAACCGGTTGAAGTACATAGAGGGCGCGGAAAGAACCAGCAATGCGGCGAGCGCGGCGAATCCTCGCGAGGTCCACTTACGCGCAATAACGTAAGCCATCAACGGCATAGCAGGGGTCAGGAGCGCCGCGCCGATGCGTAGGCTGTGGACGTTGACTCCGAACAACTTAAAAAGCAGGACGCCAAAAAGGTAGCGTCCCGGCGGGTAGCCGTTGGGATTGAAATCCTCCATTGCACGTTCTCCGTTGAGCGTGCGCAGTGACCCATTGGCGAATCCGCCTTCGTCCCAGATGTTCAGGCCGTAACGGGAGAAGGACAGGAAATAAAAAAACAGGAGAACATATGAGCCGGCGAAAATAAAATAGGAAAAGAGGGAACTGCGCTGATTGGGTTCTGTCATGAGGATTTAATTTTTGGTGAGAGATTCTTTACAATCGGGGAAAGGTGCGAATCCCAGTGACCCGGCCTGCTCCTTACTGGAGAAAACGATTCGTTCCTCGAGTCTGATTTTTAAATACCGTTTGCATCCCGGCCATTGAAACAATTTCGTCCGCCGGTTTCCGACCAGGCCTTGGGCGAGGATCAATTCGTAGTCCATCTCCGACGCGGTTTCGGGGGGCGGGCCGATTGTGTCGGGTCGACGGAACTCCCAGGGCGGCGTGGGTTGCGGCTCCACCCACAGCCCGATCTTCTTTGACCAGGCGTCGTATTCCAGTTTGGCCAGTCGCGGGTTGACCGGCAGTTCCACCCTGTAATGCCAAGCCCAACCGGCCTCGACCATTTTTTTGTTCAGTAGCGTTCCGCCGGGAAGGACGACGTCGGCGATCCAGGTTCCGTAACGGTCGACGCTTTTGACGCGCAACTCAACGGGCTTTCCCAAAACAAGTTTTTCGGCGTACTGTTTTGCCTGGCGGAAAAAAGTTTGTTTCAATTCCGGGCTGTCGATTTCTGCCAGCCGCACTTTTCGGGCCTTGCCGCCAACGCGAACGGCGAGCAAATCGCCCGCATTGACCGCGACCGCCTCGCCTTTAAGGACCTCCCCCGGCGCCGCAGCCAACCACGCCATCAGAATTATGATTTCCATGAATGCACTCGTTAAATTTATTTGTTTTTGGTATCCAATACCCCGCCACATGAGGCGTTCGTCAATTTGACCGAAGCGCTCCAGAGTCTTAGGGAAATACTGGATTGCCGCGTCGCTATCGCTCCTCGCAAGGACATGATATTCCGGCGCTTGCGGCGAGGCGCTTCATTTGGTTCGGCTCCATGAAAACGCCGGTTTATAAAACGCAAGCGCTCGCCGCATTCTAAAAGTTTAACAGAAGCGATCCATATTTTCGCCTCCGGTGGTTTATAATTCAAAAAACCGCCGGGTCAATTTTTCCGGCGGATAATTCTTACACGTCACTTATAACTTCCGCACTTCGCAATGACCGAATTTTCCGGCGCCCTCGCCGTCGTCTTCGTTGGCTACCTTTTGTTGATGACCGCTATCGGTTTGCTGACGGCGCGCAAAACGCATTCGCCGCTGGATTTTTTTCTCGGCGACCGCTCGCTCAAAGCCTGGGTGACGGCCATCTCCTCCACCGCCAGTTCCGAAAGCGCCTGGGCGGTTTTGGGGACGGTGGGGCTGGCCTACAAGGAAGGCTTGTCCGCCGCCTGGTTCCTCCCCGGTTGCTTGATCGGCTACGCCGTCAACTGGTTCCTGCTGGCCGAGCCTTTACGCAAGCGCTCGCGCGAAGCAGGCGCCATCACGATTCCCGATTACCTGGACGCGCAATTTTCAGATAAAAGTCCCGCCCTGCGCGCCGTTTCCGCCGCGATCATTTTTTTCTGCATGATGGCGTACATGGCCGCTCAGTTCACCGCCGTAGGGAAAACCTTCGATTCGATTTTCGGGATTCCCCATGCCGTCAGCATCCCCATAGGCGCCGCCGTTATCCTGCTCTACACGTCGCTCGGCGGATTTCTCGCGGTGGCCTGGACGGATTTTATCCAAGGACTGATTATGGTTTTTGGCCTGGTTGTTTTGTCCGTCGCGGCGCTTCACGACCTTGGCGGCTGGAGCGGCATGATCGAGAAAGTTTCACAGACTTCGCCGAGAACCCTGTCCTTAATGGGAGACAAAACTCTGCCCGCATTCTTGGGATCCGCGGTGGGCCTTTTGGGCATCGGCCTGGGCTATCCCGGTCAGCCGCACGTGCTCAACCGCTATATGGCGGCGAAAGATTCGAGCGTCATTCGCCAGGGCGTAGGGATTGCCATGGGCTGGGGCGTTCTGGTGTATTCCTCCGCGATCCTGCTGGGAATCTGCGGGCGCGGTTTGTTTCCGGAACTGGACGATCCGGAGCAGTTGTTCCCCAAAGCCGCCGAGGCGCTGTTACATCCCTGGGTCTCCGCCGTGGTTTTGACCGGCGTGTTGGCCGCTATCATGTCCACCGTATCCGCGCAGGTCATCGTCGCCGCCTCCGCCGTGGCACACGACGTGTATCGCAAATTAATGAACCGCGACCCCTCGCATCGAAAAATGTTGATCGTCGGGCGCGTCTCGGTTTTGGTTCTAGGACTCGGCGCGATGGCAGTGGCGCTCACCGAGGTGCGCGTTATTTTCTGGTTTGTGTTGTTTGCCTGGTCGGGATTGGGCGCGAGTTTTGGACCGTTGATCCTGTGGACGCTGTACGCGAAAAATATTACCCGGACCGGTGCGTTGGCGGGGATGATTACGGGGTTTGGCGTCACCGTGATCTGGAAAGTTTCCGGCTTGTCGGACGCGGTGATTTACGAACTCGTCCCGGCGTTTTCCCTGTCCTTTGTAGCGATATGGCTTGGCAATCAGCGTGCCGCCGCCAGGGGCAAATAACGGAACTTATTTGAAGAAGCTACAGGTTACGGTGAGATTGGATCTCAAACCCTGCCCCCACGGCTAGTGGCAACAAGCTGGAGGGGGGGGTAGCTATTTAAAAAAATGTTGGAAGAAAATTAAGGGCGGGGAGGATCAGGAGAAAGATCTTTCGAACAACTCGGCGATGGCCTTTTTACCTTGGGGATTTAAAAAGCGGGTGCCGATTCCGGCGAAATGCGGGTGGCGGATTTTGGAGGTCTCTTTTTTCCATTTGTTTTCTTTCCAAAGAAACCACTCGCCCTCTTCCTGATCGAAAACGTGCAAGGGCTTGTTGCAAAGCTTGGCAAACTCCGCGCCCCAGCCCGTGCCGCCTTTGACCGTATCGTCGTCAAGAATTTGTCCGACCATGAAGACTTCCTGGGAGTTGTTGATGATGTGCCAGATGCTCTGCAGGATTTTTCGAAACAGCGGGCCGTCGCTGTACTTTCTGTTCATCAGCTTGGAAATGTAGGAAAGACTGACGTCTCCCAGCTTTAGCTCTTCGGAAGTCAGGAAATGCAGGCCGCGTTTTCTTTCGATCTTGTGACCCTCGAAGGAAAAGTTGACTTCCTCGATCCCGCGTTTTTCCGCCTGGACTCCGAATTCAGTTTCCGCGCCCTTGACGCCGCTGTTGAATAGAATACAACCTTCTTTTTTCATGATAATCCGTCTTTATTCGGAAAAAAAACCGGGCGAAGCTTTCGCCTCGCCCGGTGGATTTTGCTTTAGGAGTTTACTCGGGGACGACTTTGGTCGCCTGCGGGCCTTTTTGCCCCATGGCTTCCTCAAAAGAAACCGCTTGTCCCTCGCGTAAGGTCTTGAATCCTTCGCCCTGGATTTCCGAGAAATGGACGAACAGATCTTTACCGTCGTCGGACTCGATGAAACCGTATCCCTTGCTCTCGTTAAACCATTTTACTTTTCCTGTAGCCATAATCTGTGCTCCTTAAATATTTTGGAACGCCGCTTCCGGCAAGCGCCGGATTGAGTCGTCCCGGTTTTCATTTGGTTTGGTATTGCCAGGGATATCAGCGCACGGGTTCCAGGTAAAAAGCAAAACTTGACCGAAATACATATTACGGGAAATTTTCAAGGATTTACCAAGGCGGGTGCTTTTCAATCGATCCTCTTAACAAAACGTCTAAACCTTTTATAAGACTCGAACATACCACAAAAGTCCAAAAATACCAAATAAAAAGACAGCGAATTTTGAAGCTCATTTCCGCGGCCAATGGGAATAATTGAGCGACCTGTGTACCCTTCAATAGGAAGGAGGGGATTGTTTTAATACCCCCATTGTTCTGAAAGAGGATGAGCCGCCTCGGACAGCGTTTACAAGTGTAGTCTTTCCGCCCTCGCTCAATCAATTTGAAAAACGACGCGTAATGTTTTAAGGTTTGCGGAACGATTAGCTTTTAGTAAAATGCCTTTCGCCCCATTGCCTTCATGCCTTACGACGCGATTATCATCGGAGCCGGCTTGTCCGGCCTGGCCGCGGGTATCCGCCTCGCCATGTTCGACTTCAAGGTCTGCATCCTCGAAAAACACGTCGAGGTCGGCGGCCTGAACTCATTCTACGCGCGCAAGAACCGCGTCTTCGACGTCGGCCTGCACGCCATGACCAATTTCTCCCCCAAAGGAGCCCGCAGCTCCCCGCTCGGCAAACTGCTAAAACAATTGCGCTTCCGCCACGACGAATTCCGCCTCTGCCAGCAACACATGTCGGAAATCCGCTTCCCGGAAAACTCCTTACGCTTTACCAACGATTTCGATTTCCTGACGCAGGAAGTGAGAGAACAGTTTCCCAGTCAAATCGACGGCTTCATTAAACTGGTCGAAAAAATCGACGCCTTCGACGAGCTTTCCCTCCTCGGCCACGAGTTCCAGTCCTCGCGCAGAGTCGTCGAGGAGTTCGTCACGGACCCGGTGTTGATCGACATGATTTTCTGTCCGCTGATGTACTACGGCAACGCGGACGAGGGGGACATGGATTTCTATCAGTTCGTTATCATGTTCAAAAGCATCTTCAAGGAGGGCTTTGCCAAGCCTGTCGGCGGCATGCATTATATATTGAAGCTGATGGTGGAGCGCTACCAAAGCCTGGGCGGCGAACTCCGCATGGGACAAGGCGTCGCTTCAATCGACGCGACGGGCGGGGAACTGCGCTCGGTCCGACTCGACTCGGGCGAAACGCTAACCGCCGAAAAGGTCGTGTCCTCCATGGGCTACGTCGAGACCCTGCGCTTGTGCGATCCGCCCGCCCTGCCGCCCGAAGACGAGGCCGTGGGCCGAATGTCTTTTATGGAATGTATTTTCGTGCTCGACCGTGAGCCGCGCGAGATGGGATTCGACAAAAGCATCATATTCTTCAATACGGAGCCGCGCTTTGCCTACCGGGTTCCGCAGGATTTTGTGGACGTGACCAGCGGCGTATTTTGTTGCCCCAACAATTTTGACTATCCCGATCCCTCGCCGGAAGGTATTTTGCGCCTGACCAACCAGGCGAATTTCGATCTGTGGGACGGGTTGGCGCGCAAGGATTATATCCAGGCGAAAAAACTCTGGCGCGCCAAGGCGTTGGAAAGTTTGAATAAAATGTTGCCGGATTTTCAGGATTCCGTGGTATTTTTGGATACCTTCACCCCAAAAACCATCAAGAAATACACCGGCCATTTGAACGGGGCGGTTTACGGCTCGCCGCGAAAAATCAAAAGCGGACTCACGCCGGTAAAAAATTTATTTATTTGTGGCACCGACCAGGGGTTTTTGGGTATCATTGGGGCGACATTGAGCGGGGTCTCCATGGCCAACCTCCATGTTTTAAAAGGAAAAACCGCGAACTGATCCAAACAGGGAAAAGACCATGGCAAAAAACTGGCTCAAGGGAGCGCAATCGGCTTACGATACAGTTGTTATTGGCAGCGGTTTGGGCGGGCTGACCGCCGCAAACATGCTGGCAAAATTCGGACACCGGGTGCTCCTGCTGGAGCATCATTATAACCTCGGCGGACTGGCCACCTGGTTCAAGCGCAAGGGCGGACACATTCTGGATATCTCCCTTCACGGCTTTCCCTATGGCATGATCAAAACCCTGCGCCGCTACTGGAACCAGGACATCGCCGACCACGTTGTCCGGATCAAAAACATCCGCTTCGACAATCCCCAGTTCAACATCGACACCAATTTCGACCGCGAGGATTTCACCCGTATCCTAATAGAGCGGTTTGGCATATTAAAAGAAACTATCGACGAGTTTTTCCACACCCTGCGCGGCATGAATTTTTACGACAAGATTCCGCTGAACACCCGGGAAATCTTCGAACAATTTTTTCCCGGCAGGACGGACGTGCATCGCTTCCTCATGGAGCCGATCACCTACGCCAACGGGTCGACCTACGAAGACCCCGCCATCGCCTACGGCATCGTGTTTTCGAATTTTATGGACAAAGGGGTTTACACCTTCCAGGGGGGCACCGACCAACTCATTAAAAAGATGAAAGCGGAACTGGTGAAAAACGGCGTCGAAATTCGCAACCACTGCATGGTGGAAAATATTTTGATGGACTCTGGCGAAGACGGCAAAAAAAAGGTCGCGGGTGTGGTTGTTAACGGACAGGAAATCGCCGCCTCGGCCGTGCTTTCCAACGCCAATATCCTGACCACCATTCATAAACTCGCCGGGGACGAAAATTTCAGTCCGGAGTTTATCGAAGAAGTCGACAAGGTCCGGCTCAACAACAGCAGTTGTCAGGTTTATATCGGAATTAAAAAGGGCGAGAAAGTCGATTACCTTGGCGACCTGATGTTCACCTCCGAAGCCGACGAGTTGGACTTCGACAAAGTTCTCAGCAAGGACGTGACCAGCCGATCCTATTCGTTTTATTATCCGCACACCCGGCCAGACCACGACCGCTACGCCATCGTCTCCTCCACCAACGCGCGGTGGGAGGACTGGGCCAACCTGTCGGACGCGGATTACGAAAGTAGCAAAAAACATTTGATCGAAACCACGCTCGACGCGCTGGAAAAATACGTTCCCAACATTCGCAAAATCTCTAATCATTTGGAAGCGTCGACGCCTCGCACCTTCAAGCGCTACACCCTGCACCCGACGGGGACGTCCTTCGGCACCAAGTTCGAGGGACTCAAGATCAGCCAGGACCTGCCCAAACAAATCCACGGACTGTTCCACACCGGGTCCGTGGGCATCATCATGTCCGGCTGGCTGGGCGCGGCGAATTACGGAGTCATCGTCGCCAACGAAACGGACAAGTTCCTCCGCTCCCTCAAGCCCAAACCGCAACTTGTCGCCGGCATCTAACCGGGCCGGCGAGGCGCCGGAGCCAGCCAGGCGAGTGCCTGGAGGCATTGGTTGTAACGTTTGAGAGTAACGCTTCAAATGTCGGTGAGCTTGCAACCCAAACCCTGCCCCAAAAAAACTTAAATAATTCCTCTCCCTTGACGGGAGCGCTCACGGACCGACGGACTGGGTGAGGGTGAATAATAATCTTTCCGCTTTTCTTTCCACCATCGACTTACGCAAAGCTCTCGTTGCGTTCGGGGATTTTTCGGTTAAAATTCGCAAGTGAAATTTGATTTTGAAAACACAACGGTCATTGTGACCGGAGGCACACGCGGAATCGGTCGCGCGGTCTCCGAAGCGTTTCTCTCCGCCGGAGCGACAGTCGTCGCGACCTACCAATCCAACGACGAAGCGGCGGAAAAGTTTCGAAGCGAACAAAAGGACGGCGCCGACCGGCTCCACCTGGAACGCTTCGACGTTTCCAAATACGAAGAGGTAGAAGCTTTCTTCCAAAAGGCCGGCGAGACCTGGGGCAAGTTTCAGGTTCTGGTCCACTGTTCCGGAATCCGCATCGACAAGGTCGTCGGGATGATGAAGGAGTCCGAGTGGTCGCGGGTGATCGAAACCAACCTCAACGGAACGTTCAACGCATGCAAACAGGCCGTGCTCGGCATGATGCGCCAGCGTTACGGCAGGATCATTGTCGTGACCTCCCCTGTGGGGCGAATCGGGTTTCCCGGCCAGGCGAATTACGCCGCCTCGAAAGCCGGGCAGGTCGCCATGGTCAAGTCTCTCGCCAAGGAAGTGGCCAGCCGGAAGATCACGGTTAACTGCGTCTCGCCGGGGTTCATCGACACCGATTTTATTTCCGGCCTGCCGGAGGAACAAAAGAAAGGCTACCTGGAAATGGTTCCGCTCAAACGTTTCGGCGAGCCTGGGGAAGTAGCCAACAGTGTTTTGTTTCTCGCCTCGCCCGAAGCCGCCTACATCACTGGAAGCGTCCTGGAAATTTCCGGAGGACTTTGAGGGGTGACGCGCCGAACGGAGAAACTCAAAATAATTCCCCTTCCTTGCCCAAAGGTTTTTTGCTGGGAGAAATCTAATTGAACGACGAGGTTCGCCAATACATTCCGCATCGCCCGCCCTTCCTGTTCGTCGACCGCATCCTGCGGATGGACGATACTTCCATCGAAACGCAAAAAGACGTCAAGGCGGACGAGCCGTATTTCGCCGGCCACTACCCCGACCGGCCCATCATGCCCGGTGTGCTGATCTGCGAATGCGTTCTGCAAAGCGGGGCGATTTACATCGCCAAACAGTCCGGCGGCGTCGGAAATAAAATCCCCGTCGTCACGCGCATCAACAACGTTAAAATTCGCAACGCCGTCTACCCCGGCGATGTTCTGGATATTTCGGTCACGATCAAGGAAAAGGTGAGTAACGCCTGGTACATGGAAGGCAAGGTCAAGGTCGGCGGTAAAACCGCGCTCAGCCTGGACTTTGCGGGCATGCTGGTGGAGGAAACGACGTGAGTTTTCTCGACTTTGAAGGCAAAACCATTCTGGTGACCGGCGTCGCCAATAAAAAAAGCGTCGCCTGCCACATCGGCAAAACCCTCGCCGAACAAAACGCCAACGTCCTCTACAGCGTCCACACCGAAGAGCGTAAAGAGAGCGTCGAGAAACTCGTCGCCCCGTCGCCGGTCTACGTCTGCGACGTGGAGAAGCAGGACCAGATCGACCGCCTGGCGGTAGACGTCGCCAAAGACCATCCCGTCCTGCACGGTTTGGCGCACTCGATAGCGTTTGCGAATTATTCCGAGGGATTCAAACCCTTTCACGAAACCGGGCGCGCGGATTTTTTACAAGCGGTGGATATCAGTTGCTATTCGCTCATCGCGCTGGCGAAGGCGTTTAAGGACCTGTTCGATCCCAACGCTTCCGTCGCGACCGTGTCGATTTCCACCACGCGCATGGCGGCGGAGAATTATGGCTACATGGGACCGGCCAAGGCAGCGCTCGACTCGACAATTTGTTTTCTCGCCAAATCGTTCAGCGCCTTTTCCGAAGTGCGGTTCAACTCCGTGAACGCCGGACTGTTGAAGACCGCGTCGTCCGCCGGCATCCCCGGTTACATCGATTCCTACCTGCACGCCGAGCAGGCCACTTTGCGCAAGCGCGGGTTGACGACGCAGGAAGTCGCGAACGCCATGGCGTTTTTATTGAGTCCGCGCTCCAGCGGGATGAACGCGCAAGGCGTCGTCCTCGACGCAGGCATGGCCGTCAACTACTTCGACCAGTCCCTCGTCCACAAAAATAAACCAAAACCCTGATCCCGCTTTATCCAATAGATTGAGAATGGCGGCGACGGAGAAGCTCTCCTTCAGGCCGGCCCTCTTCTGTTAAACCGATTTGGACATCACGAAAAGCGACAACCCTTCCAGATGATTAAACTTTGGCCGCAGGCGGTCCGTGTCATAGTACCTTTCGATATCGACGATCTTTTTCGATCCCGTCACTTCCGAAAGCGGGACGTGGTCGTATGTTCCGTTACGCAAGACGACTAGCCGTCCGGTTTTCCCTTCCAAAATTAAATTGAGCGCCAAATTACCGTAAGCCATTGGCACGAGCGAATCCATTGCGTCCGGATCGCCGCACCGCACCAGATAGGCAAGGCGCTGGTTGATGGCCCCGATTTTTTTCCCGTTGTTGAACTGCGGCGAAAGCTCCTGGAGTTTGTCCGAAACTCTATCGCCGACGCCGCCGAGCTTTTTGTGACCGTAGGCGTCCGTCTCCTGGTTTTCGAAAACCATCTCTTCGCTTTTGAACATTGCCCCTTCCGAAACCAGAACCACTGAATATCTGCTGGGATTGCTGAACCGGTCCGCCGCCAGCAGTTCGGCGAGGTTTTCGATATTGAATTTGTGTTCGGGAATTACGCATCGGTTCGCCGCCCCGGCCATGGTGGGGAGCAAGGCCGTGAACCCGGCGTATCGACCAAACACTTCCAAGACTAAAAATCGTTCGTGCGACCCGGCGGTGGTACGCAATTGGTGAGTCAACTCGATGGTCCTCGTCACGCAGGTGCTGAATCCAATACTGTAATCGGTGCCAGGGACGTCGTTATCCATCGTCTTGGGAATGGCGACGACTTTTACCCCTTCCTCGTGCATTCGCACGGCGTAACTCAACGTGTCGTCCCCGCCAATGGGGATGAGGTAGTCGACTCCGAGGTAGGCGAGGTTTTGAACAACCTCCGGCGTTAAATCGTTAACGTCGTCGGAATACTTATCCTTTAAGTGTGATGGAATGTCCTTTTTCGCCAAGTGAGAAGGTCGTGTCCGGGAAGTGTGCAGAAACGTCCCTCCGGTCCGCCCGATTTTGTTCACCAGAGTTTCGTCAAGAATCTGGCAGAATTCCTGCTCCTCGATTTTCCGGTTGCGGTCGATCCGGATCAAACCTTCCCAACCGTTGCGGATTCCAAGAACCTTATATCCCTCTCGTAATGCCCGCACCGTGATGGCGCGGATGGCAGGGTTCAATCCGGGAACGTCTCCGCCCCCTGTGAGAATGCCGATGGTGCCTTTTTTACTGGGTAATGTCATGGTTCCTCGCGAAGAAAAATTTAATAGAAAGTATGTCTAGCGCTTTACCACAAACCGTCCGCTTTTTGACGACGGGAAACGCTTTGCTATCAGATTAAATTCGAGTCGTAATATTTTCACGTTCACTCCTCCTCCCACGGGGCGAAGCGGTTGACGATGGGGAGCCTGCGGTCTTTGCCGAACGCTTTCGGCGTCAGTTTCACGCCCGGCGGACTCTGCCGTCGCTTGTATTCGTTCTGGTCCACCAGCCGCACGACGCGCTTTAATACTTCCTCCGGATATCCCAGTTTCTTCAGCCGCGCAAGGTCCCAATCCTTCTCTATATAATGAAGCAGTATCCGGTCCAGAATTTCGTAGGGCGGCAGGGAATCCGAGTCCTTCTGGTCCGGGCGCAGTTCCGCCGACGGTTCTTTATCAATGATCGCTTTTGGAATAGGAATAGGAATCGGCCCGCCATCCTTCTTGGCGCGCCGGTTCATGAATCGCGCCAGCTCGTACACCCGCGTTTTCGGCAGGTCCTTGATCACGGCGAATCCCCCCGCCATGTCGCCGTACAGCGTGCAGTAACCGACGGCGATCTCGCTCTTGTTTCCCGTGGTCAACACCAGCCAGCCCATCTTGTTCGACAGAGCCATCAACAGGTTGCCGCGTATCCGCGCCTGAATGTTTTCCTCCGCGATCCCCGGCGGGAGATTTTTAAACGTGTCTTTAAGGATCGCGCCGTAAGCCTTCATGCCCCGGTCTATCGGCAAAGTCAGGGTGTGGATACCCAACCGCCGCGCCAGTTCCAACGAATCGTCCACGCTTCCCTTAGATGAATAGGGCGAGGGCATCAGCGCGCCGGTTACGTTTTCCGGCCCCACGGCCTCGGCGGCGATGGCGGCGGTGACGGCGGAATCGATTCCCCCGCTAAGCCCCACCGCGACTTTCTGGAATCCGCTTTTGACGATGTAGTCCCGCGTACCTAAAACCAGCGCGTCGTGGATTTCTTCTATGCCGGATTTTTTGCGAAACTTTTGCCGCGTCGGCAAATCGGGGTAAGACTCGCGCTCGACGGACGGCGTCGTGAGCGTTGCGATTTTTTTATGGCGCGTCTGCAGGGCGGGAGGGATTTCCAGGTCGACGAATATTATTTCCTCTTCAAAACTGTTTCCTTGCGCCAACACCTCGCCTGCGGGCGAAACGACGAGACTGTGTCCGTCGAAAACCAACTCGTCCTGTCCGCCCACCAGGTTGGCGTACGCGACGTAAGCGTTGTATTGCCGCGCGCGGGCGCGGAGCAGATCGATGCGTTCCTTTCCTTTGCCGGAGTGGAAGGGCGAGGAGGAAATGTTGAGCAGAACCCGGGCGCCGCCCGCGCCGCACAGCGTTTTTCCCGGCCCGTCGGCGTCCCAAAGGTCTTCGCAAACCGTCAGGCCAAAGTTGACTCCTCCGCGGAGGGCGAAATTGCTGGCGACGTGCGACGCTCCATCGGTTTGGTTCGAACTTTTTCCGCTAATGCGCAGGCAAACGGGAACGGAGCCTTCGTCGAAATAGCGTTTCTCGTCGAACACGCCGTAGTTGGGAAGCGCCGCTTTGCGGCAGGTCCCTAGCAGTTTGCCGTGAGAGGCGACGGCGGCGGCGTTGTACAATTTTTTGCCGTCCTTTTCCGCGAATCCGACGACGGCGGTAATGCCCCGCGTCTTTTTAACCACGCGCATAAGGGCCTGCCGGTTCTTGCGCAGGAAATCGTTTTTCAGCAGGAGGTCTTCCGGCGGGTAGCCGGGGAGGACGAGTTCCGGGAACAGGACAATATCGGCTCCCGCCTCGCGGGCGAGTTCGATATACTTTTCCACCAGCCCGGCGTTGTATGAAAAGTCGCCCACCCGCGCGTCGACTTGCGCCAGGGCGACGCGAACCGCCAGCGTGACGCTGGACCCAGTGTTTTGAAATGAAAGTTTTCCGGTTTCCTTTGAGTTCATCTGTGTTTATCGGTGGTTTCTATTTTTTTTTATGGACAGATTATACTACAATTGCGACGATCCCTTGCAAACCTGACTCCCCGTGCGCCATGAGTTTAAAAGACGTTGAAGAAAGTATAAAACATTCGATTCGCAAGAACGGCTTTCCGGAGAAAATCGTCAACCTGCCGTTCAAGCCGGTGTACGACCATTGCAAACGCAACGACGTTCATCTCGCGGAAGTGTTGAAACGGCTGGAGGAGGAAAATATTCTGGGCAAGACGATCGGCAATTCCATCCAGTTCCGTTCGCCCGACAAGCCCGCTCCCAGGCCGGAACCGCTTCCCAACGCGACGCCTGAGATGTTTGGCGCCGGAGGAACCGGGGAGACGGGTGATCAAAATCCCTTGACCCGGTTGCAGAGTTTGGGTCGGGAACAATTGGCGAAAATGAATCCCGAGCAATTGGCGGAAATTAAAAATCTGGTGGAAAACATGTCCGACGAGGACAAGAAGAATTATTTGAAATTGTTTTCGGATTTATACAGTCCCGGTCGCTAACCCTGAGTAAGGGTCGGCCCGAGTCGTTCTGCAAGAAACAATCAGGAGGCATGCATGCGCGTCAAGGAGTTGATGAGTACAAAGATGTTTACCGTGGGTCCGGACGATTTTGTCGACAAGGTAGTTACTCTGTTTCATTTCGAGGCGATCCGCCACCTCCCCGTGATTGAAAAGGGCAAGGTGGTTGGCATAGTTTCCGACCGGGACGTCAAGAAAATCCTGGGATCCCGGAAGCGAACCAAGGCGCAAAAAGAGGACCCCGCCTCTTTCGTTTTTCCCGGCAGGAAGGTGCGGACCCTGATGAACCGCGGACTCACGACTATCGGCCCGGAGGAGAAAGCCTCGGACGCGGCGGCCATCATGGCCAAGAAAAAAATCGGGTGCCTTCCCGTGGTGCACGCGGGTAAGCTGGTGGGCATCCTCACGGCGTCGGACATACTTCGGGCCTTCGTCAAACTGGCCACCGACGTTCAAAAATGGCAAAAAGATTTGGCAAAAATGAATTTGCCAATCAAACCCGAATAAAAACCAATCTAAGAAGGCTCTGGCATGATCGCTTTTTCCAAAAGCATAAAAACCCGGGATCATCGGCATCGACTGGAAGACCAGGACGCCGCCCTGCGCGAATATATGGAATACCAGCGCAACCTGTTTCCCTACACGATTGTCCGCGCCGGGCTGGACCTCGCCTATAAGGAACTGGACGATACCATGAACTTTGTGGAAAACGATTGCCAGCCGCCGCCCGGATCGAACCGGCAGGATTACCCCGCCGACCCGACGGAATGGTTTCGCGCCCGGTTTCCCTGGTCCGCCGCCTTCATGAGCATGGAAGACCTGCACGAGCTGTTGGTGATCGCGATTCAGTGCATGGATTCCTTTCGGACGGATGAGCAGGCCAACGACCTTCATTGGACGGTCCTGTACGACGCGACGCACAATATCGTGAAGACCTACAACGAATTGCTGGAGGACGCGCCGGAAAAGGCGCGGGATATTAACCTGAGCCGGGGCGTCGCGGTGGATTTCGACGACTTCGTCAACAATTACTGGCCGCGTTTGGATTTCATGTTGCTGTCGAGTCCGGATTACCCGCACGCGCCCCTGATGGAGCGCAATGGCCAAATCGAAAAGGCGGTCCATGAAAAAGTTTCCGCAGGGGTGAATCCCATGCAGGCGTTGGAATCCCTCGCCGGGGAGTTTGGGTTGGACGAGAGCGTCGTGCGCTTGCTGGGGCGGCAACCCCTGGAACCCCGGTATAAGGAAGCGCAAAAGGTTGCCCTCGGGACCGTGGAAGACCGCGATGCGGCTTCCGGGGCGGATGCGGAAGCATTAGACGCGAGTTACCAAAAATGCTTCGAGGCATTTAGGGGCTTGCCTAAACCGGCGCATTCGGTTAAATTATCCTAAACGAATCCACTTAAAATCAACGACATGAGAGTATACATTCGACTGAACAGTTGGTCCGGGGACGACAAACAGGACGCTGTCGCCCGTCTGGCAAAAATGTTTAAAATGCCGGTGGACGGAGCGTCCAAAGCCGTCGAAGACGCCTCCGGCGGAAACGCCTGGCAATTTGACAAGGCGGTGACGGACCCGCAGGCTCAATCCGCCAAGACTTATTTGGAGCGCTTGGGGTTCGACGTTGAACTGGTTTCGGCGCAAGCCGCTCCCGTCAACGACGTCCCGGAACCGGAACCCGCTCCCCAGCCGAAAGAAAAGAAATCATTCTTCAGTTTCCTCTTCAAAGGGAAAAAGGCAGACCAGAAGAAAGAGGCCCAGGGCAAGTCTCTGTTTGCCTTTGGCGGCGCTAAAACGGAAGAAACTCCGGCATTTCAGGAATCCGCGCCTGCCGCGACCAAAGCCCCGGCACAGAAAGCGTCCAAGACACAAGACAAAGCCAAATCGTCCCCAGTCGCCGCGGTGTTATTGCTGATCATA
>JAJDBB010000023.1 GCA_029261555.1 Nitrospinaceae bacterium | reverse complement strand
GGCAATGGTTGGCGATTGGATGATCTCTTTTAAACCGACAACGACGCCTATCGATTTTTACTCGCTGTCAAACCACCCACAATTGCGCCCAAGCCCGTAATTCCTAACGCTTAATTTGCGCCTACTGGCCCCGGCCGGGCAACGCCCGGTAGAAAATTTGGGATGCAAACTCACCCAAGGCCATAGCTTCTCCATATACTTCACACCTACTGCCTCCAGGCGCTTGCCTGGCGCTGGCCGGGCAACGCCCGGTAGAAAATTTGGGATGCAAACTCACCCAAGGTTGTAGCTTCTCCATATACTTCACACCTATTGGGTCCAGCGTCACGCTGGCCGGGATCGTATGAAAGACCTGCAAATTATCGAGTGGGATAAAAAGTCCGACGACCGGGGCTGGTTCCTGAAAGCGTTGAGCCGGGAAGCGCTGGCTCCGGGGTCCGCGTTTGGCGAGGTTCATGTGGTGATGGCGCGACCGGGAAAGACGCGCGGCAACCATTTTCACAAGCTGAAAAACGAATGGCTGGGTGTGATGGCGGGGCAAGGAACGCTGGCCTTGCTGGACCCGCAATCCGGCGAGCGGAAGGAAATCGCTTTGGGCGACGGGCAAATGAAACTCGTGAAAATTCCGCCGGGCGTCGTGCACGCCATAAAAAATTCAGGCGACCGGGACATGACGGTGTTCGTTTACACCGACGCGCCTTTCGACGCCGCTAATCCGGACACGTTTTACCAGACCATTCTGGATTAACCAGGCAAGCGCTTGCAACTCGAACCCATTTAACGGATCGATTTATTTGAAGTATGAATGCCTTGGATGTCGAGAGGTTATTCAATATTGCGGAAACTGAGTGTGAAACGGCGGTACAGCCAGACTGCGTGACTGATAATTTCAGGTGGAAAGCGATGACAAAGATAAGGGTTTTTGGTTTTAATGACACTTCATCACATATTTTTTCAGTTAACGTGATAGTACCCTTGTACCTGCTAAATTATAATTTCTATATCGGGTCCCATGATTACAAATGACTCATAATTTTCATCGTCATCTAATAAATTAAGTTTTTCACTATTAAAAAATTCAAGGGTAAATTCTTTGGGGCTATTAATTTCGATTTTATCAATTTTTTGATCCAATAGAGAAATCAGGGAGATTCCTTGCTCAGGAATTGTACCTTTATTGTTAATAATCACATGGTTCTTTATATGGTTAAAAGTTCCTTGGATTGAAAAAGAAATATCCCCTTCAAATCTTAATATTATTTGATAAGGGGAAATGCAAAGTTGAGTTACTTCCTTATTAAATAAAGGGTTAAATTCTGAAGCATCTGGAACGTTATACATCAATGATCACCCTATGTTTTCCCTTAATTTTTATTGCCTCGTCTTGAGATCAATACTCCCTTTATGGTTGCAACGTACATCATAAAATTGAATGTCCTCATGGATGATCCCATTTCCAAATAGGCTCCGACGCCCTCGCTGACGGCTAGCTGCCGAATAGCTCCTTTACCTTTTGCCGCCGGTACATGAAAATTTTTTCCAGGTCTTTGCGCACAAAAGGATGTGCTACCGGGTCGGTAAAAAAATCGAGCGGTAAACGATAGTTCACCTTGTCGCGGATCACCGTGCCGCCGTTCTGCGGTATGAACTCGTGCGTGTGGTGCCAGAGAGCGTAAGGTCCCTTGGTCTGCGTGTCGGAAAACATTTCCCCGTCTTTTAATTCCAGAATCAACGTTTGCCAGCGCACGGGTATGCCGTGCAGGCCGATGCGGTAGTCCAGGCGCGTCCCCTTTTCCAATTTGTCCGTGGACTGGCTCAGGATTTTAAAACCGAGGAAGTCGGGCGTCAGGAGGGACAGGTTGTCGGCGTTGGAGAAAAACTCGAAAATTTTTTCCACCGGTTGTGGGGTCCATTGCTCCGTCAGCAGGAGGTGGTTGAAGTGGTTTGATATCTGGCGAAGCGCCAGGGTCAGTCGTGGATAGAGAAATTTGTAACCGCCGTCCAGAATCTTTTGGGCAGAAATTCGTTGGCTGGCCAATAGCATTTGCGCCATCTCGCCGAGCGCCGCGCGCATGGCAAACGCAGGGACAGGAAACAGAGCGGGGCGGCCCAGCTCCCCGGCGAAAATTTTTGTGAAAGCGCCGTTGGTTTCGGGATGCGGGGCGACGGCGTTGATCGGTCCGCGCAAGCTTGGGGTTTGCAAAACGTGGTGGATTATTCCGGCGAGGTCGCAGACGTGGATCCAGCTCATCCATTGAGCGCCGCTCCCCAGTCGACCGCCCAGTCCCAACCGGAAAGCCGGAAGCATCATCTTGATCGCCCCGCCGTCCTTACCCAGAACCACGCCGATGCGTAAGGCTGCGGCGCGCATTCCAAATTCTTCCGCGCGGAATATCTCCCGTTCCCAGTCGCGGCACAGCTCGCCGAGGAATCCGTTGTTGGGGACGGTGGTCGAAAAATCTTCGGATAAAATCTCCTCGCCGCCGTCTCCGTAAATCCCGATGGCCGACGCCGAGATAAAAGTTTTGGGCGGGGATTTCAGTTTGCCCATGGCGGAGACCAGCCGGCGCGTGGACTCCACGCGGGATTGAACGATGGCGTCTTTGCGTTTGGCCGTCCAGCGTCCGCCCGCCACATTTTCCCCCGCAAGGTGGACCACGGCGTCGACGCCGTCGAACGCTTCCGGCGGCGGGTCTTCGGCGGCGGGATTCCAGGAATGGATTGCGCAATGGATGGGAAGTCGCACTCCGGCCAAGAGCGGGTCGCGAGTCAACACCGCGATCTCATGTCCCTGCTCCGCCAGCAGGGGCAAAAGCTCGCGGCCAACAAATCCCGTAGCCCCTGTAACAAGAATTTTCATGCGGCTCTCCTTATCCGTTGTATGGAGAATATTTTCGGAAAGGGGGAATTATTAAACTTTCTCCCCGGCGCTTAGTTTGGCGCTTTTAATTGACAAACGCCCGATAATTTGTCATTTTCTGACGTCGCCACAATCAATCTTCAAGGAGAACTCATGCCCTACCATAATATACCGACCATAGTGGAAGAAACTGCTGGAATTAAATATTACTGTACCTGCGGAGAGTCGGCAAAGAAACCCTATTGCGACGGAGCGCACGAGCGCATGAATACCGGTAAGGAACCCAAGGAACATATAGTGGACGAAGACCGGCGTATGTCCATTTGCGATTGCGGGCGCACCAGCAACTCGCCCATGTGCGACGGAGCGCATTCTAAAATGTAGCCAGCCGCCTGAACTCATAGGTCCTGGGAGATAGCCGATATCTCATTTCCCAGGACTTTCCGCGCCTTTTCCCGCCATTTTAGGTCATAGTTGATAATTATTCTCATTTCCCACCCCTCCCAACCTGCCATCTGTATCATTTTTCATACGAATTAAAGACAAATTAGGACGCTTTTCGCGGTTTGAGACCGGTTTTCCCTAACTAGAAAAATATTTAAATTATTATAAATAAAAGGGTTGGTATTTTTATGCCTTGGATCAGCGTGTTTTGGCAAGGCTCTTGCTATTACTTAGGTAATAGAATTGAGAGATAAACCGAACCGAGAGGTATCCAATGTTATATCAAGTGAGAGTTCTCAATCCAAAAGGCGATTTGAAAAACACAGTTCCCAGTGAAGAATTGCACAAGCTGCATTGGAAAAACTTTCAGACAGCGGAAGACAACATCACTCTGACGAGTTCCGGTCGACTGGGCGTGCCGAAATGGGTGAGACAGCGGCTGGATCTGGAACATCCGGATCCCGTAGACTCAATTTGTTTCTTCTAAATAAAACGATCCGCTGATTCAGTTCAGCTTCGCTTCTTCATATCCCCCGAGGGAGGGGATGGACCGCTGGTTGGCCGGAATTTTTAAACTCTGTCAAGGACAGGAAATGGCCGACAATTCTTCGTAAAGCCTGAGCATTGCGCCAGTGTTACGGCTTGGAGGAAACTTTTCCGCGAGTATTCTGGCCAGGCGGCCCATCTCTTCCCTCTCCTTGTTTCCTTTGTTCACCATCAAACGATTCATATTCGCCGCAATCTCTTCCGGATCGCCCGGATTCTCCACGATCAAACCGTTTTTTCCATGCTCGATGATATCCGCCGCGCCGCAAAAACGCGTCGTGACGACCGGCAATCCCGCCGCCAGCGCTTCCAGATTGACGTTGCCGAAGGGCTCGTAAATCGACGGCAGGACAAAGGCGTCCGCCGCCGAGTAATAGCGCTCCAAATCCTTCACCGGCTCGCGGTAAATCAAACGCGCGCGCAACTCCTCCGGAGCGTATTTTAGATAGCGGGTCCAGTTCCCCTTGCCCATCACAAGTATCCGCCAGTCCGTTTTCTTGTCCAAGTATTGCGTCGCCTCCATTAAATACCGGACGCCCTTCCTCTCGAATCCCGACCCCACGCACAAAAACAAAACCGCGTCTTTGGGAACGCTCAACGATTCGCGAAGCGCGTCCCTATGCGCCGCCCGATTGTCTGGATGGAACCGTTCCAGATCGACGCCGTTGTATATGACGACCACGTCCTCGTCCGGAATCGCATAATGTTTTTGAATGTTTTTTTTAACGAGGTCCGAGATGGCGACGATCTTTTTATAATTCCCGGGGGCAAACAACGCGCGTTCGATTTTTAACACCAGGCGGTGGAAGGGACTGCATTGCATCGTCAAGCGCCGGAATGCGGATAGGTATTTCCCGCGTTGTTCGAGCCATTCCCTGTGGCATCCGTCGCCGGCGCGGTAGACGTCCTGCCGCCAGGTGCGCTCGTGGCTCTGGATCACGTCGAAGCGTTCCCGTTTCAGAAGCCGACGGACGAACCAGGCGAACGACCAGACGCGCAACCAGGAATTAACGCGAATCGCCGGAACTTTGTGAAAAAAAATATTGGTTTCCGCCTCGCCGGTCCATTGGTTGGCGAAGATGTGAACTTCGTGTCCGGCGCCTGCCAGTTGGCGAATGAACTCCAGCGAAAAGTTTTCCGCGCCGCCATACAGAGCATATTTTTGTCGGACGACGGCAATCTTCACGGTTGGTAGCCTTTTCTCCCCCTTGCAAAGGGGGCTGGGGGGATTTTTCCTCTAAAAAAATTAGACAAGAACAGCACCAGGCAAGCGCCTGGAGGCAGATAGTGTAACGTTTGAGGAAGATGATTCAAGTATTGGTGAGCTTGCATCTCAAACTCCTGGGTCCAGCGGCACGCTAGTCGGGGCCAATAGTTTTAATTTGCAAACTCACCCAGGCCCGTAGCGTTTCCCAAAAACGCTACACCTACTGCCTCCACGGCTAGTGGCTGGCCAAAACCTCGCGGTAAACCTGGAGAGTTTGGTCCATCATCATTTCAAAGGTCAACTCGCGCCGGCAGAACTCGTAAGCCTTATCGGCGCGTTCTGCGCGGGCTTTCGGATCTCGCAGAGCTTCGGCGACGCCCTCGGCTAAAGCCTGGCCGTCGGACGGCGTGACCAGAACGCCGCGCTCGCCTTCTCCCAAAAGATCGGGAATGGCGCCAATGCGCGTGGCAACGACGGGGGTCTTCATGGCAAATGACTGGGGAATCACCTGCGGCGTTCCCTCGCCCGCAGTGGAGGCGAGGACCAGAACGTCCATCGCCGCCATGATCTCCGGCACGTCCTCGCGGTGTCCCAAAACGAAAACGCGATTTGGTAAATTCAGGTCCGCGGCTTTTTGTTTCATTTGCTCGAAGCCCGGCCCGTCTCCCACTATGACGAAGCATACGTCGGGAAACTCGTTCCCTATCTCGCGAACGGCTTGCAAAAAGAAACCGTGTCCCTTCCAGCTTCGCACCACGCCGACCTTGCCGACTAACGTTTGCTCCGGCGACAATTTTAATTCGTCGCGGATCGCCTGACCGGAAATCTTGCAATCAAACCTCCGCATATCCACGCCTGCGGAAATACACGTCACCCGCGCGGGATCCATCCCGTTCAACCGGCGCATCTCATCAGACACGGCCTCGCCGCTGGTGATGATGCGTTCCGGAAACCCGGTGTAGACCCAGTTCCTGGGAAAGAAATTTTTTACCGGGATGGAAACGTGCCGGCTCCGCACAATGGGAATCTTCAACAGTTTGGCGCAGAACGAAACCAGCCAGCTATCCACGGAACTGTGGGTGTGCGCGACGTCGGGCCGCAAACGCTTGACTCGGCGATACACGGAAATGAAATCGACAATGCTGACGGGACTCGTCATCTTGACCGGATAACATTTCAGGTTGGGGTGCGGATATTTTTCGCAACGTCGGGCGAGCGGACTGCCTGGCTGGCATAAAATGGATACGCGATGGCCTTGTTCGGCCAGGTATCGGCTTTCCTGAAACACCCGAATTTCCTGGCCGCCCCAGCCGACGGCGGCTTCCGAGTGGAGTATGTGGAGGGGTTTCAAAACAAAAATATTTTCCCGAAGCGCGGTTTCATGTTAGAAAAACTTAAGAATATCTCTGGTAATTGGATATTTTCGCTTTTGGCGCCTCGCTGGCCCTTATAAAATAAGGGCCGCTCGCGGCCATGATTAATTATTAGAAGCGCATTAATTTATCATATCAACCCTTTCATGGCGAATGGATTCGGGCAACGTGAAGCAGGTATTGATCATCAGTTCGACGGGGATGGGCGACGCCCTTTGGGGGACGCCGGCCCTGCGGGCGCTGAAGGCGTCGTTTCCCAATCTGAAAATCCATTTCCTTGTCGACCGCCGCTGGGTTCCGCTGTTCTGGAACAATCCCTGGATCGACCGCTTGCTGGTTTACCAGAAACAATGGTATCGCCAACTGGGATTGCAACTGCGCCTCGCCCTGGAGTCTTACGACCGCATCCTGATTTTCCACGCCAATAAAGACTTCCGGCGCATCCTGCAATTCAAATCCCATGACGGTATACTGGCGCACCAGCAGTTCGACTGGCTGGCGGCGGAGCGCAAAATTCAACTGCCGGACCCGACGCACGGAATTCAAAAACGCCTGGAAATGATCCAGCGAATCGGCGTGCGACCGGTGGGCGGGCAGATGGAAATTTTTTTCAGCGCGGAGGAAGAGGCGGCGGGCCGGGCGGCGCTGGAGCGATTGAACCTGGCGCCCGGCGAATATCTTTATCTGAACGTCGGCGTCTCGGCGCCAAACCGGCGCTGGCCGCCGGACCAATTCGCGGCGTTGGCGGAGCTGGCGTTGGAACAAACGAACTGGAAAATTGTTCTCGGCGGCGGACCTTTGGAGAGCGCTGCCATCGGCGAAATAGCGGCGCGTCTCGATCCTGCGCGCGTTGCGACCACCGTTAATTTGGGGTTCAAGAAAGATTGTTTCCTGATAGGCCGGGCGAAGGCAATGGTCACCGGAAACACCGGACCGATGCATGTCGGGTTTGCGTTGGAGACGCCGACCGTCGCCATGCATTTTGTCACCGATCCCCGGCACAGCGGCGCGTTTGAAATTCCCGACGAGCGCCACGCCGTTTTGCAACCGGAAGGCCCGGACCCCGAGGTTCGTCTCGACCGGGGAATCTCCGTATCGCGCGTGTGGGAAAACGCGCAACGTTTGACCAAAAAAAAGTAACCACGGATGAACAGAGACCTTGTTAAAAATATGAAACCCTGGAAATCAAAAATCGCTCTGGCGCTGAAAATTATTATCGCCGTCGACGCGCTGGCGTTGACCTTGAACTTTCTTTCCAACTACGTGGGACTCGATATTCCCGCGCCCGGACGCCGCCTCAACAATCCGTTCGCCGTTCTTTTGGCGGGACTGTTCGCGCTGGGTTATGTGGACCGTCCCTGGGGCGACAAATGGCTCGCCCGTCTGAAAAACTTCATATGCGACGCGCCGACGCGCTACTATTTTTTCGCCGCGCTGATTGCCTGTATTGCCCTGCTCGAGACCATGCATTACCTGCATCCGCTCTCCCTGCGCTGGGACCTGGATAAGGAGCAGGGCTACGGAACTTATTTCGCGACGGCGCAATTGTTCATCCTGGGATTGGTGGTTTTGATGGTCGCGCGCGAGGACGAGGAGGCGCGAAACAGCAAGAGCGCGTTGTGGGCCTGGCGCGCGGTGATGGGCGTTTATTTTTATCTGGCGCTGGACGACTGCCTGGGCATTCATGAAAACTTCATCAACATTCTGCAACCGCTGGCGCCGAAGTCTCAAATCCTGCACGTCATGCACGAATGGCTCTGGGTGTACGCGCCGTTCATTTTGGCGGTGGCGGTTTTTCTCGCCCGGTTTTTCTTCCTGAAATTTCGCGGCTCGCCGAAGATCATGGCCGTCTTGTTTACCGCGTTGTCTTTGTGGGTGTCGGTGATCTTTCTGGAAGGCGTCGCCAAAAGCCTGGTCGATCCGCAGGGATTGTTTTACTCCACCGTGCTGGAGTCGGTGGAAGAAGGCGCGGAGATGCTGGGGGCAACGCTGTTCATCCTGGCCTTCAGCGCGCATTTGAAAAGCATGCCAGTTTCCTCTGGGTCGAACGGAAACCGATAATCGCTTTTTACATCTCCGAGTAGAGATTTTCGAAAGGCAGGATGTTGTCTTCGTGCAGGGCGGTGACCATGTGGTCGTTTTCGGCGATAAATATTTCCACCGCGTCGTGCAGGGCCTGAACGTCGGCCAAAGCCGCTTCCAGGTTTTCCTTGCGGGACAGCCGATCGGCGAACTCGCGGTATTTAACCGCGAACACTTCCGTCTGTAAAATGGTTTTGTGGATGGAACTGTAATCGATCGTTCGTTTGTTTGCTTCCGCGGCGAACTTTCCGTATTCAACGAAGTCGTTGATATCCGCTTGCGGGATACCCATCATCTTCAATGTTGCGCGGACCTCTTCTTCTCCCAGGTTTTTCAGGTCGCGGCTCATCAGGTATCCCAGGTTCTCGAAAGGCAAGCCCTTCGCGGTCTCGCAAACATGGCGCAGGGCGAACATCATTTTGTTGAATTTTGTGTCCAGCGTCATGCCGATGGCCGAGTATTTTTGCAAATCGACCGTCTGCTCAAGGTAGCCCCACATTCCGCCGTTGCGCTGCACGCTGTTCTTGAAACTTTCCAGAGGCGCGATCCGCTCCAGGCAGGAAACCTTGTCGACCACCGCCTCGCCGGCCATTTTGTCCGCGATCTCCTTTGCGCTCAGGATAAAATTGATCTGGGATTTGGTAACGATGGGAGCCGTCTTGGAGCTCAGGTTCTGCTTCGACTTTTTCAGGCCGGGATCCGTGTCCGGCATGTCCATCGCCAGAGGCAGGGGTTCGGGTTTGTCTGAAACCTGGGCGTCGTTGCCGCAGGCGCTCAATCCCACCGCCAGAAAGGCGCACAATATGATCGTGACTATTCTCATAAAAATTCGTCCGCTGAACTGAAATTTTTGAAGCTAGTTTTATACACTAAAACGAGCGCGAATGCATCGCTTACCAAAAATTTCCCCGCTGCCGGGCAACGCCCGGTAGAAAGGTTTGAGTTGCAAGCTCTCCCAGGCTTGCGACTTTCCTCGAACAAGTTGCTCTTGTAGAGTCCAGCGTCACGCTGGCCGGGGCTTGCTTGGACGGGAAAATTTATTTTATAATGTAGGGTACAGGGAAAACCTCTTTACTGGGGAAAAACCGCCATGCGCATCCGACCTATCATTCTGGCGCTGTTGATTCTTAGCGTTCCGTCCAGCGCGTTTTCGGAAATTTACAAATGGACCGACGCGGAAGGCAAGCTGTGGTTCACAGACAACCTCGCCGCTGTTCCCTTTGAACAACGGCTGAACCTGAAAATCGTCAAGGAAGTCTCAGGACTCGCCGATCCCGTTGTCGACCGCTGGAGCCTTGCGCGCCGCGCCGATCCAACCCCGGAACCTCCGAAAGCCAGCGCCTTGCGCGGGGTGTATGTGAAACCCGCCGCCGACGCGCCCAAAAAGAATTTGATCGACGAGCGCGGCGGCTTACGGCGATCAAAAGCGTATTATCTACCCACCCCCCATTTGGGGCCGGGATTTTCCCCTCCGAATCCTCACCAGTTTCAGCGCGAGATTCAAGTCCGCGAACAGATCATCCGCAACCTGGCGGAAAAGCTCCAACCCCCGCGCCCACAACAACGGATTATCCCTAGGGTCCGCTCCATCAGCCCTGCACCGCAAGGCTCGCAACCTCAATGACCGGGCTGACGCCTTAACGCGCCTCAAACGCGTCAACGGGCGTTGCGCCGGGAGGTTCGCCGTCGCAGTCCAGTTTGATTCCGTCCCACATCGAGCTGGAAGATCGCCAACGCGGATCGGTTGTCTCCGGGTCGTACTCCGCGCAGACGCGCCAGGTGGTCTCCTTGAGCGATTCGGCGTCGATTTCCAAAATTAAAAAATGATTCATCAGCCCGCGCTCTGCGAGAGCTTGGTTTAGAATCTGTTCGGGAGCAGTGTGTTTTTTGTTGCCGGTCAAATCGGAAAACGGTTTGAAGGTCGCTCCACCGCCGCCGCTCACGATATGGATCGACCCGGCGCCGCGTTGGTAAATTCCATCGACGGGTTTCGTAACCGGAACGGTTCCGTCCGCCAGCGTAACGCCCAGGGAATGGAAGCGTTCGTAGGAATGTTGGTGACCGGAAATCACGAGGTCCGGTTGCAGGGCGTTGATCCAGGCTAAATCTGTCTTCCTCTTGTCAAGAAACCAGGCGGTGGTCAGCGGCGGCTCGTGCATGACGAGGACGACCCATTTGCCGCGCGCCTTGGCCTGGTCGATGCGCGGCTTCAGCCAATCGGTTGGATCGGCCAGCGGCACGCCGTCTTTTCCGGTATTCAAGGCGACGTACAGAACGTTCTCCTTCTCCAGCGTTCCCTGATACGGAAGGCCGCCGCCCGTTTGCCAGGTTTCCGAATTGAACGCGAAATATTTTTTCATGCAATTTGGAGTTTCCAGATCGTTGTCGCCGGGGATAAAAATGCGCAGGGCGTTTTTGAATGGAACGACCAGCTTACTCTCAAACTCCGCCAGACCCGACGCGTCGCAACCATAATAAATGTAGTCGCCGACATGGATCAAGACGTCCGGTTTCTCCTTTTGTACGGCGCGCATGACGCCGAGGAATCCCGGATGGAACCCTTTGGCGCCCATACCCGTGTCGCCCACGACGGCGATTTTCAGCGCGGCTCCCGGCTCGCCGCCCGCGGCGTTCGCCCCTCCGGCGCATCCTGTCGAGACCAAAATTAAAACGAGCAGGGAACCCAACAACAAGCCCCGCCGCCACTCGCCGTGGGGGCAGGTTTTATAGGTTTCAATTTTCATAACCCATCCTTAGATTGGTGAAGGAGACGTCGCTTTACAAGCGACAAATTTGGTAAGCGAGGTAACGAATTTTGTATACAAAATATCATGGACGCCGCGCCGATTGCCCGTTAATTATCCTATAAACAAACCTTTTCTCCTGAAACTAAAAGCGTTGCCGGTTTTTCCTGATTTCCCTTAAAGATTGGCATATTTACTGCATTATTTTTGCTAGAATAATTACATAATCTCAATATCAGGAGAAAGAATCATGGGCGCTAAACGATTTGTAGC
>JAJDBB010000022.1 GCA_029261555.1 Nitrospinaceae bacterium | reverse complement strand
CTCCTTCGATTTGAGCTTGAATGCCATGGCGATTCCAGTGGTGGCCATTGTGGGCCGCGCCAATGTGGGGAAATCCACGCTGTTTAATAAAATCGTTCGTCAGAGGAACGCCATTGTCCATAACACGCCGGGCGTTACCCGTGATAGGAATTACGGCCAGGCCTGTTGGTTCGACAAGCAATTTATTTTGATCGACACGGGCGGCGTCGACGTCGGCGACGACCCCGTTGAATTAAAAATAAAAGAGCAATCGTTGCTGGCAAGGGAAGAGGCGGACGCCGTGGTGATCCTGGCGGATAACCAGCAGGGCCTGACTCCAAGCGATTTGGACGTCCTGGAAGATATTCGCAAGGCAGGAAAACCTTGGTTTTTTGCGGTCAACAAGGTGGACGCTCCCGGCCATTTCAATCAGTTGGGCGACTTTGCGAAAGTGGGCGTGAAAAAATTATATGCGGTTTCCGCCGAACACGGGCTGGGTATATCCGACCTGTTACAAGACGTCGTCGAAACTTTCCCGGAAATTCCGAAGGAGGAATACGACGGAAAAGCCGTTCGGGTGGCCGTGGTGGGGCGACCTAATGCGGGCAAATCCTCTTTGATAAACAAGCTGTTGAATTCCTCGCGTTGCATTGTTTCGGACGTGCCGGGAACCACGCGGGACACAACGGACTCGATTTTAGAAGTCGAGGGCAAAAAATATATATTTGTCGATACCGCTGGCATCAGGAAAAAGGGAAAGACTAAAAAACTGCTAGATAAGTTTAGCGTGATCATGGCATTGAAAGCCATGGAGCGGAGTGATATGGTTGTCTTGGTTTTAGACGCCCAAGCGGGCGTAACGAGCCAGGACGCGGCGATTGCCGGGTACGCTTTGGAAAGAGGACGGGCTTGCGTGATCGTTTTTAATAAATGGGATCTGGTTGAAAAGGGCGAAAAAAGCTTTACGGACTACCAGGAAGAGGCAAGAGGTCATTTAAAGTTCCTGGATTTTGCTCCTATAATAAACTTGTCCGCTAAAACGGGAAGACGTCTGAATAAACTGTTTCCGCAAATCGACGCCGTGTTCGACGAGTATTGCAAGGAAATTTCCACCGGGAAAATCAATTCCTGCTTTGAAAAAGCCTTGTTGAAAAATCCGATGAGCCAGTACCGGGGGAAACTTTTGAAATTGTATTATTCGACTCAAATTCGAAACCGGCCTCCGACTTTTCGATGTTTTGTGAATTATCCCGAAGGCATCCATTTTTCTTACCGGCGTTATTTGACGAATTTTTTGCGTAAGGAATTTGGTTTTTCCGGAACTCCAGTTAAACTGGTTTTTTCCCCAAACAAGCCGGCCAAAAGCTCCTGATATATGAAAGATAAGAATTTTAAGATTTTAAAAAGGCACAATTACCGGGTTTTGGAAACCAGGGATTTTGGCGAAATGGTTTTTGGATGTCCGCCGGGAATTGTGAAGGATTTTACGGTCCAAAACAGGCCGTTGCCGAATCGGTTTGTGATTCCGATTCGCACATTTGTACAGGGCCGGAATAATTTTGACTTTGAGTTCATCGTTTACAGTTATCTTTTTATACGCCCCAATCAGGGGAAAATCATTTTCTACTGCACCCCCGAACAAAAAGAGCGTTTTCTGATTATTCTGAATGAAACGCTTTTTGGCCCCCGGTTTAACCAGATTATTCGTTCGCAATTCAAATCCTTAATTGCCCGGCTTGATTTAACTCCGAAAAAGATCGACCGATTCAATTTGTTTCTGGATGAAGTCGCCTATGATGATTTTTTGTGGGGATTTTATCAAAGTCTGCTTGCGGACCATTGCGGGGACAAAAAAATCCTGCAAAGGATAGAAGGATATTTTTCCGACCTTTTAAAATCTCAAAAATGGTTGCCCTCCAAAAAGGGTTTGGACCTGCGTTCTATTTTTTCAAAAAACTATCTTCTTTGCGCCCAATTAAAATCCGAAATGGATTTATTTGCGCTCGCTCCAGAGAAAGATCGGAAAAAATTCACTCAAAAAATTATTCAGTTCGCCCATTTCGACTCCAGCGGCGCCATTTCCATTCAAAGCGAAAGCGATTCCAGAAAAAAAATCAAGGTGGTTCAAGTCCAACCCTCTGTGTTTCGCATTTACCACAAGCGGGAGCTCAAATGTGAAATCGATATCAGCGTTTTGGACGCCAATCCCCAGGCCGTAAAAATCAAACCAATGTCAAAACCCTTTATGGGGGCGACCTTTTTAGGCGTTGGATCCGGCTTCGCCCCGAAAAGGCACAACAGTTGCGTGGTGGTCTGGTCGGAGGGCAAGGGGGTCATGGTGGACGCGCTTCACGACAGCTCCGCCCTTGCGCTGGGCAACGGAATTTCCGAGGACGACGTCGAATGCGTTTTTCTAACCCATGTTCACTCGGATCACGATCTGGGACTGGTTGAAACGATCCTGTTTGGGAAACGCGTTAAAATCATTTCCACTCGCATTATCTTCGACAGTTTTCTCCGCAAGGTCGAGGCTCTGACCTGTTTTCCTTCGGACATGATTGAAAGTCTAGTGGATTTTATTGAAGTGGAGCCGCAAAAGAAAATTAAACTGCCGGGTTTTAAAAACACCTATTTTACTTTTGATTATTCCCTGCACTCCATCCCGTGTGGGCGTTTTATCCTGACCTACAAGGACGGCAAACAAACCAGGGCCATCAGCCATTCCGGCGACACAAAATTTGACGTCGAAAAAGTCGACGAATGGTACCAGCAGGGAGTTTTTACTAAAAAGCGACGCGACATGGTGTTGGGTTTTATTTGGGACGCGGACATGGTTATCCACGACGTGGGGGGCGGTATTTTACACACCAAACTGGAATCCCTGGAACTGGAAAAAAAGAGCCTTGGCAAAAACCTGGTTTTGGTTCACCAGCACGAGGATCCCATCAAGCACAAAAATTTCCACTTTGCCGTCGAAGGAGAAACCAGGACTCTCATAAAAAGAAAAACGGAGAGCAAAAACTCCCAAATCGAAACGTTAAAACAGGTTCCCCTGTTCAACGAGGTCAATCAGAAAAACCTCATGAGCATGTTGAAAAGTTCCGAGGTGGTTCACTACAACGCCGACGAGACCGTGTTCATGCAGTACGACACCGGGGAGACCTTTTACGTCATTCTGGAGGGATTTGCGGAAATAATTATCAACGGGGAATCTTCAGCCATTTACGAAAAGGGAAAATTTTTTGGCGAGCTTGCGGTCAACACTCCGAACCCCCATCGCAGGGCTACCGTTCGAGCCATGACGCCCGTCACTCTGTTAAAAATTCCCAAGCGGTTTTACAAAAAGTTGTCGCTTCCAAATATCCAGGACGATTTTTACAAGATACGCAGTTTTTACAACGATATAATCAGTCCCAGTTTTATCGCCTCTCTGGCGTTCGGAAAAATGACCCATTGGAAAAAAGGCGAGGTGATTTTTAAGAAGGGCGGTAAGGACCGGGATATGTTTATTATTTTATCGGGAGACGTCGAGGTTTTGGGCGCGAATAACAAAAAAATGGCTAGTTTGAAAGGGGGGGACGTGTTTGGCGAACTGGAACTGTTAAAAAACGTTCCTCGAGCGACCACGGCCATCGCAAAAAGCGTCGAGGTTTTCGCCATTCGGTTGAAAAAGGACGAAGCCTATAAGTTGTTCAAACTGTTTCCGTCTTTCTTTGGGACCGTTTATCAAAAAGTCAGGAAAATTGAATCCGGAGACTTTCGAATTCCTGAAACTAGTTGACGGTTAGCGCGCATTTTGGCGCTCTTTCCAAAATACAGGGGTGGCGAATGAAAAAATACAAGGTGGAACAAATTCGTAATGTCGGTTTTGTAGGCCACGGGGCCTCCGGAAAAACGTCCCTGGCGGAGGCCATTCTTTACGCCTCCGGGGTATCTGATCGGTTGGGAAAGGTCGGGGACTCCTCGTCCGTCATGGATTACGATCCCGATGAAATCAAGCGCGGTCACTCCATAAACGCCTCGATCGCTTTATGCGAATGGAACAAACATAAGATAAATTTGATCGACGCCCCCGGCAACAGTAATTTTATCGCCGATACGCCGTCGAGTTTGAGGGTGGTGGACGGCGCGGTGGTCGTGGTTTCTGCGGCCGACGGCGTGCAGTTTTATACGGAGAAGGTTTGGAAATGGGCCGAGGATGAAGGGTTGCCCAAAATAATTTTTATCAACAAGATCGACCACGAGCGCGCCAACCTTCAGGCGGTTATGGACTCGATAAAGAAAAAATTCAAAAAATCCCCAGTCCTTCTTCAAATTCCTGTTGGTTCCGGCGAGGGGTTTACCGGGTTGGTGGATCTGGTCGAAAACGTATATAGAAAATACGATAAAAGCGGAAAGGGTTTGGGAGAATCCGGTGAGGCCCCGCAAGACGCCGTTGAAGACGTCGAGATAATCCGCGCGGAGCTGGTGGAAAACGTCGCCGAATCCGACGATGAATTGATTGAAAAATATTTGGAAACCGGCGAGCTTTCCAACGAGGATTTTAACTCCGGGTTGAAGAAAGGCGTCCTAAACGGCGAATTAATTCCGGTGGTTTGTGGGTCCGCAACGTTGAATATGGGCGTCGACGTCTTGCTGGACGCCATCGTTGAATACCTTCCTTCCCCGGTAGACCGTCCGCAGGTCAAGGGAAAGTCCACCCAAGACGATTCAGAAGTCGTCGTTAAGTCCGACGAGGCTGCGCCGCTTTCCGCGTTGGTTTTTAAAACAGTGGCCGACCCCTACGCGGGTAAGTTGACTCTTTTTCGTGTGTTTTCCGGGACGCTCAAGGGTGATTCAAGCGTTTTTAATTCCACGCAAAACGTCGCCGAACGGGTGGGGCAGGTTTTTGGCTTGCAAGGGAAAAAACAAGTTCCGGTCGGAGAAATTTCCGCCGGCGATATTGGCGCCGTGGCCAAGCTCAAAACGACCACTACTGGCGACTCCTTGTGCGCCCAGGAGCATCCCGTCGTATTTGCCCCAATTTCTTTTCCTCATCCCGTAATGGCACGCGCCATGGTTCCAAAGACCCGGGCAGACGAGGAAAAAATCAGTACTGCCCTGCATCGTTTGGCGGAGGAAGATCCCACTCTGAAGATTGAGCGCGACCCTCAAACCCACGACCTTCTGGTTTCCGGAATGGGGCAGGTGCATTTGGACGTTGTCATCGAGTGCATGAAGCGCCGGTTCGGCGTGGAAGTGGATCTTCATCCTCCCAAGGTTCCTTACCGGGAAACACTGCGAGGCCGAACTAAGGTTCAAGGGAAATACAAAAAGCAAACTGGAGGGCGCGGTCAGTACGGAGACACATGGCTGGAGATTTCTCCTCTCCCTAAAGGCGAAGGATTTGTTTTCGAAAATAAAATTGTCGGCGGAGCCATTCCGAAAACCTACATTCCCGCTGTGGAAAAAGGCGTCATGGAAGCTATGGCGCAGGGAGTCCTCGCGGGATATCCCATGGTCGACGTCAAGGTCTCCCTCTACGACGGTTCTTATCACGACGTGGATTCCTCCGAGATGGCTTTTAAAATCGCAGGCTCCATGGGATTTAAAAAAGGCGTGATGGATTGTAAGCCTATTTTGCTAGAGCCAATCATGGAAATGGAGGTCAACGTTCCCAGCGAATATGTGGGGGACGTCATGGGAGATCTCAATTCCAAACGGGGAAAAGTGATGGGAATCGAGGCTGGGGAAGCCGATCAAAGCGTCAAGGCTCTGATTCCCATGGCTGAGGTTTTGAATTATTCCGTTGATTTAACAGCTATGACTGGCGGGCGCGGAGCGTTCGCGATGGAGTTTTCCGGTTACCAGGACGTGCCCGACCATATAGCTCAAAAAGTAATTGAAACGGCCAAAGCCGCCAAAAAGCACGAATGACCCGACCGCTTTTTGGGAAAGTCTTCTTGACCTTATTTTTGAATTTTCGCTCATGATTTCATCTCCAACCTTCATAGAAAAGGGCGCCGTCGTCAAGGCCGACATCGTTGAACGCGTTTACGAAAGGGTGGGATTTACCCGCCAGGAGGCGGTTCAAGCGGTCGACGTGGTGTTTGAGGAAATCAAATCGGCGCTGAGCCAGGGCGAAGACATGCGTATTGTCGGTTTCGCAAGCTTTAACTTGAGAAACAAGAAAGAAAGAATGGCGCGAAACCCAAAAACCGGCGAACCCGTTCTCATTAAGCCCAAAAGAGTTTTAACGTTTAAACCCAGCAAGCGCTTGCTCGCAAAAACCAATCAACTGGCCCATGACCCGCTTCATTCCCGATAAAATCTTTTTCAAAATAGGCGAGGTCGCAGAGATCGCCGAAGTGGAACAACACGTCCTACGCTATTGGGAAGAAGAGTTTGAAATTCTAAAACCGTCCAAGAATAAATCCGGCCAAAGGCTGTACCAAAGAAAGGACGTCGACCTCGTTTTGGAAATCAAACGGCTCCTTTACGAAGAAATGTATACCATCGCCGGCGCGAAGAAGAAGTTGAAGGTATCCAAGAAATCTGGAGGCCAGTTGGAATTTGGCTTTGACCGGGAACAGGCGATACGATTTAAAAACTCCCTGAAAGAAGATTTGCAGGCATTGCTAAAAGTTTTGAAAGATTGACGTTCCCTTTCGCCCGAAAGGGTTTGAGACTTCCATTCCTCCCCGAAGCCAACCCACAATAATCCTCTCCTTTTTTCTTTTCGGTTGATCCGTTTTGTTTTGGGGTTTTTGCGTGTTGATATCTCATTCATAGCCCATATTGAGACGCCACAAGGAGGAGGAAAAAAATACGCCCCGGTTGATTCCAACCGGAGCGCATTTGATTTTAGAAATGTGTCAGCCAGAAAACGCTTTTTTAGCGACGTCGACAAGACCGTTCAAAGGTCGGCAAGCGAGCAGAGGCGAATCTTCCCTAGCGACTTCCTCGCCGTTTTCATTGACGGCGATGACTGCACGGTTCAAGTATCGGCTTTGGACGCCGTCCAATTGAAGCTTGTTGGCCTTGGCAAAACTCTGGTCGATATCCTGAAGCAGGTTGGGGATGCCGTGGCCCGCGTTGGTAAGAATATCCGTGCCAACCACGACGATAACCTCGTCGGCTCCGGCGCTTTTGAACTGATCCATGTTGTCTTTGATCAAGTCCAACTCATTGTTGCAAAACCCGCCCGCCCCGGGGAGCGTGACCACCAGACGCTTGCCCTTGAAATCCGAGATGGAAGCGGTGGCCTCAAGAGGCACGCTTGCAGCCTTATCAACCGACCATTCGGGATTTAATTTGATCATTTTAACGTCGCTTCCAGGTAATGCCGCCATTTAATTCCTCCAAGTGTATAAAATAATTTATTTAAAAAAGTTGGGTTTTGTGTGAAGTAAAAATCATATAATACTTTTATAGAATTCAAAACAAAAAATTATATTGGGTATTAATATGCCAAAAATTTTGAACGCCAAAATACATCTTGTCCTTTTTCTGACCTTTACGTTTTTGGGAGCGTTCCTTTCTCTGTCGGACGGGGAGGAGGTCGCCACTCCCAAGGTTCGCAAGTATTATGAAGCCCCCGCTGATTACCCGGAGCGGCTCCAGCAGGCGCGGGAAAACTTTGCAAGGAAGTATGGATATCAATTAGCGGACCTGGACAAAGGATGGAAACTGGATGAAATGGAAAAACTGGATCGGGCTTTTTCCAAACTGCCGTCGGAGTTTTTCTTTTTGTCCGGATTTAAAAATTTTTACCGCGTATCGGAAATCAAAGGGCGCAACCTGGGTGCGCTGGCGGAGGAAGTTCCAGCGGGGGTATTTCCATCCTATAACACCGTATATCGCGACGAGGGCGGCCTTTACAATGTGGTTTTAAATAATGAAGATCCCAAAGTGGAATTTTTTAACGCGCTATTTTACGAAGACGAATCCCACTTTGAAAATATCGTTCATCACGAAATGGGGCATGCTTTCGATTTGGAAAACGGGTTTTTAAGCTTCTCGAATGAGTGGCTGGGAATTTCCAATTTTCGGGTATTGCATTTACCGCCCCTGGACGCCGTCAAGGGAAGCGATTTTTTGTACACTCTGATAAACGATCCAACTGTCGATGTTTATGCCCCAACGTCTTCCCGACATATCTCAACTTATTCCCGAACCAGTCCGCAGGAGGATTTTGCGAACTCGGTCGCGGCTTTCATTCATTACCCCTTTTTTCAATCTACCCATCCCAGGCGCTATGCGTATTTAAAAGAGAAGGTATTTAAAGGCAAGGAATATTTCCCGAAAGATTCCGCAGAGAATTTGTGGGAGGAGCTTGCAACAAAACTTTTTAAAACCGCGTTGGATTCCGGCGATTGGAAGGGAGCGAAAAAAATTGCGCGTGAAGCCGGAAGGAGCTACAATCCCGGCCTGCAGACCGGCCTGGCTTCGGTTTTGAGTCTCGTTTCTGCGGACGGAGCGGGGCAAAACGATGCGCTGCAACTTGGCGTGATCAGTTGTTACCTGTACGCTCCCGAAGCTTTGAAATTTCGAATAAATTTAATTCGCAAGCGACGGACCGATTCGGAGTCGCTTTTGAAAAACGAACGGTGCGCCCGGATGGGACGCGATGGGTTTGAGAAACTGCTAGCGCCCCGTCCGTTGGAAAGCCTGTTCTTCTACCGCGAAAAAGGAAAAGATCGTTTGCAATTTTTGGATTCTGCCGCCGCGATCGCCTGGGCGCGCGATTTCGAAACGGTTTACTCGTGGAAAATATCTTATGAGGGGGATGATACCGGAGCCTTTGCGGCGGGGAAACTTTCCGCCCGCGGGGGAAACGGATCGGTCAAAATTGATCTGGAAAAAACGGCTAATCAGCCTTATGAAATCGAACCCGGTCGCCCGGTGGTGTTGGAGCTTATGGCTGAGAGGATCAACCGCCGAAACTTTAAACGCATTAAATCGGCTTCGCAGGGGATTCGGTTTGTAGCCTCCTCATGGTTTGAGTATTTCCCAAAGGAGGAACCCAGCCTCCGGATTGTGTATCCGATTCGCAAGGCGTACAAGGGAAAATAGCGGCTCAATCCAGGTTGCGCGCTAGACGAACGCACATGTTCATATTAGCGTATTGAGAGGGCCACACCTTCTGTCCGTCCTCAAATTGAACCACCAGAGCGGAGGAGTCCTTAACGTCCGAGGTCCAGGTTGTCCCTCCGCAACCTTGTTCAAAAACAGAGTTCAGATAAATGTCGTCCCCGTATTTATCCTGGTTGGTTTTATCAAGCTCGAATAGGCTCCAAGCCTCTTCCTCGGTGGGAAATCGCCAGTCATCGTGACCGGCAAATTTCATGACGTTCATGATTTCCATATAATCGTGGGCTTTAAAAAAATTAAGCCATTTTTTTTGGTCTTGAAACGAATCCAATTTTTTCCACATCACATTTTTTTCGTGATCGGAAACGGTGCCGTTCCCGTTATCTTCAAACCTGTTTTGATCCGTCATGGGCGCTCTCTGTAATCGTTCATAACAAGAAGTTTAATCTCCGTCATCTCTTCCACGGAGTAAGGAATTCCCTCCCGACCAAAGCCGGAGTTTTTCACGCCTCCATAAGGCATGTTGTCTACTCGAAAAGTCGGCGCGTCGTTAACGATCAGGCCGCCGACTTCAATTTGATTGAACGCTTTCATGATTTTGTCCATTTGATTAGTGAATATACCCGCTTGCAAACCAAACTGCGAGTCGTTCACGACGTCCAAAACGGTTTGGAAATCGGAGTAAGCCTCAAGCACCAAAACCGGACCAAAGGCTTCCTGACAAGAGATTTCTTCGCGAGGATCAACATTGGAGAGTACGGTGGGTTCCACCATGGTTCCCGTGCGCGTTCCTCCCGAAAGAATTTTGGCGCCGCTATTTTCTGCTTTATGAATCCAGTTTTCTATTCTTTCCGCGTTGGCCAGATCGATCAAGGGTCCAAAGTTGACGGAATCGTCCAAGGGGTCGCCCGATTTTAATGCGTTGATTTCCGCCGTTAGCAAACGTTTGAATTCGTCCATGCGGGATTCGTGAATGAACGCCCTTTGCACCGAGATGCAAACTTGGCCTGAAAAAGCGAACGCCCCGGCGCAAACTTTTTTTGCGGCCAACGGCAAGTCCGCATCCGGTTCTATGATCACCGCGGCGTTGCCGCCCAATTCCAAAACCGTCTTTTTCTTTCCGGCCCGGCTCTTAATGTCCCACCCCACTGGAGGGCTTCCCGTGAAGCTGATCATTTTAAGCCTTGGATCCTCCACCAGAGGGGTCGCGTCCGTGCTTTTGCAAGGGACAACGCTCATGCTGCCCTCTGGCGCCTCGGTTTCCATAACGATATTCGCGAGAGCTAACGCCGTCAAGGGAGTGGTGGAGGACGGTTTTAAAACTATGGGACATCCGGTTGCCAGAGCGGGGGCCACCTTGTGGGCTACGAGATTGAGAGGAAAATTAAATGGGGAAATCCCCGCGATGGGTCCGATGGGGAACCGTCGGGTGATCCCCATTTTTCCGCGACCGCTTTCCGCAATGTCCAGATCCAGAATCTCCCCGCCGATGCGTTTGGCCTCTTCCGCCGCGACTTGAAACGTGAGCGCGGCGCGGGAAACTTCCCCGCGGGCGTATACCAGGGGTTTCCCAGATTCAAGAGCGATGGTTCGCGCAAACTCTTCCGACTGCTTTTCTATTCCCTCCGATATTTGTTTACAGATCCGACTGCGCACAAATGCCGGTTGCGTTTGAGTGATCCGGAACGCCTTCTCCGCGAGGTCGATGGCTTGCAACAACTCCTCGCGTCCGGCCAGGCAAACTTCGGCGACGACTTCTTGGGAAAAGGGGTTGAGAACCGGCAACGTATTTTTGGCTTCGCGCCATTCTTTTCCGATTAAAAAATTATGCTTTTGCGTCATAAGGATTTTGCTGAATAACCAGATAATAAGTAAACGAATTTATTGAGGGCTACCAACCTTGACCTTTGGCTCCATAAGAACGACTGCCGGGTTTCCCGGAATCCAGATATTCTTTCAGACCGTCGACATCCAGAGTTTTTTCAGATGCGCCAATTCCAGAAACGGCGTCCAGCTTTTCCTTCACCGCTTGAATGATAAATTGGCGCGCGGCCTCGGGATCGTTTCCGCAAACCTGGGTTAACCGGGCGTGGGCCTTCTTGTCGAGTGAAATGGTCCAGTTGTCTTTCATAACAAACCTAGGGTGAATATATAATTTTCGATTGGTTTGATTATAATATAGGCCGTCGTTTATTCAAACAATTGGGAGTAAATTATTCGATATAAAAACCAGTTAAACGGGAGGCGATGTTTTTCTGAATTGTTTGGGACTGATGATTTTTGCCGACTCGGAGGATTTAAACGTTTGAGGAAGGTCGATGATAAACGCCGTGCCTTTCGGCAGATTGTCCCGGACTTGAATGGAGCCGCCGTGGTCGACAATGACCCGGTGGACGATGGCCAGACCCAGTCCGGTTCCGCGGTTTTTTGTCGTGAAGTGGGGCAGGAATAGTTTGTCCCGGTCGGAGGATGAAATTCCCATGCCGTCGTCGCAAAATTCAATCTGGACGGAGTTGGTTTTATTAATCAGGCGGGTGGAGATTTCGATTTGCCCGCCAGGTTCCATTGCGTCCAGAGCGTTGTTGAACAAGTTGATGAATACGCGCCGGATTTGTTCCTCGTCCACGTTGATCCGGTTAACGTTTGGGTCGTAATTTTTTTTGACGGTAATGTTTTTTTCATTGTCTGAGTACAACATAGCGACGTCGTCGAGGATTTGCCTCAGAGAAACAGGCCTGGGGTTTGGAGCTGGCATGCGCGAAAAACGCACAAACTCATTGAGCAACTCTTTCATGCCTTCCACTTCCTGCATGATAACTTTCATGCTGCCGTCAAACACTCTGGCAAAGTCGGTTTTGTCTTCGTAATATTTTTTCAACAAGCGTTGGGCGTTTAACTGAATGGGAGTGAGAGGATTTTTTATTTCATGAGCGATTCCCTGGGCCACCTCCTGCCAGGCGGCGACCTTTTGCGCCTTGATCATCTGCGTCAGGTTTTCAAAAACGATCACCATCCCCGCGTATTTTCTATTGGAATCCTGGAGGGCGTTGATGTTGACCAGGAGCGTCAATTGAGAGTCGCCGACGGGAAACGCAATTTGTTCTTCCAAAAAATCCGAGCCGTCACGAATCATTTGTTTGATCATTTTTCTGATGGGACTCTGGAAAGTTTCGGAAAATATATATTTGTAACTGGAGCCTAGGACGTCTTGGTCCTTGACGTCGAGGATTCTCCTGGCGGCCTTGTTAAAGGTGGATATCCTCCCTTTTTTGTCAACGGACACAACGCCGGCGCCGATGTTTTCTAAAACTGTTTCGATATAGCGACGGCGACGGTCAAGCTCAATATTAGTGGATTTCAGCGCTTCGTTGGCCTCTTGAATTTTCGAGTTGTTTTCGTTCAGGTCGTTTGTCATTTTGTTGAACGAGTCCACCAGGACTCCAATTTCGTCGTTGGCCTGTACGCCTATTTTAAATTCCAGATCACCTTCGGCGATCCTGCGCGTCCCCTCGGCCAGTTCTTGAATGGGGACGGTGATGCCGCGAGCCATATAAAATCCGAGCCATATGGCGGAGAATAAAATCAATAAAGTGACCAATAAAAAAGTAATGTAATAGTTGGCGCTGACAGGCCACTTGAGCAGGCTTTGTTGTTTGTATTCCTCGTAGTATTTGCGGATGCTTTCGATTTTTTGCAGTGCCGTTTTTGGAATATGTGACATGGTGACGATGTAACCCCAAACGCTCAGCTCGCCGTCCAGTTTTTGCGTCAGGGGAACCGCCGTCACTAAAAAGTCCTCCTTCATCGCAGACCGGACTTCGGAGCTTTCCCTTTCAGCGGACAAGGGAGTCACCAGTTCCGATAGATCCATCGAGACGTATTCGGGCGGAAGGGTTTCATGGAAAATGGAGGCCACGTGTTTGCCCTGGTTATCGTAAATGACCACCCCGCCCAACGCGTACTCCTCAATTTTTTCCGAGACCATATCGTCCAGTTGGCTTCGGTTTTCGACCAGATAAAGTTTGTTTTTGGTGATGAACTTTTCAATCATCCGGGAATTATGCAGGGCCTGTTTTTCCATGTGCGTATAGTATTCCCGCGCCACTTCCATGGACTGTTCCAGAGGTTCCTGCACTTTGACGCTGAACCAGTTCCCAACGCTGAAACTGAATAATTTATTGGCCACCAAAAAAAGAAAAATGGTGGGAAACAGGGCAAGGATCAAAAAGGCGATGATGAGCTTGGTTTGAAACCGGGAACCGAGGATCCGGCTCTTGCGTTCGTTGTATAGCTTGACCAGGTTGCGGGTGATGAGCAGGAGAAGAACAAAGATAAGGATCAGGATGATATTGAAGACTGACAAGACTGCCAGGTTGTTGGCCAGTTGGGGACCGTTGGACTCCTGTTTTAAAATCCAGGTTTCCAAAAACGTAAGCACGGCGAGGGCCAGACCGATTCCCACGATGGCACGGCGTATGCGAATCTTTTTTTTTCTTAAATGCTCCTCGCTGGGAGGGATGTAGCGGGGATTATTGATTGAAGGATCGGATGACATGTTTTAAAACCTTCGGCCCGGCGCCGGATTCCGTTTTGGAATCCAGGCTGGCTTCTTCGGATTCCGCGTACGCGGGTAATTGAAGCGGCGAAGACTCGGCCCAGGAGGTTTTTATGTCGTTGAAGGGAACGAAAAAGAGGAGGTGATTAAAGGGAAACCAAAAGCGATCAGTTTTTAAATCCGCCTTAACCCGCACATAATATTTAGCTTCCGGGTCCAGCTTGAAAAACGAAGCGATCGGGACGTCTTTCAGGGTCGTTAATAATTCCTGAAACCGAGCTTTGTCGTGGGTGGATAGTTTACGTTTTACGTTTTTACCTGTGACCAGGAAACGAAAAGTCTTTTGCAGGGAGTCGTACTGAACGGATTGGACCACCTCCGCAGAGGCGATCAAACTGTCTTTCCAAAATGGAGTTGAACGGCGAAGTTCAATCTGGTAAGTGAAATTTACCGGAACGCCGCTTTCAACCACCTCCATCAAGTCGTGATTGAAACCGTTGGTCAGTTTGGCGTCCACGGTCAAAAGGTTTCCTGACTGACCGACGCCAATGTTCACAATGGAAGGGCTTGCGGCATAGGCCTGTCCGACGGTAAGAAACGCCGCCATAAAAAATATAAACAATAAGGCTTTGCGCATCGGACGGGAACTGGCCATCCATCCACCGCTCGAAAGAAAACCGCAAAATATTTTTTCAGAATCCATAGGCCGGATGAAAAGAAGATAGATTTACGGGAACGTGAGTCGTCTCAAACAGTCGGAGGCAATTAAAAGGGCGCCTCGCCGACGCCTATTGGCACCAGCGACACGCTTGTAAATGTTACAAGATTGTCAAGGAAATGTAAAGTTACAATTAAACGCGGGGCCTTTGCTAAACAAAAAAATCTCATTTATTATCAATAAGTTGCCGGATTTCATACAAAAAATCCAATGCCTGGCGTGGGGTGAGTTCGTCCGGGTGAGTTTCTTTTAATTTTTTCAGGACAGGGGAGGCGGGATCCTGAAACAAGGGAATTTGTTGTGGACCTTTATTTTTTGGGGCCTCCTGCGAGTGTCCGATTTTTGGCGAGCCGTTTTCATCCAGCTCTCCGGATTCCAGGTTATAAAGAATTTCGCGGGCGCGGGCCAGAACCTCTTCCGGAAGGCCGGCCAATCTTGCTACCTGAATTCCGTAACTCTTGTCCGCGCCGCCGGGAATTATTTTTCTCAGGAAAATGATTTCGTCGTTCCACTCCTTTATCTGAACGCTGAAATTTTTTACCCCGGGAAGGGTGAGCGCCAACTCCGTCAATTCGTGGTAATGGGTGGCGAACAGGGTTTTGGCTCCGATCTTATGCGATCCATGGAGGCTCTCCACAATTGCCCAGGCAATGCTGACGCCGTCGAACGTGCTGGTGCCGCGGCCAATCTCGTCCAGAATGATCAGGCTTTTTGCGGTGGCGTTGTTCAAAATATTCGCGGTCTCGTTCATCTCCACCATGAAGGTGGATTGGCCTTTCATTAAATGGTCCTGCGCCCCAACGCGGGAAAATATCCTATCCACCAGTCCGACATCGGCCTCCTCGCAGGGAACAAAACTTCCGACCTGAGCCATGAGGGAAACCAGCGCTGTTTGCCGCAAGAATGTGGATTTTCCCGCCATGTTGGGACCGGTGATGATCATGATCTGGTTTTCATCGCAATCGAGCAAGGCATCGTTAGGGATGAACTGCAAGGATGGATTGAGGTGTTCGATCAGCGGATGGCGGGCGTTGACGAGTCTGATTTCCGATCCCTCGTGAATTCTGGGGCGGCAATAATTTTTGCGATGCGCAATTTCTGCGAACGCCAGCAAGGCGTCGATCTCTCCCATAATTCGGGCCATGTGCTGGATTCGTGCGCCTTCCGCCGCGACCTCCGACCGAAATTTTTGAAAAATCCGGTTTTCCAATTCGACAATTTTTTCTTCCGCTCCGGAAATTTCGTTTTCGTAATCTTTCAGTTCGGACGAAACGTAGCGTTCGCAGTTGACCAACGATTGCTTGCGGATGTATTCCGGCGGCACGCGTTCCAATTGTTTTTTGGTAACCTCGATATAGTAACCGTAAATTTTGTTGTATCCCACCTTCAACGTGGGAATGCCCGTGCGCTCTTTTTCCTGGATCTCGTGATTGGCGATCCAGGTTTTGCCGTCGCGGCTGACTGTTTTTAATCGGTCCAGTTCTTCGTCGATTCCGGGCTTGATCAAGCTGCCGTTTTTAAAATTCAGAGGCGGATCGTCGACGATGGTTTCGTCAATCATTTTATAAACCGATTCCAGGTTGTCCCAACTCTGCGCGTATTGGCCTGCGCGGTCGGGCGGAAGGCCGTCCAGTAAGCGTCGGATGGTCGGTAGAACGGCCAGCGAAGTTTTAAGCGCATGGAGATCGCGCGGAGAACCGGCGTTCATCGCCAAGCGTCCCAAAAGCCGCTCCAGATCGAAAATGGATTTGAACTGTTCCCTCAAGTCCGACCGTAGAATGGGCTGGGTTACAAATTCCTCCACCAGGCCAAGGCGCTCGTTGATGGAGGGTTTCTCAATCAGTGGTTTGACGATCCATTCCCTAACCTTTCGCGATCCCAGCGGGGTTTGGGAAACGTCTAACAAATCGAGAAGAGAACCCTTGCGTCCGCCTTCGCTGGATTTGACCAGTTCGAGATTTTTTAAGGTGGCGGGGTCCAGCGCCATGTGCTTGCCGACGCTGAAGGCGGTCAGCGTGTTGACATGGTCGAGCGAGGATTTTTGAGTTTCATTTAAATATTGCAGAAGGGCGCCTGCGGCGCGCACGGCTTTTTTCCAGGTCTCGCATCCAAACCCCTCGAGCGAAGCGGTCTTGAAATGCTCCACCAGACAGCGGTAGGACTGACTGTGGCTGAAAGTCCAGTCCTCCAGTCCGCGCAGACAATCGCAATGGCGCTTCAACCATTGCGCGGCGTCTCCATTGGAATCCAGCGCCGATTGTGGGACCAGGATTTCCCGCGCCTCCATTTTTTCCAACTCGTCGCGCAGAAGGGACTCGCCTCCTTCTTCTGAAAACTCGGTTGTTTTGAATAGTCCAGTCGTGACGTCCAAAGCGGCCAGGCCGAATCCGTCCTCGCTGAAAAAAATCGATACCAGAAAATGATCGCTTTTGGGATCGAGCAAGGCGTCGTCCAAGACCGTTCCGGGGGTGACGACCCGGACCACCTCGCGCTTTACGATGCCTTTGGCCTGACGCGGATCTTCCATCTGCTCGCAAATGGCGACGGTTTGTCCGGCCTTAATCAATTTGGCGATGTAACCGTTGGCGGCATGGTGCGGGATTCCGCACATGGGAATGGCGTTCGCTTTATTTTTGCTGCGCGCGGTCAGGGCGATCTGCAGGATTTTCGACGCCGCCTTGGCGTCCTCGTTGAACATTTCATAAAAGTCCCCCATGCGGAAAAACAGAATGGAGTCCGGGTGATCCCGTTTGACGCCTTGGTACTGCTTCATCATCGGGGTTTCGTCCGCGGGGGGGGATGGGGCTTTCGTGGGCGACGTCATGCAAACAAACCGGAGTTATAAATTTTTGAACAGAGGAAGCAACCGGGCGTAGGTTTCGGTAAGAAGTTCCGGGTGGATTTTGGTCTCGCCCAGTATCGGCATGAAGTTGGTGTCGCCGGTCCAGCGGGGAACGATGTGATTGTGAACGTGTTCGTCGAAACCCGCGCCGCCTTCCTTTCCGAGATTGATCCCCAGGTTGAAACCGTTGGGTTGATAAACTTCCCTCAAGGCCGCTACGCATTTTTGCGTCAGGACGCCCAGTTCGCTCATTTCGTCGGGCGTAAATTTCGTGACGCAGTCGATATGGCGATAGGGGGAGACCATGAGGTGCCCGTTGTTGTAGGGAAAAATATTCATGATCACGAAGCATTTTGATCCCTGGAAGAGGATGAAGTTTTTCTCATCCTCCTTTTTCGGCGGCAGGGTGCAGAAAATGCAGTCGTTGGATTTGTCGCTCAAGATATAGTTCATCCTCCAGGGCGCCCAGAGATGTTTCACGGCGTTCGCTCCCGATGGCGGCGGTTAGAAAGGGCAGTTGGGACCGGGGCGTTTTCCGGGGAAAATTTCGGCAAAAACTTTACGGGTCTTGCGGCGCATTGCCGTCGCTTCGCGGTCCGATTTTTCATGATCCATTCCCGTTAGGTGAAGGATGCCATGAATGATAAGAAGGATCAACTCCTCTTGCAAAGAAAGTTGATGCTCCTCCGCTTGGCGGGCGGCGGTGGGCGCCGAGACGGCCAGGTCGCCCAACAAATCGGTCTCTGGTTCGTCCGGGTCGCCCTCGCTCTGCGAAAAGGACAAGACGTCCGTCGCCCGGTCTATTCCCCTGTACTGGGAGTTCAGGGTTCTGATTCTCGCGTCGTTCATGAAGTAAAGGCTAAGCTCTAAATGAGCCAAACCCAGAATATCAAGAATTTTTTGGGTTTTGCGCTCCAGTTCCCTGACGTTTAACTTATGTTTTCTTTGGGTGTTTTTAATCAAAACGGTCATGGACCCGGAGCCGGTTTGAGCCTGGGAGGAAAGGGGGGCTGTGTAGCGTTCACTCGTTTTGGTCGTAGGCTCTCACGATTTCTTTCACCAGATCGTGGCGGACGACGTCTTTATCGGTGAACTCGATAAACTTGATTCCTTCGACGTCTTTCAATATGTGCTTCACATGGATCAGGCCGGAGCGCTTTTCGCGCGGCAGGTCGACCTGGGTGACGTCGCCAGTGACGACCATTTTGGATCGGAACCCCAGGCGGGTGAGGAACATTTTCATTTGCTCCTGAGTGGAGTTTTGCGCCTCGTCGAGAATGATGAAGGAATTGTTCAGTGTGCGGCCCCGCATGTAGGCCAAGGGCGCGATTTCGATCACTCCCTCCTGAATCAGTTCTTGGACGCGGTTGAATTCCATCAGGTCGTAAAGGGCGTCGTAAAGCGGCATGAGGTAGGGGTTGATTTTTTCCGAGATGTCTCCCGGCAGGAACCCCAGTTTTTCTCCCGCCTCCACGGCGGGGCGCACCAGGATGATACGATCAAATTTGTGTTTGAGCAAACCTTCCACGGCAAGGACCACGGCCAGATAAGTTTTTCCCGTGCCGGCGGGTCCGATCCCCAAAACGATATCGTGCTGGTTGATGGATTGGATGAATTGTTTCTGCGCTACGCCCCGGGGCGTGATGTAACCGCGTTTGGGCGAGACGTAGACGCGCTGGGAGAATATGGCTTTCAAGTTGGCGCGGGGATCCTCCGACATCAGGCGGATGGCGAACTTGACGTCTCCGTTGACCAGAAGGTCGTCTTCACTGAGCAGGGCGTCCAGTTGGGCGAGCAGGTCGGCGACGGTTTCCGTCGCCGCGAGGTCTCCCTGAACGCGAACCTGATTGTCCCGCGTTGTGATGCGGACGTTGAATTTTTTTTCGATGAGCTTGAGATGAGCGTCCTGAGGACCAAACAAATCCGGCAGCCGTCGGCTTTTATCTAAAACCAAATCCTTGGAACTGGAAGAGCTGGCAGACGTTGTTTCGCTCATATAAAGGAGAGCCTTGGGAACGAGGTTTGACGCATAGTCATATCCGAACGTTGGTGGAGTTTTGAATCAGGCTCAAAAACTCGCTGCGCGTGATTTCGTTTTCCTTGAAATCTCCGAGCATGGAGCTTGTGGTGGTGTAGGAGTTTTGTTTCATCACCCCGCGCATGGCCATGCACAAATGCAGGGCTTCGATTACCACCGCGACCCCTCGGGGTTCGAGGATTTTGTTCAGGCAGTCCGCGATTTGCATGGTCAGGCGCTCCTGCACCTGGAGCCTTTTGCTGTACACGTCAACCACCCGCGGCACCTTGCTCAGGCCGATAATTTTTCCCTTCGGCAAATAGGCGACGTGACATCTGCCGTAAAATGGAAGGAGGTGATGTTCGCACAGGCTGAAGAAGTCGATGTCTTTTACGATCACCATTTCGTCGTAGTTTTCTGTAAAAATGGCGCCGTTCACCAACTCGTCGATATTGGTCATATATCCGCTGGTAAGGAACCTGAGAGATTTTTCCACCCGCTCCGGCGTATTTTGAAGTCCTTCCCGCGCCGGGTCTTCGCCCAGGTCGGCGAGCAACTTTTCAATTAACTCTTTCACGAACCTCTCCTCGGTAAACCACAAAATTTTTGTCGGATTCGTACAACTTTACTTCGTGCAGTTGACCGTATTCGATTTTAGGCTCCAGAATCTCCCAAAACTTCATGGCGATGTTCTCTGCGGTGGGGATGAGTCCCATCAAAAAATCCACGTCGACATTGAGGTTTTTGTGGTCGACCTTATCGATGATTTCCTTGTTGATCAAGCGCTTCAAAACCTTTAAATCAAGAACCATTCCGGTCAGCGGGTCGATTTGGCCGCAGACGGTGACTTCCAGCGTGTAGTTATGCCCGTGCCCGTTGGGGTTGTTGCAAAGCCCAAAAACGGCCTCGTTTTTTTCGTGGGAAAAATCCGGGTTGAATAAACGATGGCTGGCGCAGAATTCAGTTTTTCGCGTGATGTAAATCATGGAGTCAGGCAATTCCGGAACCAATGGCCGGGGAATGCATTTGAAAGGAGTGGGAAATTGTGCCGCCTATTTTAAATATTTCCTTTTATTGTCCGTAGAATAAAACCCCGGTCCGTAAAGGTGGAACGTTGAGCTTGTCACGATTTTAGTCAGTTTGCCGCCGCAGTTTTCGCAGGTTTCCAAAGGTTCGGCGCTGGCGCTTTGCAGGTGTTCGCTTACTTCCTTACATTTCTCGCACTCGTATTCGTAGATTGGCATTCTGGCCTCGCTTGTCGATTGAAATCGACGATTTCTATTTCTATCCGCCTTGGCGCTTGCCGGAGACTCCTATTATTTTACCCTAGGAGGCGCCGTTATGAGTTTGAATTTTGCTAAAAAAATAGCCAATTTCAAACGTAGCGTTTTCCTGGGAGTCCGACCCATGAGTGGCGTTTTTTTCGATATTGACGCCGAAATCCTTGCGAATGGTTCCCGCTTCGGCCTCTTCGGGATTAGTGGCGCCCATGACCTTGCGCCAGTGGGCGACGGCGTTCTCCCTTTGCATTGCGATCAGGACTGCGGGACCGGAACTCATGTAAGCGGTCAGTTCGCCAAAAAAAGGCCTTTCTTTATGGACGTAATAAAAACCCTCGGCTTGCCGCTGGCTCAGGTGAGTCATTCGTAATGCGGTGATTTCGAATCCTTCCTCTTCGATGCGCTTGAGGATGGCTCCGATTAAATTTCTTTCCACCGCGTCCGGTTTGATGATCGCAAAGGTTTGCTCCATTAGTATCTCCTAATAAATTTGTAAAAAGGGATTGAATAAAAAAAGAGGTATTCAGGCGCTGAGACCCAAATACCCCTTTTTGAAAGTGCAGATTACCTGATGACGAGGCCCGATTTCTTAATAACGAATCTATCGCTGAGATCGTTGATCCATTTCATGGAAATGGCGTCTTTTTTAGCGACCTCCTTGCAGATATAAACGCAAATTTCGCAGGACTTGCATCGGTCTACGGAAACATAGGCCGACTTGTCCTCCTCGCTATAATTGATGCAGTTTGACTCTGGACAGAATGTGGTGCACAGGTGGCAATTGGATGACGAGCAAATTTCCTTATCAACTTCTGCAATGTAATACATGATATCTCCAGATAATGATTTAGATTGCGCCCAGTACCAGTCCGTATTTCGCGGCGATCTCCTCGGTCAATTTGGGAGCGTCTTCGCAGGGTACAGCGTCCGGATGGCCCCATCCCTGTTCAATGGCGTATTGATAAGAAGCTTTAATGGTGTTCATATTGGCTTCCAGAAGCTTCGCTTTCTTAGCGAACTTTCTTTCAATAACGCTGTCCAGGGCGGCGGTGCCGCCGGAAACGACGATGCCCTTGCCGATGAAGCGATCCTTGACCGACGCTTCGAGCGACTTCATGGATGGCATTCCAAAGACCGCCGCAATGGCGCCGCACATGGCCATGTTCGTGGCCAGTTCGGTCTTGGCGATCTCGTTGGCAAGAACGGTGGCAGGGATATAATGGAGCTTGGCTTCCATCTCCTCCATTTCTCTCAGCTCGTCGCGGGAGAAGGGAATCGGTTTGTTGGCATTGATCAAAATGATTCCGCCCTGTTTGAGTCCCGTATAGAAAGGGTTAGTGTAGGATTTACCAAGTGTGATGACCTGTTCGCTAAAAATCATCAACACGTTAGGATAAATAATCTCACCGATTTCATAGATCGGCAGATTGGAGATCCGCACATAACTTTCAACGGGGGCGTTGCGCTTTTCGGAACCAAAGAAAGGAACGAGGGAGCTTTCTCCCTTGTCAATGATCACCCCGTTGCTGAGGATGTGAGAGGCCGTTACGACTCCCTGACCGCCCAATCCCGCCATTCGAACGTTGTAGCGTTTAATATCTTTAGACATCAGTTTTAACTCCTCCAGATTATTTTTTAGCTTTATCTTTCTTTTCAACTTCCGCAAGAAATTCTTTCGCGCGATCCGAAATAATTTCTTCAAAACCGTAACGATCTTTCTCGACGTCAAAGGCGTCTTTCATAACGTCGGGCGTCGGAATCGCGTATTCAATATTGCAGGAAGTGTATGCCTGGATATAGGAGGAACCAACTTCTCTCGCCACCAGGACTGCGCGGCGCACCGTACGCGCGACGCGAGCCGGATTAGTCGGCGCGATTCGAGCGACGTAGTCGACTTTTGAAACTTTAGCCAGCCCCAAGGCGTCGATTTTTCCGGTTTTTTTGCCGCGGGGAGCCATTTTTAAAATCTGGCCTTGGCGCGTCATGCCGCTTTCCTGTCCGCCGGTGTTTCCATAAACCTCGTTGTCCAGCAGGATGGTGGTGAATTTTTCCTGGCGGAACCAGCCGTGCATAAGATGTTGGAAACCGATGTCGATCAGGCCTCCGTCGCCGGCCATAACAACGACGTCTTTATGCTGATTTGGGAAACGCACTTCCAGTCCCCGTTTCAGACCTGAAGCCGTGGCGTTGGTATCGCCATAGTTTCCGTAGATGAAAGGGATGGAACCCTGGCTGATGGCCAGACGGCCGCAACCGGCGGTGCCAACGATGACGGTGTGCTCGGGAGTGGGCAGACCGATGAAAACCAAACGAATGAAAAGCGTCATGGCGCAACCAGCGCACATGGGATGCTCTTCAACGATTTCCTTGAATTTGCCCATGTCGGATACTTTGGGTTTTTTATCTCTAAAGTAAGGACCGTGTTCCACCAGATCCCTGTATTCAACAGGAAGCCACTTATGAAAGCCCGGAGACGGGGTGAGATTAGCTAATGACATTTGAGTTACCTCGTGAAATATATGTTTCGATTTTTGAAAGTAATTTAATAAAAGTGAAAATTGTAAAACTTTGGAAAAACGTCCTATCTAAATCTAATAACCATGCGGCTAATATTACTTTTACCGCATTTGATCAGAATGTGTAACTAGGATTATCCTTACGTCCCTCCGCCATCCAATCGAGCAAAAGCTCAGTTGGCATCGTCATGCCGCCGTATACGCGCGGCCCGGCGATGATATCCGCTTTACACTTTCCGTAAAGCGTGGAGCAGACCTCTTTATGCAGCCAACCGGCCTGGTTGAACTCCGGAACATAAATCCGTTCGGCGCCCTGAACGGCGTTGAGGATTTCTTCCTCCGGGAAAGGCCGAATGGTTTTGACCTTAATCAATCCGACCTCAATGCCTTTTTCCTCGGATTGCCGGACGCATTCGCGCGCTTGAGACACTGCGGCGCCGGAAGCGATGATCATTTCTTTTGCGCCGGGATTTACGACCTCAATGAGATCTCCCAGATATTTTCTCCAGTATTTTGCCGAGCGCCGGACGGCGGCGAAGACTTCCTGCTGCCAACTGGCGTGCATGTGGTAACTGATGAAGTTACTTTTCTGAATGGGAGCGTCGCGCGAGATTCTCGCGGGCGGATTTTCGTTGTCCATTGCGGGAACGGCAGATCTCCAGCCGTCTCGCGGCGGCAATTTGTATTTCGGGTCCGTCATGCTGACATGGCCGCGGGCGTGAGTGACGAAAAAGCCGTCCACGGAAACAGTAGCGGGCAAGGTCACGTCGACTTCTTCGCTCACCATGAAGGCGGCCAGCGTGTAATCGTAAAAATCCTGTTGGTTTTCGCCGTGAGCATGCAACATTCCAGTATTCAAGAGAAAAGAAATCTCAATATTGTCGGGCTGGATCGCGAGCGGGGTGTTAATAACCCGGCACATGTTCAACAGAACAACGGGGGTACGCGCTCCCGGCCAGGAGGAGATGGCTTCCAAACCGCGCATCAGCCCAGGGCCGGAGGTGGCGGTCAGAGACCGTACGCCCGCTCTGGAAGCGCCCGCGATTGCGGACATGGTGCCGATTTCTTCTTCCGCCCGATAGTATTCCTTGATATGGCCTTCGTCGTATAGGTATCCCGCTTGTTGCATGGTTTCACTTTGCGGGGTAATGGGATAAGAGATGGCAACGTCCACATTGCAACGCCGAATGGCTTCCCGTGCCGCTTCACTCCCGGTGATGAACTCGGTAGTGCGAGGGGCTTCATGCATCAACCATTCTGGGTCGACAACTTCCTGTAAATCTCCCGCCGGAACCCAATCCGCCGGTTTCCCCTCAGGTACCTTGCTAGCTGTCTGGGTGGACATAACGCGACTCCTTATCTTTTAAATATTTATGTATAAATAGTTGGTTTATTATTTTTAAAGGATGGGCGCTGCTTTCCCCCAACCGATCATATAAATTAAAAATTAGCCCGGTGAAGTTACCATAAACAAACGATTTTTACAATGCTAAGTGCGGCTTATTGCCGATTTTCGCCCGTTTTCTTCAAAACTTTGGGCCTGGCTGTTTGCAAAGCAAATTTGAAAACAAGTTTTGTCCTTAAAATCACAATCCCAGGTTGAATTATTTTCCGGGTAAAGACAGGGAAATTCACTTATCCAGCATATTTTCCAGCGAACCCAGTTCTTCGAAGTAGCTGAAAGCTTTTTCCAGAAACTCGTTTACGGATTTGTCATTGTAAAACACCAGAGTCTTGTCCGCCAAATCGGTATTGTGGCAAACTTCAAACTTTATTGATTCGCCATCGGCGTATTTCAGAATCTCAAGCTCCCAGTTTAGTTGGGATATCTCTTCCTGAGGCCGGTTGATGGCCGAAACGCCGTAACCGGCGACTTTGTACAAAAATTGAACGCCGCCGTTGCCGTTAGGTTCGGCGCGAGTCAATATAAGGTTTTTGTCAGTTAACATGTTTTTTCCTGTCAGCAAAGGACTTTGGTTTTGTTTGCCATATAAAGCCTATGATATCATTTACCCGCCGGCTTGCAAACTTCTAACGGCAATACGAGCTGGTTAAAGTTTTCTCTCCCAAAAATTTAAAATACCGAGGAGCGCATGGAGGCTATTCAACTCAACGACCCGGCAAAAATCCAGGAGTTTTTAATCAAAATATCTCTTACCGGAGACGGGTTCACCACCGACGCCTTGATGGTGGACGTGATGGACGCCGGACTGGATTACCCAGACTTCCTTAAAGCTGAAGGAGAAGACCCCGACGCCTGCTACGACGGCAAATCCCCCGCCTGGGCCAAGTACCATGTGCGCCAGGGAAAGCGGGTCTTCATGGTGTACGGCGGAGTCGGGGAAAAGCGAAGAACGCATTTCTCTGAAACCCCTTGACGCGCTTTTCTATCTAATAGTGATTGAGGTGAAGAAACGAGCGCCCCGCAGACTGGGAATCGTTTCTTTTAAAATAAACTAATGAACTGCTGGAGACTGGCAATTGCTCGCTTTTGAGCGGCGAGGCGCCGGGTCCAGATAGCGAATCCTTTTTGGATAAAGTTGCAGGTTGTAAAGCAGTTGCATTTCAAATTCTACCACCGGGGTTGCCCGGTCGGCGAGGCGCCTGGGCCAGTAATGATGGACAAACGCCTGGAAGCGGTAATCAAACCTAAGATGATGTAGGAGACTGGCTATTGTTTGCTTTTGATAAAGAGACTCAAGAAAGAATTTTTTACGTGGCCGAAGCGCGGGCAGATGGGAAGGAACTCGAAGGAGTCGAACTGGAGGTTGCAAAAGTCCTCGATTTGCATCCGGAATTCGACGATCTCTGGCCGCAGGGCGACGTCGCCCTGATCGCGCGACCCATCGACGGACAGATAGTGAACCCTTTTGTTCATGTGGTATTGCACGGTATTATTTCCGTGCAGTTGCGCAATGATAATCCGGTGTTTGTCGCCGAAACTTTAATGCGACTGAAAGAGAATGGGGCGGAAGAGCATGAAGCCTTGCACGCGGTAATGGGTACTTACGGGGATTTACATTTTCGCGGCATTCGGCAAGGGGGGCAGTTTGACCTGCTTGAATATGAATCTCTGCTGCTTCAAATGATGGTCGACAACGGCGAGAAAGCTGACTGACCAAGGGGTGACTTGCCTGAGAAAAAGCGCTGCTTTTTCTCAGGCAAGAATTAAAGTTTTAAATTAATTTTTATTATTTAAATATTTGTTTTATTTGAGAGTTTTTATTTATTTTTTGATTGCCTTCGCGAGGGTGGCGCCGATGTCTCCCGGACTCTTCACCACCTTGATGCCACACTTTTTCATCACTTTCATTTTCTCTTCCGCCGTTCCCTGACCGCCGGAAATGATCGCGCCGGCGTGACCCATCCGTCTGCCTGGAGGCGCCGTCTGTCCGGCGATAAAACCGACCACAGGTTTTTTGACGTTCTTCTTAATGTAATACGCGGCTTCCTCCTCGGCGCTTCCGCCAATTTCACCGATCATGCAAATCGCTTTGGTCCCGCGATCTTTCTCGAAAAGTTCAAGCACGTCGATAAACCGCGTGCCGATGACCGGGTCGCCGCCGATTCCCACGCAGGTGGATTGCCCGATTCCCAGCGCCGTCAATTGCGACACCGTTTCGTAGGTGAGCGTGCCGCTGCGCGAAATGATGCCGATATTGCCTTTTTTGTGAATGTGTGCCGGCATGATTCCAATTTTACATTTGCCGGGGGAAATGACTCCGGGGCAGTTGGGTCCGACCAGACGCGAGGAGGTTCCCTTTAAATATTTGTAGACGTCGACCATGTCCGTGGTGGGGATCCCCTCGGTGATACAAATGATCAGATCGACTCCCGCGTCGGCAGATTCCAGAATGGCGTCCGCCGCGAAGGGAGGCGGAACGAATATGACGCTGGCATTAGCCTTGGTTTTCTTTACCGCGTCGCTGACCGAATTGAACACCGGGACGCCACAGGCTTTTTGTCCGCCTTTACCCGGCGTCACTCCCGCGACGACGTTGGTTCCATATTTCTGGGCCTGTTCGGTGTGGAACGTTCCCTCCCGGCCCGTGATTCCCTGCACTAGCAGGCGCGTATTTTCATCGACTAGTATGCTCATTGGATTGACTTGACCGCCTTTCTCGCGGCGTCCTTGATGCCGTTTCCGATAATGAAGCCCAGTCCGGACTCCTCAAGTAAACGATGGCCTTCTTCCATATTGGTGCCTTCCATGCGCACGACGATAGGAAGCTTGCATTTGAGTTTTTTTGCCGCCGCGACCACGCCGCGCGACAGGATATCGCAACGCAAAATGCCGCCGAATATATTTATAAAAACCGCTTTGACGTTTTTGTCCGACATGAGAATGCGAAACGCGTTCTCGATCATTTCCTCGTCGGCTCCGCCGCCCACGTCCAGAAAGTTCGCCGGCTCGCCGCCAGAATGCTTGATGATGTCCATCGTCGCCATAGCAAGGCCTGCGCCGTTGACCATGCAACCGATATTGCCGTCGAGCTTGACGTAGTTCAAATGATGATCGGTGGCTTCCACTTCCAGAGGATCTTCCTCGTCCAGGTCGCGGAACGCCGCATTGTCCTTGTGGCGGTACAGGGCGTTGGGGTCGAGTCCTACTTTAGCGTCCAGCGCCAGCAGGCGGTCGTCTCCGGTCACCACCAGGGGGTTGATCTCCAACTGCGCCAGGTCTTCCTTCACAAAACAATCGTACAGATTAATGATAAAAGGAATCGCCTTTTTTAAAACTTCGCCTTTGAGGTTGAGTCCGAACGCAATCTTTCTCGCAAGAAATGGCTGGACGCCGACAACCGGGTCCACCTGAACGGAAAAAATTTTCTCGGGAGTTTTGTCAGCGACCGCTTCAATGTCCATTCCGCCCGCCTCGCTGGCCATGAAAATGATCTGGCTGGTTTGCCGGTCGACCAGGATGCTGAGGTACAACTCGCGGACAATGTCCATGCCCTCTTCGACCAATACCTTTTTAACCAGACGGCCTTCCGGTCCCGTCTGATGAGTCACCAGCGTCATGCCGATAATTTGCTTGGCGTATTTTTCGGCTTCCTTTGGACTTTTGGCGAGTTTGACGCCGCCGCCGAGTCCTCTGCCACCCGCATGGATTTGAGCCTTGACCACCGTGACTTTGGTTCCAAGTTTGCGCGCCGCTTTCGCCGCGTCTGCGGGCTTGGAGACCAAAATCCCATTGGGAACGGGAACGTTGTATTTGGCAAACAATTGTTTGCCCTGGTATTCATGAATATTCATGGGCTTTTAATTGGGATCGAATTGAATTGTTTTTGGGTTAAAGGCCAAACCTTTTAACATATGTCCTTGGGATTGTCAAAACAGAAGAAGGACAGTAAGCGGGGGTAATTCAAGGGGAATAAATTTGAGACGCTGGTTTTTTTTTGAGGGCCCTTTTTGAAAAAAGCGAGCGGCTTTTATATTAACAATGGGAGGTGATGCGGTTGGGTTGCGTGGGATTGGCAGAGGCGCCGGGGACGGTTGGAGCGGGCGCGTGGCCGGCGGATTCTTCCTGGACGATGATTTTCTGCCAGGCTTCGTTCAGGATTATCAAAAGACGTTTGACGTCTTCCAAAGGTTTCGCTTCGGGTTTGATATTGCCCAACGTCAATTGCCGGAGCATGAACTGGTAAAGGTTTTCCAGGCGCCCGGCGACGTCGCCGCCTTTTTCCGCGTCCAGACAGCAGGACAGTTCGTTGACGATGTCGTGGGTTTTGCGGATATAAAGCGACTTGTTAGAGATGTCGTTTTTCTGATGGCTTTGCAACGCCAGATTCAAAAACTTGATCGCTCCTTCGTACATCATCAGGATCAGTTGACCCTGGCTGGAGGTGGAAACCGCGTTTTGTTTGTACTCGTTATAGAAATTTTCCGGAACCATCTGCTTCGCTCCTGTTCATGCCGCGGGTTTAACGTATCAGGCGTATTAAGAGGATACGGCTTTCAAGCCGTCCAATGCGCTGTTGAACGCCTGTTTTTGAGAATCCAGTTGACCCAAAAGAACCTCCAGCGTGGAAAAACGTTCCCTCAAATCCTCTTCAAATAAAATCAGGCGCTCCTCCTGCTCGTCGATGGTATCGTCCAGGTCGTCGATGGTGTCGGTTGCGGAATCGATTTCCGAGTCGAGCGGGCCGTTCCTGCTGAAATCGGTCAGGTCCGCCACTTCGCGGTTGAGCAGTTCCGCCACGCCGACTGCGAGGGTGATGCTTCCAAATGATCCGTCCACGGTGGTAGAGGAAATCCTGAAACTCAAACCTTCCCCTGCCGTGCCGTCGGCTCCAGTGAAGAAGTTGCCGGAACCCACTGCGTCGGTAAAATCGTTTGCTCCCGCCACGCTCACTTGCGGAACGCCGTTCAGCACACGAATGTCGAAATTGCCCGGCTGGGTATCTTCCGTAAAACCGACGAAGGTGAGGGCGATGTTGTCCGTGGTCCCCTTGCTGGAGAACAACTGGCTGACATTGTCGATATCAGACGCCAGGGCGTCGTCCAGCTGGCCGTCGTCTATGCTGAGCAGTCCGTCGTCCTGGGTTCGTATCCCGATTTGCGAGAGATAGCTGAACGAGCCGGAAACTCCTGTAACGGAGCTGGTGACCAGGTTGCGCAAATTGCTTTGCAGGTTTTGCACCATGAAATTCCCAAACAGGAGGCTCGTGGTACCCGTGCCTTCGTCCAGCGCAAGTTGATCGTTGAGGTGGCCCATGACGTCGTTGAAACCGTCGACGAAGTCCTGAACCTGTTCCTTGATGGTCGTTAAATCCGAAGATATGGTGAGTGTTCCGTCGCCGGTTCCAAGCAGGGTCAAAACCGAATTGGGTATGACGTCCGTCAGCGTGTTGCTGGAGCTGGTCACCGAGACGCCGTCCACGGTGACTGATGCGTCCTGGGCCGCCTGGGTTTCGGTGAAGCCCATCAGGTTCACCGTGCCGCTGCCGATCAGATCGATCGTCATGGACATAGAAACCGCGTTGTCTGTTCCGGTTTTTGTTCCAGATATCGTTAAATGCGAGGGCAGGGACGAGCCGTCGTCCAAAAAGTTGGCCTGTACGTCCGCGCCGGAGTTATTGATCGCTAGTCGCAATCCCGCTAGAGTGTTGTTGGACGCGTCGATGGAAACGTTGGTTACGGTGGAGCCTACGGTAATCGCCAGATTTCCCTGAGGAATGAGGTTGTTGATGCTGGCGAATCCGTCGGTGATCAGTTTGGTCTCATTCGCGAGTTGGTTGACCGTGAAGGAGAATGTTCCGGAGGTGGCGGAGCTGTTGGTGACGATATCCACCACTTCGGTGGTGGCGGTGGATACGCTGTTGTTGAACACCCCTTTAGTGGCCTTGAACCTGCTTTCTGTATTAATAGTGGTGAGGACGCTCTTGAACGTTTTCAACCGGTCGGTCAGGTCGAGAAACGACGTCAGCTTTTGATCCTCAAGTTCCCGCTTGGCCAGATTCAGATCAATGGGCCGCCGGTTCAGTTCGACCAGATTGTCTATAAGGGCCGCCGAGTCGAACGAGGAATTTATTCCAAAAATGCCTTGAGCCATGGTTTTTTCGCGCTCTTCATCGTTAAAAATTCAATTCTCTGTGGTTATTATCGGTTTTTAAAAATATTAACTTTAGATAATTCGGGAGGGTTTGTACGATTTCTCCGGGATTTTTGGTTGTCGCTTTATCGCTAAAATGCGTTAAAAATAAAGAGTTATAAGTTTGTAGATGAATAGGCCCTTGTAAAAGGGTAAATTAGACGAAAATTATCAAGGAAGGAACCATGGCCGAGCAATTCGATTTATTCGCAGACAACCCGGAACCCGAACCGGCACAGGCGCCGACGGAACAGACGGAACAGAAATCAAAAACCGGACCGCGAATCCTCTATTTCGATCTAGAAACCCAAAAAGGCGCGCAGGAAGTCGGCGGCTGGGGCAACAGTCACCTCATGAAACTGGCTGTCGGGGTGGTTTGGGACAGCCGAGAGGAAAAATATTTCAGTTTTTTGGAAAAGGACGCGGAAGGTCTGGTAGAGCGCCTGCGCATGGCGGATCTAGTGGTGGGGTTCAACGTGATCGGATTCGATTACGCGGTTCTGCAACCGTACTCGTCCATCGACTTGCAGGAATTAAAGACGTTCGATATGTTGCAGGACGTGCACAAACGACTCGGCTTTCGCCTGAGCCTGAATCACCTGGCGGAACAATCGCTGAACGCTAAGAAAACGGCCGATGGTTTGCTTTCCCTGCAGTGGTACAAGGAGGGCAAGATGGATCAGATTGTCGAGTACTGCATCAAGGACGTGGAAATCACGCGCGACCTATTTTTATACGGCCAGAAAATGGGCTATGTAAATTACCTGAGCCGCGACAAAAAACCCCTCACCCTCTCCGTCGACTGGTCGCTTGAAAAGGTGATTTGAGGAAAGTATTCTCTATTCAATTGGCGTCGTCATGGTTTCGTCCGAATTGTGAAATCGTCTATCTTGCCTCGAAAGGCCTGATTTTTCTTGAACCAGGTTCCGAATTTGATGCGGTCGACGCCGTTTTTCAACACGGCGGGCACGGCGGATTCGGTATCCGCCAATCTGCCATCGAAATACAGTTTCGTTTCCCCCGCTTTGCCGTCGACGACGAGCCTGACCTCGTGCCAATCCAGCGTCACCGCGCTATTCTCCGTCCTCATCCGGTGATTTTTGTTGTCGTCGTCCTTAAAACTAATGGCGAGAGCCATGCTGTTTCGGGGGTAAAAGCCGATCGTTAGATGGTTAATGCGTTTCTCGTTTTTCCCGCTGACAGTTGCTATGGTCTGCACCCCACTGCCTCCCTTATAAGGGTTCACCCAGTCTTCCCTGTGAAATTTGAACGAGACATCCATCCAGTCGCCGACGCTTAACTTGCTTTTGGGATTGACTTCGACCCAGCTTCCATCGCCTGCCGTATGCAAGGCGAATCCGTTCTTGCCCCTGGAATATTCCGCTTCCCCTTCGTGAACCTGGCCTTCCACCGCGATCGGTCCGAGGTTGTCCAGGGACTTTTCGAAAGGCAAGCGAATCACCGTTGTCCCTTGTTCAATATTCCGATTGATATTCTTCAGCCACTTGTCGTCGTCGGTCGCGGGGGAGGAATCTGGAATCCGGCGGGGGGTCTTGATCCGCGGGGGGGCGTCCTGTTCGGTTTTTAATTTTTTCCTGTGCTTTTGGGGAATGGAGCTTGGGTTGTCCGTGAAGCGCCACTTGCCGCTTTCGTCTTTCCATTTGTAAATTTTCGCTGCCGCCGGACCCGCCAAAAACAATATAACCAGAGCGCAAATCAATATCCAGAATCTCATAACGCCTTCCCAGGAAGGTTTAATCCGGCTTGACGGCGGCCAGGAGTTTTTCAACCACGTCGAGGGATTTTACGTTGTCCGCTTCGGCTTTGAAGTTGAGAACGAGGCGATGTTCCAACACCTGCCGCGCCACTGCGCGGACGTCGTCCACCGTCGCGGCGACGCGGCTGTCCATCAGAGCTTTGGCCTTGGCGGCCAGGATCAGGTATTGCGAGGCGCGCGGTCCCGCTCCCCATTGTATCCATTCGTTCACGAAATCGAGCGACGCGCCATTTTGCGGACGGGTGGATTGAACCAGGTTCACCGCAAAGTTTGCGACATGGTCGGAGACCGGCACGCGGGGCACGAGTTTTTGCAACGCCTCGACCCGGTCGGCTTGCATTACAAAGTTCAACTTCGGTTGGCTTCCCGAGGTGGTCGATAGGGCGATCTCCACTTCCTGTTCGCGGCTGGGGTAGCCGACGTTGATGATGAACATGAAGCGGTCCAACTGGGCTTCCGGCAGGGGATAGGTGCCTTCGTGTTCGATGGGATTTTGCGTGGCGAACACCAGGAACGGGGCGTCCATGGGATAGGTTTTACCGCCGACGGTGACTTCGCGTTCCTGCATGGCCTGGAGCAGGGCCGCCTGGGTTTTCGGAGGCGTCCGGTTGATTTCGTCCGCCAGAATAATGTTGGAAAAAACCGGTCCTTTTATGAAGTCGAAAACCCGTTTCCCCGTCGCCTGATCCTCATGCAGGATGTCTGTTCCGGTGATATCGGAGGGCATGAGGTCGGGCGTGAACTGGATGCGGTTGAACTTGAGGTTCAAAACCTTTGCGAGAGAACTCACCAGCAGGGTTTTCGCCAGGCCCGGCACGCCGACAAACAGGCAATGTCCCTTGGAAAACAACGCGAGCAACAAGTCTTCGATCACCTGGTTTTGCCCGACGATCACCTTGCGGAGTTCCTTGACGACGTTTTCCTTGGCCTGAACAAACTCTTTGGCCAACTCCAGATCTTCCATAAATAGCTCGCGAATAAAATTGTTTGCTCGATTTGCCGAGGGCGCTCACAAAAATTCGGATTGTAATCTATTCTATTTGACGGAACAACTTAACTTGCAACTTGACGATCTTGTCTCGTCCCAGTTTTTTGTTCACCGCGATCAGGCGTTGCCGCACCAGTGGATTGAAGGGGTTGAGCCTCGCGGCTTTTTCAAAATACTCTTCGGCCCTCTCGTAGTCTTCCTTAATAAAATACAACTCGCCGAGGTTGGTCAGCGTGGTGTGGAATTCCGGATAGTAGCTCAGGCTTTCCCGGAGAAGAGTTTCTGCGCGCGCGTATTCTTTAATCAGGATATGGGTTCCAGCGAGTTTGTTGTGAAGAATGGGCGACAGGGTGGGGGATTCTTCGATGGCTTTTTGATACTCAAGAATCGCGGCCTGGACGTAGTTTCTGGATTTTAAAATGTCCCCGAGGAAGGCCTTGTCGCGTGACGATTTAGTTTCTATTTCGTCGTAATCCTTTTCGTCCTGCAAGGCGTCTCGGTCGTTTTTAAATTTAAACGCCAGAATCTTGAGTCCGGGAATCACGGTCAGCTTTTTACTTTTTACGAAGCCTCGCCAATCAGTTTGAAATTGCGCCAGAGTTTTCCCCGTATGTTTTTCCAGCGCGACGGGGAAGGAAGGGTTGGCCTTCAACTCGTCCAAAAATACCGGCAATTGTTTTTCGCCGATGATAGAAACAAGATAATCCGCCATCGTGGCCACCTGCGCGTAGGCGAGATGCACGTCCTCGGCTTTTTTAAGCTTTGCGAGGGAAGGGGACATGTCCTCCAGGCGCACCAGGTAATCATTTTTAAGGCCGCGCGCCAGAACGTTTTCCATGACTGGCGCCATGGAGGCGGAATTCTTTTCTTCCCGCCAGCGCGACTCATAATGTTTTGCGACGCCTTCGTTGAACCATAGGGGAAGGTTGTTGTAAGTTTTTTTGGCCATGAGGTAATGGATGAACTCGTGGCTCAGGGTATCCATCCAGTTGTAGCCCCGGACCAGCGAAGCCGGGGAGATGATCGTCAGGCGGTTGTACTTGCACAGGGCGACGGTTCCCGAGGTGACGATGTCCTGCATCGTTAGCGGAGAAATGCGCGAGAAGGGTTCGCGGTCGGGATAAAATTCCACGATAATTTTCTCCTCGGGGCGGACGTCGAACAGGTCGCCCAAAACCTGGTAGGAGCGTTCCAGAACTTCGCGGGCGTAGTGGACCAGGATTTGATCGCGCCCGTCACGGTAGCGGTAGATGAAATGTTCGGACTCTTCGGAAACGAAATCGCCGGCGGCGGCGACGGTATTGTTCACGAGCTTTTTGAACGCCTTCACCATCGGGGAATGATCGTCCACTCCTTGCAAAATCTTTTGAGCGTATCGATACCTTCCCTTATAAAACTGTACGCGCGCGTTGAGGAAATGGACGTCGCCGGAATCGGGATAGTTTTTTAGAAGTTCCCGCGTCAGCGCTTCCGCTTCTTCGACTCGCCACTGGTCGATATAGGAATAAGCTTGCCGAACCCGGTCCGTGTCGACCTGCGCGTTGGATGGAACAGTCATTGCCGCCCAGATCAAACAGGCCGTCAGAAGCGTTTTCATTTCACCAGTTCCTTATAGTATTCCCCGACCAGGCGTTCGTACTTCCGGGGGAAGGAGTTTTTCATGGCTTTGAGAATATCGTTGCGGAATTCGCCGGGAACCTGGTACTGATCTTCCGAGGGCAGTTGCACCTTTTCCCGTTGCATCCGGGCGGAGCCGCCCAGGCGCTGGTCCTTGCCGCGTCCGGTTCCCAATTGAATGGAGCTTTGTTGGCGCGCTTGTCCGCCGTTTTGATTTTGCGCGTTTTTCATTTGTTCCAGCAAATCGCGGGTCTCGGCCAGTTTTTCCAAGGCCCGATTTTCGGATTGAATGCTTTCGGAAACTTTCTGCTGGTTGAGATTCTTTTCCGCCTGTTGCATGTGGCGGCTCCCGCCTCCCATCTTCAAACCCAGTTCCTGAGTGAGCATGGGGTTTTCCCGCGTCATCTTAAAAAAGTCTTCCGCAAGATCCTTGGTTTTTGCGCCCAGGTTTTTTTGCTGCTCGGACAAGGCCTTCATTTTTTCTACGTCCTTCGGTCCGACCAGCGCCTGAAGGCTTTGGTCCAAATTGCGTTTCATGGTTCCCAGCTTTTTGGAGATTTCCGTATTGAGCGCCGCTATGTCCCGCAGGTCCTGGTTTAACCGGCCGGCCACGTCCTCGCGGGTGTTGTGCGACATGCGCAGACGGTTGTTCCACCGCAGGATTTCAGGATAGGTGTTCTTGAACAGCGAATTGAATTCCGGCAAATCCTGCATACGCGTGAATTCCTCCAGCGCGTTATAGCGTTCGAAAAGTTGCGGAAGGCCTTCCTGAAAGCGGTGCGCCATGAAGACTCGCAGGGCGTCCAGCTCCGCATGGATCGTCGCCGATTCCTTACGCGCTTCATTCAACGTTTGAAAACTTTTTTCGAGGGAGTCGGATTTTTCCGCGTCGACTGTTTTCTGCCTCAGGTCGTTGATTGCCGAATTCAACGCCGCTTCTTTAGCCAATAGCGCGTGAAAAATTTTCATGACGCGGTGGGAATTCAGGAACTCCCGGTCGGAGTTCAAAATACCCAGGATTTGTTCGACGTCCTTTCTCAATGAATCGAAAAACTCCTTGAGCGAGTCCTCAAATTCCCTGGATTGAGCCTGGCGCAGGGACTGATTGATCTTCATGGTTTCTTCCAGGAGATTTTTTTGAGCCTTCTCCAATCCGCGAATTTCCTCCAGCGAGTTTTCCAGTTTTTCCATGGTTTTCATGTCCACCAACTCGTCCATATCCGAGTCCGCCTGGTTGAGTTGGCTGGAAAGCGTTTGAAGTTCCTTCGACAATTCTTCCATTTCATTCAGGGCTTCTTCCATTTTGCCCTGGTTAACCAGGTCCATGAGTTTTTCCAGCGAGGCGTCGAGATTTTCCAAATCCATGCGCTTGAAGGCCTCCGGATTTAAAAATTCGTCCGGCAGGGCCTGGGTTTGTCGTCCCAGTTGTTCCATGATTTTTCCGAGCGTTTCCTTGAGTTTTTCGAGCTTGGCTTTGAAATCCTGGCGATTGAATTCTGACTTTTGATTTTTTGCCTTTTCGAACGCCTTTTTTAATTCCTCCGCCAGTTGGTTCAGGTCTTTTTTCATGTCCATCACCTGGTCCATTTTTTGCCGGTTGGAAATTTTGACCAAAAATATAATATCTTTTTCCAGATGGGCGATCAGACGATTGTTAATGGCGGCGGCGGGGGGGAGTCCAAAGGAGATGGGCCGCGTACGCCCTTCTTCCCTGTTCAACTGATCGAGAGCGGTTATCTGTTGTTCGCGAATTTTGTTTAACCCGTTTACGATATTGGTCAAAAGCGTTCTATATGACTGCGGAAAACTGGGAATGTTTTTGGCCTGCGTCTGAATGGCCTGGGCAAGGTTGATGATCTCAATGAGTTGATCTGCGCTTCTGGTAATAAACGTTTTTAATACCGCGACGCCCGGGGGCGGACCCTGGAAATGCGTCGCGTCGCCCACCAAGGTATGGGACAAAAGCGCGATCATGCGTTCCACCAATTCGTCTTGCAAGGCGATCAAGTCTTCACGTTCCTTTTGCGCGTCGAAAATGGAAAATGAAATGACTTCCGATTGGCCGACGTTGGGCCCCAGAATATTGTCGTTGTCCTGAATCTCGAAATAATATTGAACGGTGTCCGCTGGACCCAGATTCAGCGGCGCCAGATTCCAGGAAAAGTTTTCCTGCAACATGGTTGTCTGGTCCTTCACGCTTTTAACGGGAATTTTATGCAGTTTGCCGTTAACGTCGGCGATCAGGTCCACGCGTTTGATTCCAAAATCGTCGGAGCCTTCAAACGATAACTCAATCTTGTGGTCCGCGTAATAAACGGGTTTGGGATTCAAAACGAACAATACGATTCGCGGCGTTTGGTCCTTGTCCATGACGATTGGATATTTTTCCGGAAGTAAAACCGTTTGTCGGTCGGGAGACTGGATTTGGAATTGATAGAAACCCGGTTGTTGGTTCAGGAACTGGCCTTCGAAAGCCTGAGGGTCCGTTTGCCGGGTGGAATATTCCGCGTCGCGGTTAAGAACCAGAGACGCTTTGGAAAGAGGCAGGTTGGTTTTTACTTTTATCAGGACTTCTGTTCCCGGCAAGGCCAGGACGCGTCCGTCGGAGGGATGAACCGTTTTTTGCGGCAGGCCGGTATAGGCCGGGTAGTTATATGCCAGCGACAATTCCTCGATGCGGTAAGCGGGAAGGGGCGGCGGCGAAACGCTTTTCCCGGATGAATTTTGAGACTTGGCTTGTGTATTTGGGTTTTGATTGGAAATGAAATTTTTATATCCCTTGGATATAAAATCCGGCGCGGCCAATACAGCGACCGCAAGGACAGTCAGCGAAACCAAAAACAGGTTGCGATTTTTTTTCAGTTGACCGGCGTCCGCCACCTTAAGGGACTGGACGGCGTCGACTCTGGATTCCGTTTGAACCGCCAACTCCTTGATAAATCCGGAAGAAGTTTCCTGATTTCCCCTGGGGCTGTTTAGAAGACGGTTTAACTGGCAGGCGTTGACCAGGTAATTTTTCAGCGTCGAGTGGTTTTGCTCTATCAGAAGCGCCGTCTGGTCGTCGCTAAGCCTGGAAAACGCTCCGTTAATAAAATAACGATAGAGAATATAGCCGGCGGCTAATAACAAACCCACTGCATAGGGCGAGGCAAATTTTCTCGCGTCGAGAAAAAAGTAGGAATATGAGTTGGCGACCAGGTAGCCGCAAATCAGCAGGGCGGCGAGCAAAAATACGCCGTTCAGCGCCAGCGCAGCGGAGCGCCGGCTCCGGGCGTTCTGAAGAATTTTATATATTGAATCGGGAAGTTTCATATAATTTAACCATGGGCGCTTAACCCCAGTTTCATTGTATTACATTTAATCCTTCAATGACGCCAAACAAGGCTTTGAAAACGGGACGACGGTTGGATGAACGTTAAGTGGCAACATGGATTGACGGCGGCGTTGTTTTTCTGCGCTCTGGCGGGTCAGGCCGAGGCGGAAGACAAGGGCTTGCTGGATATTTCCACCCTGTCCGAGGTCTCCGAAGACGGCAAGGTAAAGATTGTTTTGGATTTGAAAAATGCGGGAAGGCAAACCTTGTATGACGTTCGCCCCATGTTCCATTTTCATCATTCAAAGTTCATGGCGCCCGCGATTCCGAAGTTGGAGGCGGGAGCAAAAATATCCCTCACAAACGACAATCATCCTCCCGTGCTTCGCGTGGGACGGTATCCGATAATGATCGGCGTCGATTATAAAGCGGACGAAACGGAATCCGCGCGTCGGATGCAAATGCATGTCGATTCCTTTTATTACAAGGAAGCTCTGGAATCAGCTATTGAAGGAGAGATACTTGCCGAAGAAAGGGAGGGGAACAGCTTTCTCAAGATCGTCCTCAAAAACTCATCGTCGTCGTTCAAAAATATTCAGATGATGTTGCATTTGCCCAAGGGGCTGAAGGCCGACAAATTTAAAGGAATGCTGGGGTTCACTTTGAGAGGCGGGGAGGAGAAGGCATTTGAGGTTCCCCTACAAAAGCCGGACCCCATGGCGCCGGGAAGTTATCCCGTGCACCTCATGATTGAATACGGGCAGTTGATGAAGCATTATGCCGGACACGTCAACGGGGCCGTCGACTTTGGTTTTCCGTTCCAGGCTGGGCGGTTGTGGGCGCATGCATTCGTTTTAATTGCGCTGGTTTTTGCCTTGTATTTTGCCCGCTTGCGGAAGGTAAAATTTTTCGCGTGAAATAAGTTTGATCCCCCTACCAGCCTGTGTTCTCATAATAATATATTTAGTTCTCCAAATTTTTCGGGAGCGGCAATTATTCCGTGAAAATACTACTGGTCAAGCCCAACAACTTAAGCGACCATATTCAACCTTCCCTCGGGCTGGCCTATCTGGCGCAGAAAGTGCGCGCGCGTCACGAAGTCCATATTATTGATTGCATTAAGGATAGAATCCCTCCGGAAAAATTTGGCCAACAGATCGTCGGAAAGTATAAACCCGACCTGATCGGAATCCAATGTTACACCTTCGACATACGCAACGTACGCGCCATTCTCGCTTCCATAAAAGAAATCGATCCCAAAATAGTTACCTTGGTTGGCGGGGCGCATATTTCCAGCGACCCCGAACAAGCGTTTAAAAATCTTGAAAGCAATTTGGATTTCGGGTTCGCCGGAGAAGCGGAAATCGGGTTTCCCGTTTTTTGCGATCTTTTGGAGTCCAATGCGGAAGCCGATTTTTCAGACGTCCCCGGTTTGATCTGGAAACGCGATACAGAAACGGTATTCAATTCGCAAGAAATGGAGCAGGATTTGGATTCCCTGGGCGACCCTGCCTGGGATCTGATACATCCAGAAAATTACCCCGAAGCCCAGCACGGCGCTTTTTTCAGAAAATTCCCCATCGCTCCCATCATAACGACCAGAGGGTGCCCGTATGCTTGCACGTTTTGCTCGGCCCCGAATTTGTCTGGAAAAAAATTGCGTCACCATTCCAGGGAATACGTTTTAAGAAATATTCAACGGCTTTACGATGATTATGGAATCCGCGAATTCCACATCGTGGACGACAACTTCACTCAGGACATCGAATACGCCAAGGATATTGTTCGTGGAATCATCAGCCTGCAACTGGATGTCAGCCTCGCCATGCCCAACGGTATTCGCATGGATTATCTGGACGACGAGTTGTTACAGTTGCTCAAGAAGGCGGGGCTTTACCTGGTGAGCGTCGCCATAGAATCCGGAAACGACAAGATATTGAAGATCATGAAGAAAGGCACCACGGTCGCGAAGATCCGCGGAGACGTCGAGCGCATTCGGAAAAACGGGTTGGATATTGCGGCGTTTTTCATTCTAGGATTTCCCGGCGAAACTCTGGACACGATGAACGAGACCATTCGCCTGTCGATGGACCTTCCCTTGATTCGCGCCAATTTTTTCACTTACCTGCCTCTGCCGGGTACGGAAAGTTATCGCTTATTGGAAGAGAGCGGAGAAATCAAAAAAGTCGATTGGGATAATTTTTATTTTATGAGCGCCGCCTATGTGCCTCTGGGAATTGAGAGGGAAGAATTGCTCAGTTTGAAACGCCGCGCGTTTCTTCAATTCCATTTGCGCCCCAATGTTCTGATACGGAATCTTATGGGCATCCGCAGTTTGCGCCATCTTAAGTTTTTGTTGATGCGTTTTTATCACTGGATATTGATGAAAGAGACCGTTGCCCCGGAACCCGTTGCCGAGGCCGTAGTTCCAGAATCCAAACCCGAACCCGCTCGAGCGGTAGTTTAGGATTCAACCCGCCTTTGCCGTTTCTTTCTCCACCCGGACGTCTACTGATTTAAACGACGGAGTTTTGGATTGTGCGTCGCACTCCAATGGGACCAGAACGTTGGCCTCCGGATAATACATCATTATATTCCCCGCCTTGATGGGGTAGGGCAGGAGAACTTGCGCGTCCAGTTCACCCGCGCTACTGCCCACGGTCACCCGATCATTTTCCTTCATGCCCAATTTCTCAATGTCCACGGGATTCATCAGGACCACGTTTCGCGCTTGGATTCCCCGGTACTTGTCTTCGGTTTCGTACACCACCGTGTTGAACTGGCCCTCGGAACGAACCGTCATCAGTTTGAACTGATTTGCCTCGCGCTTTTCGTTTTTAAAGCAAGCGGTCGGGCAGACTTTGAATTTTGCCTTGCCGTTGGCGGTGGGGAATTGGGGTTGATGCAAAATCCTCCCAGCGATATGGAACTCCTCGCGGCTTTTGTCCATGTCCTTTAATTTTTCAAAACCGGGAATGATTGCGCCGATGGTTTTCCGGACGCCTGCCGCGCTTTTAAAATCGCTCCATGGGATGGATACGTCCGGCGCCACACGCTCCGCCGTTTCGACAATTATGCTCGCCTCGCTACGCGGCCCTTTATGACGCGCCGGTCCGCCGTCGCTCATGCGCACATAACTGAACATGCTCTCCTGCGTGGTCGGCTCCGGCTCTTCGTCTCGCGCCAATACGGGCAGGATCAAACTGGTTTTCCCGCGTCCAAGAAAATGGCTCTGGTTGAGAGTGGTGTTCATGTAGAGGGTGAAATCAATTTTAGAAAGCGCCTCTTGTGCAAAACGCGAATCCGGATTCGAGCCGTATAAATTTCCTCCCAGGTTCCAGGCGAAATCAAATTTCCCTTCCCGCGCTGCCTGCATGCAGGCCAGCGTGTCCCGTCCCGGCGTTTTGGGAAGCGCGATCCCGTACAGCGATTCCAGATTGTCAAACACCGCTTTCTTCAATTGAGGAGCCACCCCCATGGAACCCATGCCCTGGACGTTGCTGTGTCCGCGCAGGGGAAGCAAGCCCGCGTGCGGCCTGCCCGCCATGCCGCGCAACAACGCGAGGTTGACGATGGACTGCACATTGGCCACCCCGTGGGCGTGATGGGTCAGCCCCATGGCCCAGGCGAACACCGTGTTTTTGGCGCCGGCGTATTGGTCCGCGACGTCCTGCAATAATTCCTGGCTGAGTCCGGAAGCTTTTTCGATATCCTCCCACGACGAGTTCTCGACGTCTTGTTTGTAATCTGAAAAATTTTCCGTCGCCGATTCGATGAAGGATCGGTCGATGACTTCGGGATTGTTATGGGCTATCTGAAAGAGCGCCTTGGCGACTCCTTTGCAAAAGGCGACGTCGCCGCCGATGTTTGGCTGGATGTAACTGCTGGCGATTTCGGAACCGAACAACATACTGCGCCAGTCCGACGGCACGCTGAAGTTTTCCAGTCCGCGTTCCCTTGCCGGATTGACCACGATCACCCGTCCGCCTCGCCGGCGGACTTCCATCAAGGTCGTCATGAATCTCGGATGGTTCGACGGCGGATTGGCGCCGATCAAAAACACCAGGTCGGCATGATCCAGATCTTCCAACTCGATGGTCGCCGTGCCCGTTCCCAAGCTTTGCGTCAGCCCCACGCCGGACGCCTGGTGGCAGTAGTAGGAACAATTGTTGACGTTGTTGGTGCCGTAAACGCGGGCGAACAATTGCAGGAGGAATCCCGCTTCGTTGGAAGACCTTCCGCTGAAATAAAAGAAAGAACGCTCGGGCGAGGTGGATTTCATTTTAACGGCCAAGCGGTCCATCGCCTCCGGCCAGCTTATCGGTCGGTAATGTTCCGAGCCGGGTTCGCAAATCAGAGGACTCACAAGACGGCCGCTGTGTTCCAGTTCCCTGGGCGTCCAGGTAGAAAGTTCCGCGACGCTGTGGCGCGCGAAAAACTCGTCGTCGACGCCCGCTTGCATGTCGGAGGACTGGGCTTGAACGGATTTGTTGCAGACTGAGGGGAAGCGTCCAGACTCGTTGCGCATGCCGCCCTTTTGGCCGCCCATGCCCAGAGCGCAGGTTTTACACGCGTTTTTTGAGGCCAGGGCTTTTAATAACTGAAACGGCCCGGAACGAAGCGCGAGACGCAGGGAGTAGAAAATGGCGTTCCAACCTCCCGCCGATTTTGGCGGATTGAGTGGCATGGCGTTGACCCTTCGGCTTATGAGTTTTTATAGCTTTATTTTAAAACAAAAAAGGCGGGAAGTGTTTGATCGGAGGAATAAAAAAAGGGGAAGGGAGAAAATCTCCCTTCCCCTCTTAAATCAAGCTTTAAATACTACTACTTCTTTTTCTTACTGCCAGGCGAGTTGTTATTCCCCTGGTCGTGCGGAACGGAAGCTGCGCACTCTGCTTCGGACGAGTTGCCCGCAGCGTCGGTCGCGGTCAGAGTGATTGTGTAATCACGCTGGCCGATGTTGCCGGCTCGTTCTGCCCGGAGAGAAACCGAGTAGGTTCCGTCGCCGTTGTCGACCGCTTCCCAATCAGAATCGGTATTGCCGTCGCCCGTGCCGTTAATCGGCTGGTTGCTGGTTACGGAAATACTGATTGACGGATCAGGATCGACAATATCGCTGAATGAACCCGTGGACACGAGAACCAACTTATGGTTCGGCGGCCACAACGTGTCGGTCAGACAAGCGTTGTCGATCTCCGGCGGGGTGGTGTCCACAACCGTGACAACTTGCGTTGCGGTTCCGACATTGCCCGCGGCGTCCGTAGCTGTCCAGGTCACCGTGGTGGAACCTATGGGGAACGGACCGTTATTGCTAGCGGTCGGACCGGACGTTACGCCGACGTTATCCGCAGCGCTGGTCACAGCGGCGATATCCACCGGCGTGGTTGTTCCAGTTGCTTCCACCGTGATGTCGCTGGTGTCGATCACCGGCGGCTCACAATCGTTCACGGTAACCGTAATGGACGCGGAGGCCGTGTTGCCAGAAGCATCCGTTGCCGTCCACGTGACCGTGGTCGTTCCAATCGGGAATGCCGAGCCCGAAGCGGGACCGCTGGTTTGGGTCACGGTTGCCGAGCCTGAGTTGTCCGTCGCTGTAGCAGACGCGAAGGAGACAACCGCAGAGGCTTGACCAGGATCGTTACATGTTGTGACGTCCGCAGGAGCAGTGATCTCCGGCGGGGTGGTGTCCACAACCGTGACAACTTGCGTTGCGGTTCCGACATTGCCCGCGGCGTCCTCAGCCGTCCAGGTCACCGTGGTGGAACCGATCGGGAATGGACCGTTATTGCTAGCGGTCGGACCGGACGTTACGCCGACGTTATCCGTCGCCGAGGTTACAGCCGCCACATCGACCGGAGTAGTCGGCCCCGTGGCTTCCACCGTGATGTCGCTGGTGTTGATCACCGGCGGCTCACAATCGTTCACGGTAACCGTAATGGATGCGGAAGCGGTGTTGCCGGAAGCATCCGTTGCCGTCCATGTGACCGTGGTCGTTCCAACCGGGAATGCCGAGCCGGAAGCGGGACCGCTGGTTTGGGTCACGGTTGCCGAGCCTGAGTTGTCCGTCGCTGTAGCAGACGCGAAGGAGACAACCGCAGAGGCCTGATCAGGATCGTTACATGCTGTGACGTCCGCAGGCGCAGTGATCGCTGGAGGCGTAGTGTCCACAACCGTGACAACTTGCGTCGCGGTTCCGACGTTGCCCGCGGCGTCCGAAGCTGTCCAGGTCACCGTGGTGGAACCGATCGGGAACGGACCGTTATTACTGGCGGTCGGACCGGACGTTACGCCCACGTTATCTGTAGCGCTTGTCACAGCGGCGATATTCACCGGCGTGGTCGTTCCAGTTGCTTCCACGGTCAGGTTCTGCGTGGTAATCACCGGCTTCTCACAATCGTTCACGGTAACCGTGATGGAAGCGGTGGCGGTATTGCCCGAAGCGTCGGTTGCCGTCCACGTGACTGTGGTCGTTCCGACCGGGAATGCCGAACCGCTGGGTAGACCGATGGTTTGCGTCACCGTTGCCGATCCCGAGTTGTCCGTCGCTGTAGCAGACGCGAACGTTACAACAGCAGAGGCCTGGCCGGGGTTATTACAGGCGGTGACATTTGCCGGCGCTGTGATCACGGGCTTGGTTGTGTCTCGAACCGTGATGCTCACCGTGTCCACAGCTGAATCCACCGTGCCGTCGTTAACCACCAAGGAGATGGTATGCGTTCCCAGCGGCAGGTTGATCGTTGGGCTTACGCCGGTGGCGCTACCGAACGTTCCCGTCCAGAGATAGGTCAACGGATCGCTGTCCGGATCGCTGGAAAGCGTTCCGTCCAGAGTAACCGCCGTAATGGCGCCGGTCGCTTCCACCGTCTGGTCCGGTCCCGCGTTGGCTACAGGCGGAAGGTTGACCGGAGCTTCCCAGATCGCGTTAACGGTGTTGGAGGTCTGGGTAGTTCCATTGCCGTCCACAAAAGAAGCCGCAATGTTGTCGGTTCCTTCGTTGTTTCCCGTATAGGTGAAGCTCACCATTCCGTTGGAATCTGTTTCACAGTTGGCCGGGTTACACGTTCCGCTTGCGCCTGCGTTGGCGCCGCTGACGTCAAAGTCTATCAAAGCGCCTTGTACGGGAGCCAGAGGATCGCCGTCTTCAGCCGTAGCCGTAACCGTGTGCTGGTCGCCGGTGGTCAGGGTTGCGGTCGCCGGGTCCAACTCGATGTTGCCCTGGATGGTGACCTGGACGCCGCCCAGGATGATGACATGATCGGTCGCCTTGCCGTCGAATTGACCATTACCATTGTGATCGTGGTAGGCGAGGACCTTGAGGCCGGAGAAGCCGTCTGGGCCGGTGAACACCGTATGGTAACAACAATGGCTCAGTTGCGAAGCGGTCAGCCCTGGTGTAATGGCGTCCATTTCAGCCGTGGGCCTGATTACTTGGTTGCTGGAGTGGCTTGTATTTCCGACATTTAAAGAGAGAGGAAGCCAACCGTATTGATGGGAATCTCCCGCTTCTGTCAAGGCCAACAATCCGCCGCCGAGATTATTCACGAAGTCGACGATGTCCGCCTGCCGCGCGTTCAAAGCGGTCAATTGGGAAGAGGTTATTCCCCTACTCGTATTGTTGTCATTGGATGGGATGTAGATGGCGGCATAATTCGAAAAATCGATGCCAGCAATATCAGTGGTGCTACTTACGTGCGTGATCGACACATTCGGGCCGCCGTGGATCGTCTTGTTCCAGTCCTTCAGGGCGGTTATGGCTCCGCCGGTGAAAGAACCGCCAATGGCTATAATTCCGGTTCCTCCCGAATTGGAATTGGTGACGACAAAATTCAATGCTTTGCCGTAAAGCTGGCCGCAGGCCGACAGTCGACAATGATTGCCGCCGTCGTCGGCGTCGTCGCCGCTTAGGACTATCGGGCCGCCTGCCGCCGCCGCCTGTCCTGCCGTCGCCAGAATGATCGCCAGTAAAAAGACGACCAATAATGGCAACCGTTTCAAAACTTTTCTCATAACCAACCTCCTAAAGTTAGTGAATGAAAATTAATAGTTCTCCGAGTTATTCTCGGATTATTTCTGTAATTCCGATTCAGAATTGATTTCAGATACTTCCTGTTGTTCCGATGCGCTGACTACGTCTTGAGGCGTTACCTCTGTTTCAATTTGGTTTAAAGCCGCCTTGGTGCTTTCGTTTTCCGAACTGGCCATAGTATTGACGACTGCTTGCTGGACGGCTGGTTCTCCCTCTTCAATTTTATGTAACAATAGTTCGATTCCTCTGCCGTCCCCTATCTTTGCAAGACTATAAACGGCGGCGTCTCGCACGAGGGGATCTTCGCTTTCGGCAGCGGCTATTAGAGGATCTATGGAGTCCTCGCCGCCTACCTCCCCGAGGTTCTCTGCCGCCAGCGATTGAATCCAAGATTCTTCTCCTGTTTCAAGAAGGTTGGTGAGCGTATATTCTGCCGTTTCAGAGTCCAATTTCTTGAGAGCATTCAGGGATTCAAAAAAAACAGACCCTGTGCCAGCATGATTGTAAAGGGTTGGCAGAAGTAATACTTTTTCCAAATCCGCAATCGCTTTTTTAATTTCCTTTTCCGTACCCGTTTCCAGCAATTCATTGAGAATTTGTTTGGTCGTAGTAGCGCCGCCTCCAAGAATGGCGCGTCCGAGGTCCGTTCCCATGACAACCTGTAACTTGGCGGCCTCGGCTTCCTTGGTTCGTTGAGTTTGGATTCCTTTGGGCAACTCTTCTTTTTTGGACATCAACATGACTTTGAACAAGTCCTTTGAAGTATTTTCTTTTTTAGTCGCCGGGATGGAAGAGTAAAGATAGATCGAGTTGACGTTGAAAAGCAGTCTGTCGATTGCCTGTTTCAACGGGATGTCTTTTAGGTAAATTTGTACTGGTTCTTGCAAAAGTTCCTCGTTGATTGACGTCACGATCAGGCCGGTAACTTCGGATATCTTTTCCATGACCTCGCCCAGAGTCACGCCTCTGGCGTTAACGGAAAGGAGACCGGACTGCTTATCCTGGCGGACCTCAAGGATAATTTGTGGAGCCAATAGACCGGCTAAACTTTCGTCCGCCGAGGAATGAGCCAGGATCACATGGCGAGGAATGGTCGGGGACGATAATTGAGGTTTCTGTTCGGCGGGCGATGGGGACGTACTGGCAAAAGCCGGAGCCGCGACGAACAGCAGGCTGGTAAATAATGCGCTAAGCCACTTGAATAACATGAGCAACTCCAACAGGCGCGAGATCTATTTTGTTCAGCTAATTTAGCTATAAAACCCTTAAAAAACCCCTTTTTGGAGCGTGCTTGCCCCAAAGAGAGTACAAAGGCAGAGGCATAATACTAACTATGGAATAAATGTAAACCTTTATTTTCGTTAGTTTTATGCGGGAAATGTAAATTTATTGAAATTTTTGAGGTTAGAGCGCGGTTTTGTTAATTTGTCTCTTATTTCCTCAAGAACCGGGAGGCGAGGGTGAACCAACCGATCATAAAGCAGAGCCCCCCTAATGGGGTGACGGGTCCCATGAATCTGGGGCCGCCGAGGGCGAGGGCGTAGAGGCTTCCGGAGAAAAGCAGGATGCCGGCGATAAAAAATTTGCCAGGGGTTTTTAATTTTTCGTCCAGCGGGGGATTGGCCGTTGTTCCCAACACGCCAATCAGGACGAGCGCCAGGCTGTGGATGAATTGGTAATGCACGCCGGTTTGAAAGGTGGCGAGCTGTTTGGCGGTCAACACCGCCTTCAGCGAGTGCGCTCCAAAGGCGCCCAGAAGGACGGCAATTCCCGCAAATAAAGCTCCCAGTCCTATGTACAGTCTCATGTCTCAGCCCACCATGTTGTTTCGCCGCGCACGATAATTGATTCCCAACTCGCCCGAGGAAATGGTTTCGCATTCGGATTCGTCAACGCCTTCCTGTTGCGTGACGATTGTGGCCTGCACCGTGGGAATGTATTCCTTGGCCAGGCGGATGAATTCCTTGATCTCTTCGTAAATTGTGCCGCGAAATTTCGGCCAGGGTTTGCATATCTCGTCGTATTTCTCCGACGTGTCTGCGTTCAGGCTGACGGAGACCTCGTCGATCAGGCCCTGGAGTTCGGGCAGGATGTTGCGTTGGTGAATGACGTTGCCGTGTCCGTTGGTGTTCAGGCGAACGCGTCCGCCCGCTTGCTTGATCCGCTTCGCGACGTCCTTGATCGCGTCCAGGCGCAGGGTGGGTTCCCCGAAGCCGCAGAATACGACTTCCTTGTATTTGCCGACGTCGTCGATGGCGTCCCACAATTCGTCCGAGGTCGGTTCGCGTTTCAACGCCAGGTTGTAGCCTTGCACGACGGGACGGCTGATGCGCGTGCAGAACACGCAATCGTTGGTGCATCGTTGTGTCAGGTTGAGGTAGAGCGAGTCGCGGATTTGATAGGCGATGGTTCCCGGTTGGGCGGCCTCGCCGACGCCGAACAGTTCGAAAAAGTTCAGGGCCATGGTCCGTTCCACGTCCTCAATTTTCAGGCCGCGTATGTCGGCCAGCATTTGCGCGGTGTGATTGACATAGGCCGGTTCGTTTCGTTTGCCGCGTTTGGGCATGGGCGCCAGATACGGGCAATCGGTTTCTGCAAACAGTTTGTCCGCCGGAATAGTTTTGGCAACCTCGCGCAGGGCTTCGGATTTTTTAAATGTGACCGGTCCGGCGAAGGAAATATAAAACCCCATCTCCAAGGCCTGGTCCGCCAACTCCTGATCTCCTGAAAAGCAGTGGAAGATTCCCGCTCCGCCGTCGCCGTTGGGATAATAGTCGGACAGGATGGAGACGATATCTTCGCTTGCGTCGCGGGTGTGAATGATCAGCGGTTTTTTTAAATCCCGCGCCAGTTCTATCTGCTTGCGGAAGTGTTTGCGTTGCAAATCATGCGGGGAATAGTTTTTGAAATAATCGAGTCCAGTTTCGCCGACGGCGATGACTTTGGGATGCGCATGCAGGTCGCGAAGCTCGTCGTAAACCGCGTCGTCCAGGTCGCCCGTGTCGTGCGGATGAACGCCCGCCGTCGCGTAAATGAACGGGTAGCGTTCGGAGAGTTCGACGGCGCGCCGACTGCTCTCCAGATCGCATCCCACGTCGAGAATGTAGCTCACGCCGCTTTCGCGAGCGCGTTGCACCACTGCGTCGCGGTCCTCGTCGAAGGCCTCCATGTCGATGTGGGCATGGGTGTCGATGATCATTTTACGCGCACTCCCGGTTTCAATTCTCCGTCGAATCCCGCCAGAATGATTTTATCGTCGTCGCTTCCCGCCAGGATCATGCCCTGAGATTCGACTCCCATCAGTTTGGCCGGTTTCAGGTTGGCGACCAAGATGACGGTTCGGCCCACCAACTGTTCTGGCTCGTAACCGGCGGCGATTCCGGCGACGACCTGCCGCGTTTCGCAACCGATATCCACTTTCAGTTGGATGAGCTTTTTGGACTTTTTGATTTTTTCCGCTTCGAGAATTTTTCCGGTTCGGAGATCGATCTTGGTGAAATCGTCGAACTCAATTTGTTCGGCGACCGGTTCTATTTTCTTTTCTTCCTCGGCTGGGACCGGGGCGGACGGTGTTGACAACTCATTGGCCTGTTCCATGATTTTTTTCTCCTCTTCTTCTTCGATGCGCGGGAACAGTTGTGGACCCGGTTGAGTTTGTATGCCTGCGGTTAGGAAACCCCATTCGCGGATTGACTGTAAGCCTTGTTCTTCTATTGTGGAATCCGCGCCGAGCTGTTGGTTAATTTTCTCCGCCGACTCCGGCATGAACGGGTAAATCAAAACTGCGATCACGCGGAGCGCTTCGCAGGAGTTGTACATGACGCGCGTCAGCCGGACTTGGCCTTCCTCTGACTTGGCGAGATTCCACGGTCCCATATTATTTATGTACTGATTGCACTGGTCCACAAGTTCCCATATGGTCGCCAGTATTTTGTTGTAAGCCAACTGGTCGTACAGGCCGGCGACGGACTGGACCACTTCCGAGGCTTTGTCGGCCAGGGCCTGGTCCTCCGGAGTGGAGGCGGAGGGTTCCAGGATTTTTCCTTCCTGATATTTTTTCACCATGTTGAGCGTTCGGTTCAGCAGGTTGCCCAGATTGTTGGCGAGGTCGCTGTTGTTCCTGCCGATCAGCGCCTTGTGTGAAAAATCGCCGTCGAGTCCAAACGGAACCTCGCGCAGGAGAAAATAGCGGATCACGTCCACGCCAAACTGGTCGGCGAGCAAATTGGGTTCCACGACGTTGAACAGGGACTTGGACATTTTTTGTCCATTCACCGTCCACCATCCGTGGGCGAAAATATTATTCGGCGGCGGCTGGTCCATCGCTTTCAACATGCAGGACCAATACACCGCGTGCGTGGTCAGGATGTCCTTGCCGACGAGGTGATGGTCGCAGGGCCAGAACCCGCAATCGCGTATCTGGTCCGGTTGGCCGTGTACTGAAATATAATTGATCAAGGCGTCGAACCAGACGTAGGCGACGTAATCATCGTCAAAGGGAAGGGGAATGCCCCAGGGCAAACGCTCTTTGGGACGGGAGACGCACAGGTCGCCCAGAGGTTTTTCCAGAAAGCCCAACACTTCGTTTCGGCGCGAGACGGGTTGGATGAAGCTTTCGTTTTCGCGTATGTGCCGCGTTAACCATTCGCCATACTGTCCCATTTTAAAAAAGTAATTGTGCTCCTTGATTTTTTCCACAGGCCTGCCGCATTCCGGGCAGTTTCCATTGACGACGTCCTTTTCGGTCCAGAACCTTTCGTCTGGGGTGCAATACCAGCCTTCGTAGCTGTCTTTGTAAATTTCTCCCTTGTCGAACAGGGTTTGCAAAATATTTTGAACGACATGGGTGTGGCGCGCCTCCGTGGTGCGTATGAAATCGCTGTTTGAAACGTTGAATCGGACCCAGAGGTCCTTGAAGCGCTGGTGCAGTTTG
>JAJDBB010000021.1 GCA_029261555.1 Nitrospinaceae bacterium | reverse complement strand
GTGGCGTAAGGAAACTCGCCCAGCGCAAAAAACAGAGTCTCAGGCTCTACGCCAAAAAGGTCAGGGGCGGCGACGGATGATTCCGGTTTGGAATATTTCCGGCGCTCGTCATAAGCCTCCTTCACCCAGGGCCAATCCAGGACGGAACAAATGAACGTTATTTTTTTATAGTCCAATTCTAGTTGGTGGAGTTGGTAAGCCATCCAGCAAACCCTTTTGTCTTGCTGGCTTTCCGGCGCAGGACGGGGCAGGGTGGGCAGAAGGGCGGCACAATATTTTTCGTGCGATAGGCCGGAAAGGGCAAATGCGTCCGGGAAAAAAGCTTTACCGCCTTCCCAGCGACCAACGCTTCGGTCGATATAGGCCCTGTGGATTCCCTCTTGAATGGCGATGCGCAATCCCGCAACCACCGGTTGACATGGGTCGATGGGAGCGTAATTGACGGCTCCGTCGGCCTCTTTCTGGCAACACAACGAGATGTACGGAAGTTTTTGGACGCCCGCTTCCAGGGCCGATTGAAATTCCGGGGGCAGGCAAACGGCCAGGCAGTCGCAACCCGAGGCAAGGATTTTCTGACGAACCGTCCGGGTGAAATTTCCGCTCCCATGCACCACGGGAAGGATTTCAATCTTTTCGCTGAGAGAAAATATGCCCTTCATTATTATTGACCGCTCCTTATAAATCCTTATCTGCCAGACAAGCGCCTGGAGTCAATAGGGCGTTACTAATTTGGGCGACTCCACGCGCTTTAGTGAGTTTGCATCTAAAACTATTTTTTAAATATCTTTATCTGGGTGCAAGGGGCTTTCCTCGCCAAAAAAGAAATCGCTCAACCCCATGGGTAACTTATCCTCTCCCAGGGCGCGCTTTTTCTTTTCCGCAAGGGCGTCCAGATTCAACGCCTCTTCCCCCAAAACTTTTTCGATCGCTTCGCTCCAATAACGGTCTTTGGCCAGCGGGTGCGATGCGTCCTGTTTCAAGCGCTTGAGGGCGTATTGTAGAATATGAATGCCGTCGCGGATGGAATAATCCAAATCCAGGCGGTGGGCCTTTTGGAGAAATTGCGCGCAGACGCCCAGTAAATCGCTTTCGGCAAACGGTAGGTGATATTTTAGAATGGCAATTTCATCTTCCATTGCGGGAAGACTCAAATGAAGGGTGGGTTGCAGGCGGGAAAGAATGTAGTCCGGAATTTCAAAAGTGGATTCGTCGCTGTTCATGGTGACGCAGGCGCGAAACTCCGGGTGGGCGTGGATTTTAATTCCGGCGATAACGGATTCAACATAACGCCGCTGATCCAACAAAGGCGCGAGAGAGGCCCAGCTCTTTTCGTTCATGCGGTTTCCCTCGTCCAGAATGCAAACTCCGCCCACCAGCATCGCGGCGACCACCGGCGAGGCGTGGTAGGAAATTTTGCCTGAACCCGCAAGAACGGGAACTACCAACAGGTCCTCCGGACGCGTGTCGCTGGTGCATTGATATATGAACAAAGGTTGCTTTCTATGTCTGGCTGCCGCCATGCCCAAGGTAGTCTTGCCAATCCCCGGCATTCCCACCAAACGTGGAGAGAGCGGAAAATCTTTCTCGGACACAACCATCCAGCATGCCATCAGTTGCTTTAGGACCTCATCCTGACCAATCCATTCCGGGTTGGAATCGTCTGGATGGCTGAGGGTGAGCGAGACGCCGTCAATGTCCACCGTATTATCGCTGTTGATTTTGTAGAGCAATGAAATTCTCCTGTAGTTCAAATTTTATGGACGTCTAAAAACTTTGCAAAATTTCTCGTCGTTTGGATTCGTAATCCTTGTCGTCGATCAAATTTTCGTCCTTCAATTCTTTTAGGACCTGCAATCTATTTTCAATTTCTTCGGAGGAAAGGGAGGGTAAGTTTTTAACCGTTCCGGTTTCCGAAGGTGAAACCGGTTTGATTGCCAGGCGCGAAATGGGCCTGATATCTCTGCTCACCACCCAGTTGGTAATCTTTTTGTTAAAAAAGAAAAAGAATTTTCGGGTTTTGTACTTAAAGTTTTGGGCTCCCGCGATTTTCCAACCGCCGCCAAAAATATTGAAATCCCCAACCTTCCTTTTGACTCCGTTTAGCAAATTAAAGCGCCAGTTTAGTCCCTTCCTGCTGATAAAGGCGTCCCCCTGGATCGCGGGTTGGCCCGAGGCGCCCAGGATTCTGAATATCGCTTTTTGCGAGGCGTCTGCAACGGACAACCGTTTTTGAATTAGCGGGCTCAGGTTTCGGATCTGCTCGGAGTCGAACACAGGCAGGGCTTCGGACCAAAAAAAACTCTTGGTTTGATACTTTAAAGAACGCATACTTTCCTGAATGGACCGAACGTCCACGACATAAGGTTGCCTCATTTTGACGCCGTAAATTTCCCGCTCCTCGCGGCTGAACGGGGCCAGGCGCGTTTGATAGGAGGAAACTTCCTCTCCCTTCCCGCCAGAACAGACGTCTGGTAAAACGGAAAAACCCGCCGCCGCGATCAAGGCAAAAATTAGAGGCAAAATTTTATTTGAATACGGTCGCGACAGGTAAGATGTTTTCAAGGTATGGGTAAAGGGCCGCGGCAGGCGCCCAAAGGTGAATGGTTGATGAAATACATTTTGGTTGAAAAATGGTTGTTGGATATTAATCGTAAAGAATTTTCTGATTGATAATGCGCTTCGCTGATTATAAACCATTCTTTTCCCGGTTAGCGCTGGTTTTTGCCGGGTTGGGATTGCTGGGCATTCTGGAGGTCGGGCTTTGGGTTGTGGGATTTGGCGACGCATTTGATTTGGTGA
>JAJDBB010000020.1 GCA_029261555.1 Nitrospinaceae bacterium | reverse complement strand
CGTCGACCAGGCCAGGATAAAAATCACGTAAGCTTTGAATTTTACGCGTTCCGCCAACCCTCCGCTGATCAGGGCGACGGTGATGATGGCAAACATCAACTGGAACATGGAAAACAAATAATCGGGAATGGTTCCATTGAGAGTGGAAGGCTCGATCCCTTGAAGAAACATTTTGTCCAGGTTGCCCACGAAATGGGCGATATCTCCTCCGAAGGCCAGCGAGTAGCCGATAACCACCCATTGTATGGTGATAACCCCTAAAGGGATGAAGCTGTGCATCAAGGTGCTGAGCACGTTTTTTCTGCGAACCATTCCTCCATAAAAGAGAGCCAGGCCGGGTAGCATGAGCATGACCAGAGCCGAAGATATCAGGATCCATGCCGTGTCCGCCGGGTTAAGTTTGGCGGCCTCCTCGGCCCTGGCAAGCGACGGGGTCGATAACAATAATAAGGGAACCATGATGAGGCTCCTCGGAAAACGGCATTTCATACTGTCTCTCCTTTAAAAATGGAAACAATTTAAATAGTTAAAAGGTTTTTAAGAGGATTTCCAATACCACTGAATCTAGTAGCGTTGCTTATACGATGAATTCTACAAGCTAGGTCAGGTTTGCAAATCCAAACTATTGGCCCCACCAGCCCTCGCCGGTTCAATTTCTGTTGAATTATTAGGCAAATAGGCTCATATTTCCCCTATTCAAGTCTAGAGGTTTCAATTCCTGTACCATTCAAAAAAAAGTTTTGTTTTTCCAAAACTATTTACTTAAGCTGTTAATTTTAAAAGGTTTGAAAAAAAATATTTGAAAGGCGGTTGGGAAAAACCTGATGAATGCTATTTTATTTGCCGTGAAAGCAAGCAGAACACTTTGCGGATGCGACAAAAAACAACAAAAAAGTTATGAATTGTGGGTTTAAAACCGTAAAGCTAGTAAAATCAATTATTTTAAGCTAGGAAGGATTCAGTCAAATAAATGACGAATTTGCCTCGTGAAATTGAAACAAGTGGAAATGGCTAAAACCGCCGGTTTCAGAACCCGCCATTTTTAAACCGCTTACGCCGATCGGGGTGGAACCTGAGCTTGTTGGCATATTCTTTGCTTTATTTAGGCGAAGTGGCTGAATATCATGACGTTATATAGTCTGAGGAGAACTTAAATGGCCGAAGTAGAGGAAGAGGATCTATTAGCACAACTGGACATAGCCCCGCCGGAAGCCAAGAAATTTCCCCTGATGAAGGCGTTGCTTGCGGTAATGATATTTGCCCTTGTTGGCGGCGGCGGATATTTTGCGTACACACAATTTTTTGCGGGCGTTCTAAGCGGAGCCGCTGGCGATAAATCCAAAGCGAAAGAGACTGCCAAGAGCGGAACGGAGTCCGGCGAAGAAGACGAAGGCGATTTGGGAGTGATGTATTCCCTGGATCCCTTCATCGTAAATTTGGCGGCCAGCCAGGGGAAACGTTTTCTAAAAGTGACCGTAGCCCTTGAATTGAGCGCTTTGGAAATCCGTAATGAACTCAAGGAAAATGAAGAAAAAATTATGGACTCGATCCTCATTTTGCTAAGCAGTAAAACGTTTGAGGACGTTTATTCCATTCAGGGTAAATTCAAAATTAAAGATGAAATCGCCACCCGGGTCAATCGTTTCCTGGTGTTGGGCCATATCAAGGACGTCTACTTTTCGGAATTCGTCATCCAGTGATATAATAGAAAAGGATTTGATCGAATGACGCTCAAGCAAAGCAGGAGAATTTTCAAATGAGCCAGGTTCTGTCCCAAAGCGAAGTAGACGCCCTGTTGCGGGGAGTGAACGAAGGCGCCGTTGAAACGGAAACCGACGAACCGGAAGAGACCACGGGCGTCGTTCCTTTCGATCTGACGACTCAGGATAAAATCATCCGAGGACGTCTGCCGACCCTGGACATCGTCAATCAAATGTTTTCCCGTTTGTTCCGGAATTCATTTTCGTCCCTCATGCGTAAATCCGCGGACGTGAGCACCGTATCGACGGACACCGTAAAGTTTGGGGAATTTCTCAGATCTCTCCCCGTGCCGTCCAGTCTGCATGTGTTCAAAATGGAACCTTTGCGCGGATTTGGTTTGCTAGTGGTTGAAGGCAAGCTGGTATTTTCGCTGGTGGATACTTTTTTTGGCGGCTCCGGCTCTGCGGAGTACCGGGGAACGGGGCGGGATTTTAGCGCCATTGAAATTCGCATGACCAAGAACGTGGTGCTGACCGCTCTGCAGGATTTGGAAAAAGCCTGGAAGCAGGCTCACCCGATCTTTACCAGTTATGTTCGTTCCGAGGTCAACCCTCAATTCGCCGCAATCGTTCCGCCCTCCGACGTCGTGCTTGTGATTTTGTTCGATATCGAAATGGAAGGCATCTCCGGAACGATGACCTTGTGCATTCCTTACGCCGCCATTGAACCTATTTTGCCCAAGCTGAAAGCCCAATTCCAGAGCGAACAAATGGAAGTGGACCAGGTATGGGTGAACCGTTTGCGCGGCGAACTCAAGGGCACACTGGTGGACACGGTCGTCGAACTCGGCGAAACCGAAATCGTTCCCATGGATTTAATTAAATTGAAAGTTGGAGACACCTTGATGCTGGGGAACGACGTCTCCGACCCGTTGGTCATGAAGGTGGAAGGCATTGCCAAGTGCAAAGGCTTTCCGGGCGTTTCCCGCGGTAAAAAAGCGATTCAGATTTCCCACATCCTTGAAAGGGAAGATTAAAGGCCATGCAAGAAGACACTCAAGATGATTTTGATTCGTTAGACGATTTAGGAGACATCGGCGATGCGGACGCTCTGGCGGACCTGGAGGAAAATGAGCCCCAGGAAAAACCGGGTTCCGAGGGTGGACCACAAAATCTTGATCTAATTTTGGACATACCGCTTACGGTCACCGTAGAGCTGGGTCGCACCAAAATGTTGATCAACGATTTGCTTCAGCTGAGTCAAGGGTCCGTCGTGGAATTGACCAAACTTGTCGGCGAACCTTTGGAAGTTTTGGTAAACCAGAAGCTGGTGGCCCGCGGAGAAGTTGTTGTCGTCAACGAAAAGTTTGGCGTGCGACTTACTGACATAGTTTCTCCCATGGAGCGCGTTCAGTCCCTGGTGTAGGAAAGATTAATTGTCGCGACCGCTTTCTCTTCCCCCAACCGGGGGGATGAGCGGCTCCGTCCACGCATAGAAATCCTCTTCAGACTCTCCCGTCGTCGTTCCAAAACGACTCGCCCGTTTACTTAACCTTCCAAGCAGTTTCTTAAAATACCATTTACGGTACAGCCTTTGCAGTTTGATCAATAAGGTTTGAAACGTTCATAAATTTGACGCTTCAAAATTTAATCATCAACGCGGGTTTGCCATGAATTTTTTTAAGAGAACTTCCAAACGCTCGATAGGTTTATTCCAGGCGGCAACTTTATTAGCCGGACTGTTTTTGTGTTCCGCTCCGGTAGAGTCTTCAACTGATTTATCCAAGCTGAATTATTTAAGGGATATTTATATTGAGACCGGCGAAGACGCCTTGATCTTTCATTTGGAGTTTGACAAACCGCTGACAAAAAATCCCAGGGCGGGATTTTTTAACAAGTCGGTGCAAATTGATTTGCCGAACGCCTACATTCATCCCGCCAAGAGATACTTTTACTCGGACGATTATCCCATCGACCAAGTTTACGCCTCCCAGTTTGATTCCAATCGAGTGCGCGTGCGCTTTGCCTACAACGATTCACAAACGGATTTGCGAGGCAACTTTCGGATGCGCAGAAGCGGAAACGAGTTGACCATTCGCGTGAATAAAAACTCCGGAGACGTGCTGGACCGCTTTTTAACGCAAGCCTCCCAAGTCGTAAGCCAGGACGAAGGCTTTATAAAACCGCGAACCGCCCAAAAAATTATCTCCACCGTCACGGCGAAGGTTGAAGAACCGGCGCATGCAACAGCCGGAGATTCGGTTTTAAATTTCAAAACGCCTTCGGCGGATCGGGAAGAACTCGCCGCCGCGCCGAGTCCTATCAGGCCGTTGCAGGCAGGCGTCATTCCTCTAGGCATTTTGGATAATAAAGCGGAGTCAGGCGCGCCTGACTCTGAATCACAATCCAAAAAAAGCATTCTGGATGAAGAAAAGGTCGGCGAGTGGAAGGGGCCGAGTATGGCGGCTTCCGGATTGAAAATGTTTTACACCCTGGCTCTCGTATTGGGCGTCATGTTTCTAGTGTTTTTTATTTTCAAGAAAACCGTATGGAAACATTCCCTGGGCGGCGACAAACAATTGGTCAGGGTATTGGGATCCGGTTTTCTGGGCCCCAGAAAAACCATCTCCCTCGTGGAAGTGGCGGACGAGATTCTGATCGTTGGAATTTCCGGGGATACCATCACCCTGCTTTCCAACATTAAGGACGAAGAAAAAATTAAAAAAATAAAAAGCGAACAAAACGGCGGCGCGTCCAAACCTGGATTCTTTTCCTCCTCCGCGAAAACGGGGGCGGGTCCATTGCGAACAAGCGGAGCTGCACAGGGATTTGCGAATTACATGAATAAATTTTCTGCGTCCGGCCCGTCGGAGGATAAAGCGGAAGACGACGTTTCGGTCGACGACGTGACGGCGATGATCCGCCGCAACTTTGGGAAGTTAAAACCGGCGTGAATACTCAATTGAAAAAAATATTTGGAATTGCGGCAATCGTCCTGCTTCTGGCTCTGGCGGGAACGGCGACGTCGGCCTCCGCAATTTCCCTGCCCACCATACAGGTTGGGATGGAGCAGGCCGACGAGCCGGACCAGTTGTCCAGCGCCTTGCAGGTCTTATTGCTGTTAACCGTTCTGACTCTGGCGCCTTCGATCCTGATCATGATGACTTCGTTCACGCGGATCGTTATCGTTTTATCCTTTTTGCGGCAGGCCATGGGAACCCAGCAGACCCCGCCCACGCAGGTTTTGATTGGGCTGGCTCTCTTTCTGTCCATGTTTGTGATGACCCCAGTATGGAACGACGTGAACAAAAACGCTTTCGAGCCTTTCATGGAAGAAAAAATTTCACAGACCGAAGCGTTTGAAATCGCCCAGGTTCCGCTGAAGCGATTCATGTTGAATCAGATTCGAGAAAAGGATCTGGCCCTGTTCGTCAATCTGCTCGAAGGCCCAAAACCCGCTGGGCGCGATGACGTTCAAATCACCGCATTGATTCCCGCTTTCATCATCAGCGAATTGAAAACCGCGTTTCAAATCGGATTCATGATCTATATTCCGTTTTTGATATTGGACATGGTGGTCGCCAGCGTCCTGCTATCCATGGGCATGCTCATGTTGCCGCCGGTGTTGATCTCCCTGCCATTCAAATTAATGTTGTTTGTGATGGTGGACGGCTGGTATCTGACGGTCGGATCGTTAATGAGAAGTTTCAATTGAACGGGAAAAAAAAGTCATGACGCATCAGTTTATCGTCGATTTTGCCATGGAAAGCCTCAAACTGACTCTGCTCTTGTCCGCGCCCATGCTAGGTTTTGGGCTGGCGGCGGGACTGATCGTTTCCATTTTTCAGGCCGTCACGTCGATCCAGGAATTGACCCTGACTTTTATCCCAAAAATCCTCGCGGTGTTTTTGTCCCTGATATTATTTCTTCCCTGGTTGCTTCAATCGATTCTCGCGTTCACCGCAAAAATCCTGACCGAGTTTCCTAACTGGATTGGGTAATGAACGCTTTTGAATTCAGCCCGGCCCAGATCGAACACTTCATGTTTGTTTTGTTCCGCGTCGGCGCCATTCTGATGTTCATGCCAGTGTTGGGAAGCGGATTGATTCCCGCCAGGATCAGGGTCGCATTTGCCCTGCTGTTCAGCTTCGCGATTTTTCCTCTCGTGCAATATCGCGGGTATCCCCAGGTCGACAGTCTTCTGGAATTATCCTCGTATTTGTTTATCGAAATCACCGTCGGATTTGCCATCGCCTACACGGTCCGGCTTATTTTCACTGCGGTACAACTCGCCGGAACAGTGGTGGATTTTCAAATGGGATTTGGAGTGGTGAACGTGATTGATCCCCAGACCAACTCCCAGGTGTCCATCACCGCGCAGTTTCAAAATATACTGGCCATATTGCTTTTTCTGGCGCTCGACACGCACCATTTTATTATTCACGCCATGGTAGAAAGTTTTTCCATGATCGATCCTCAAAGCTATTCGTTCTCTAGTCTTTCCGTGGAATATATCTTGCGACTATTTTCGGCGACCTTCGCCACCGCCGCAAAAATAGCGGCCCCACTTATGGCTATTTTATTTTTTCTGAGCGTTGGTTTGGGTTTGGTGGCCCGGACCGTTCCGCAAATGAACGTTTTCATCGTCGGATTTCCGTTGCAAATCGGCGTCGGCTTGTTGATGACGGGATTCTCCATGGCGTTTTTTTCCCAGATCGTTTCCCGGGAAATGGAATCTCTACCCGAACGTATATTCAGTTTGATGAATACATTTTAACGCAAGCAGGGGGCGGGCGTTTTTTTAACGAATGACAGGGCAGGGTAATGGCCGAAGAAAACAAAGACCAAAAAACAGAGGATGCTTCTACAAAGAAGCTCAGGCAAACCGAGGAGCGCGGGCAATTTACCCAGAGCCGGGAAATGACCTCCGCCTTTGTCCTGATGTTCGCCATCCTGGCATTCTCAATTGCAGGCCGGGAATCCTCCTTGCATGTCATGGGGTTTTGGCGCCACCTGTTCCGCCAGGCGCATGCGGTTCAAGTCAATCCATGGGAAATGCAAAGGCTGTTGATGTTGGTCGTGCAAAATCTTGTGGAAATTCTGGCTCCCCTTTTATTGTTGATCATGCTGGGCGGCGTGCTGGCCAATTTGATCCAGACCGGCGGTTTCAAGTTTTCCATGCACCCTCTGCAACCCAATTTTGGAAAATTGAATCCATTGAAAGGGTTTGCTCGTATTTTTTCCAAAAATAGTTTGGGCGAACTGGTCAAATCTATTTTCAAAGTTATGATCGTTTCCGTGGTGGTCTATTTCACTATCAAGGAACATTTTAATAAATTGCCCGCCCTGATGGAATTTTCCGTCGGTCAGATATTGCTATTCATGGCGGAAGTTGGGTTGGAGATCATGATAAAGGTTCTTCTGATCATGATCGTTCTGGCCGCGGCGGATTTTGCTTTTCAGAAATTTCTTTATCTTGAAAACCTGAAAATGTCCAAGCAGGAAGTCAAGGACGAGAGAAAGGAAACCGAGGGAAATCCACAGGTCAAACAAAGAATCCGCACGGCCCAGCTGCAAATGGCGAGGAGACGGATGATGGCGGCGGTGCCCCAGGCCGACGTGGTGGTCACCAACCCGACGCATATTTCCATTGCGATAAAATACGACAACAGCCGGCACGAGGCGCCCGTAGTGGTCGCGAAGGGAGAGGGCAACGTGGCATTTAAAATTCGGGAAATAGCGCGCGAGCACAACATCCCGCTGGTGGAAGACAAACCGCTGGCCCGTACCCTGAACAAAACCGTGGATATCGGGCAATACATTCCCGCCTCCCTGTACAAGGCAGTCGCTGAGATTCTGGCCTACGTTTATAAACTCAAAAGAAGGCCGCTGGTATAGATATTGCTTTATTAAACTAAGAGAAAATACTCCCGAATTTTGACGCAAGGAATATTCTCGAACGCCTTTATTTATGGCGTTTAATGAAAACGGGACGGTTGGAACGAAGGCGTCCTCCCGTCAAAACTTTGAACGATTGGACCTTTTAATGGCGCAGGCCGGATTTAAAATTCCTTTTGTCGACAAACCCAACGAGCTTTTTGTAGCTCTGGGCGTTCTGGTGACCCTGGTGGTGATGGTGATTCCCATTCCCACCTTCCTGCTGGATATATTCCTTTCCTTCAGCCTTACCTTCTCAATCATAATTCTTTTGGTGGCCATTTTCATGCTGGGGCCGTTGGAGTTTTCCGTTTTCCCATCGCTGTTGCTGATGGTCACGCTGTTGCGGCTGTCGCTCAATGTGGCCTCCACTCGAATCATTTTATTACACGGTTCCGAAGGGCCGGGCGCGGCGGGACAAGTCATTCAATCTTTCGGCTCCTTCGTCGTCGGTGGAAACTACGTCGTTGGCTCCGTTGTTTTTCTCATTCTGGTTCTCATCAACTTTGTGGTCATCACCAAAGGCACGGTGAGAACTTCCGAAGTGGCCGCCCGGTTTACCTTGGACGCCATACCCGGAAAACAGATGAGCATCGACGCCGATCTGAACGCCGGTATCATCAACGAACAAGAGGCGCGCGAACGCAGGGAGAAACTGGAACACGAGGCGGACTTTTATGGCGCAATGGACGGTTCCATTCGCTTTGTGCGCGGCGACGCTATCGCCGGGATACTGATCACACTGATCAATATTTTGGGCGGGTTCGCCATCGGCGTGTTTCAACAGGATATGGCAATGGCCGAGGCGGCCAAGATTTACACCCTGCTGACCATCGGCGACGGCCTGGTGTCTCAGCTCCCGGCATTGGTGATCTCCACCGCCGCCGGCATGGTGGTCACCCGCGCGGTCTCCAAAAAAAATCTTTCGGCGGATTTGACGGACCAACTTATTGCACATCCGCGGGCCTTTGTCATCTCGTCCGGGGCCTTGTTCTTTTTTGCGCTGATTCCGGGCCTGCCGCATTTTCCGTTTTTCCTGTTGTCGGCCCTCGCCGGAACCGTCGCCTACTATAAATTTCAAGACCAGGATAATGTGCAAGTTCAGGAACGGAAAAAAATCGAAGAAGACGCCAAGGCGCCCGTCGCGGAAAAAGTGGAATCCATTCTTCCTCTCGACGTCATGGAACTGGAAGTGGGCTACGAACTTATTTCCCTGGTCGACGCCGACCGCAACGGCGAATTGCTGGACCGCATCAAATCCATTCGCAGGCAGTTCGCGCTGGACATGGGCTTTATCGTCCCGCCCTTACACATCCGCGATAACCTGCAATTGAAACCCGGCGAATACGGCGTTCTGGTGAAGGGCGTGCAAGTGGCCAAGGGTTCGGTGATGATGGGCCGGTTCCTGGCGATGAACCCCGGCGTGGCGACCAAGGAAATCGAAGGCGTCAAAACGACCGAGCCGACTTACAATTTACCGGCGGTCTGGATACCGTCCAAAGGCAAGCAGGAGGCGCAGGTGGCCGGTTACACCGTCGTCGATCCCGCGACGGTGATCACCACTCATATCAAAGAAACCATCAAACGTTACGCCCACGAGCTTCTGGGACGCCAGGAAACGCAATCCTTAATGGATAAATTCAAGGAAACCAGTCCCAAGGTGGTGGAGGAATTGATTCCCGATCTTCTGCCTCTGGGCAAGGTTCAAAAGGTGTTGCAGAACCTTCTCAAGGAAAATATTTCGATCCGCGATCTGCGCACGATTCTGGAACAGTTGGCCGACTTCGCGCCGCTCACCAAGGATCCCGACATTCTAACGGAATACGTCCGGCAGTCGCTGGCTCGGCCTATCACGCAAAAATATCAGTCCAAAGACGGCATTCTCAACGTGCTGACTCTGGAAAAGGCGATCGAAGACGTCATAGAAGGCTCCGTGCAGAAGACCGAAGCGACGACTTACCTGGCGCTGGAGCCTTCCATCGCGGAAAAAATCATAACTCGGTTGAAAGAAACCGTCGAAGGCGTGACGCCCACCTTGGACGTTCAGCCGGTGCTGTTGGTCTCCCCCACCGTGCGCATGTACATTCGCCGGTTGCTGGAACGGTTCCTTCCCGAGTTGGCGATCCTGTCGCATAGCGAGGTGACGCCCTCGGCGCAGATCAAGACTTTGAAAGTGGTGGGCCTGAATGCAAATTAAAAAAATTACCGGAAAAAATTATCTGGAAGCCCTGGACCGCGTCAAAAGCGAAATGGGAGAGGATGCGCTCATACTGGGAACGCGCACCTTGCGCCGGTCGGAGTCTCTGAAGACGGCGTCGCCCCAGGTTGAGATCACCGTAGCGGTGGACCGGTTTCCAACAGCCGAGGCGGTCGAGGAATCGCCGTCCGAACAACTCTTTCGCGAAGAACAAAAATCCGTCGGCGAGACGGGCGAGGAGGAATCGGAATTAAAATCCCTGGTGATGACCCTGCTCAATCAAACGGACAGAGTCCGGACCTATGGGATTCGCGAACGTCAGTTCACTCTGTACAAAAACCTGGTCGACGCAGGCGTCAACGAGCGCCTGGCGGGGAAATTGATTGAGCGGCTCAACGCAGAGTCGGACGCTTCGCTGGAGAAGCCGTCTCTCTTTAAGGAAAAAACGGAGCTTCTCAAGTTGATGAAACGCCTGATCCCTTGCGATCCCGGTTTTAAAAAACCGAAATCCGGTCCCGGGCTGGTCGCGTTTGTCGGGCCGACGGGCGCGGGAAAAACAACGACCATTGCCAAGCTGGCGGCCCGGTTTTCCCTGGAAAAAAAATTGAAGGTGGCGATCATTTCTTTGGATACCTATCGGGTGGGAGCTGTGGAACAACTGCGGGCGTATGGAGAGATTATGAACGCGCCGGTCGAAATAGCTTCCGACGCCGACGAGTTTCAGCGGGCCGTTTCCCGGCACGGCGACAAGGATCTGATTCTCATCGACACCACGGGGAAAAATCACAAGGATCCGGCATATCCCAACCGCTTGAAACAAATTTTTTCGTGCGCGCCGGAGTTGGAGATACACCTGGTATTGAGTGTCACGGCGCATGAAAAAATATTTGAAAGCGTTTTCAACAGTTATAAAAGTCTCGGGGTCGACCGGCTTTTATTTACCAAATTGGACGAGGGAGTTTCTTTCGGTCCGATGTTTAATTTTGCGTTAAAAACGCATGTTCCTCTTTCCTATTTCACCGCCGGGCAGCAGGTTCCGGAGGATATAGAAGTCGCTGAAAGTGAAAGGGTAATTCGTTTGATTTTTAATTGAAATGGGGCTAAATTAGAGGCGGAAGCGATCTATGATTGAAACTGGAAGACAAGCCAGAACATTAAAAAATATCAGGCGCGGCGAAATGAATCTCAGGGTAATGGCCTTCAGTAGCGGTAAGGGCGGGGTTGGGAAAACCAATCTGGCGACCAATCTTTCCTACCTGCTTTGCAGGAAAGGAAAGAGGGTTTTAATTTTTGACGCCGACGTTGGACTCGCCAATATTCACATCCTGCTCGGTCTGTCGCCAAAATTGAATTTGCAACACGTGCTTTCTGGCGAAAAATCCATCGATGAAATTATTGTAGAAGGTCCGGGAGGCATTCATATCCTACCCGCGGGAGAGGGCGTGGAGGAGTTGACCCACCTCGGGCACGAGGCGCGTCTGATCCTGCTGGAGGAATTCGAGCGGCTCAGCGAGAGCTATGATTATCTTATATTCGACACGGCGGCTGGGATTTCATCCAACGTCACTTTTTTTTGCACGGCGGCGCAGGAAGCGTTTTTGGTGGCCACCCCGGAACCGACGTCCCTCACCGACGTTTATGCGTTGATGAAAGTGTTGTGTCAGAACCATAATAAAAAGAGTTTTCGTCTGCTGGTCAATTCCGTCAAATCGGAGAACGAAGCCAAACAGGTTTATCGCAATCTTTCGGCGGTGGCGGATAAGTTTCTTCCGGAAGCGTCCATCGAATACGCCGGGTACGTAGTCGCCGATCCTTGCGTGTCGAAATCCGTACGTCGACAAAGGCCCTTTGTCGACGCGTACCCCTACGCCAAGGCCAGCCGGTGCGTCCGGGATTTGAGCGAAAAGATTTTGGACGAAAGCGCCGCGCGCGTACATAGCGACGCCCGTCGGCCTTTTCTTTGGAAAGACGTTTTACAGGTCCAATGAGCGAACTTATAGGAAATAAAATTGCCGTTGCGTGCGGCTTGTTTGCTTTCGCCCTGATGCTTGTCGGCGGCGTGTTGAGCGGGAGCCGCTTGTTGACTTCCCTGATTCGAGGAGGCGAGGGAGCGGTCGTTTTCGGCCTTGTGGTTTGGCTGGCGTGCCGGCCCCTGATCGACGCGAAAGAATCTCCATCGGCTTCCGAGCCGCCGGAGGAATCAAAAGGCGAAAATATTAATCAAACGGTTTAACGAGTTAACACGAAAGAAAATTAAGCCAGGCGGGCGATGACTTCTTCAATGAATAAAATCGAAATTGAAATTATTCCAGAGAACCGGGACCAGATCATCATTGAGTTCGCTCCGATGGTCAAGTACGTCGCCAACCGGATCGCCATGCGCTTGCCGCCGCATATTGAAATCGACGATTTGATCAGCGTCGGCGTTTTGGGGTTGATGGACGCGGTTGAAAAGTTCGATTCCAGCCGGGGGGCGAAATTTAAAACCTACGCGGAGTTTCGGGTTCGGGGCGCCATTCTGGACGAGTTGCGGTCCCTGGATTGGGTTCCTCGTTCCGTTCGGCAAAAAGCCACGGCGCTGGACGGCGTCATCGAAAAATTGCAGGCCAAGCTGGGCCGGGTTCCGGAGGACGAAGAGGTGGCTGCGGAAATGGGCGTCGATCTGGAACAGTTTTACCAAACGCTTCAAAGTACCCAGAATCGTCCCATGCTCAGCCTGGAAGATATGGGGATTGCCAAGGAGTCCGGCGAACAGCAGAGCCTCCTGGAATGCCTGGCAGGCAACGGAGAGCACGATCCGCAAACGTCCCTTCGGCTCACCGAGCTAAAAGAAATCATCGCCAAAGCGATCGACACGCTTCCCGAAAAGGAGAGGCTGATGATATCGCTTTATTATTACGAGGAACTGACGATGAAGGAAATTGGCGAAGTCCTGGAAATCACCGAATCCAGAGTGTCCCAGATACATTCCAAAGCCGTGTTCCGGTTGCGCACCAAATTAAAATCCCTCCTCGCCGAAGAATATTAAACGCCAGCGTGCCGCTCAATTTTTATTTTTAAGCGAGCGATACAAGTCCCCATTTTTTTCGTTTTTCTCGTTTTTTTCATTAACCGGGCGGGTCTTCCAACGCCGGTGTCCCCACATCCACGGTTCCGGATAATTTTCAATCTCTCCTTGTAAATAACTTTCGCAGGCCTGGGTCCAGTTTTTTATATCCGCCTCTTTATTTCCCGTTCGCTCGAGTTTTAGCTCGGGGCCGTATTGAATTCGATAAGTTCCTTTTCCCGTCGGGTATGAGAACAGGGCCATGATCGGCGCGCCGGTGGAATAACTCAACACCGCGATGGACCGCGCCGTGGCCGCGAGGCGGCCAAAGAAATTCACAAACACGCCGCCCACCGCCATGTTTTGATCCATCATCACGGCGACGCAACAATTCTTTTTCAAGGCGCGAAGCATTTTTATGGGCGATTGATCTTTGTATAAAATTCCGCTTCCGGAGAGGGTGCGGAAGCGCATCGCGACTTTTTCCAGATAGGGGTTGTCCAGTTTGCGGGCAATGGAGTAAAGCGGTTGGGTTTTCAAATAGCCGTGGTTGACGCCCATGGCCTCCCAGTTTCCGTAATGCGCTGTTAAAAAGAACACGCCCTTTTTGCGGTCGAGGCATCGTTGCAATTCGTCGAGTCCCTCTGGTTCGCCGTCGATAACGGCGCGCATGCGGTTCTGCGGGTTGCGGCCCAGCCACCAGCATTGCAAGGCGGAAGTGGCAAGTTGGATAAAAGATCTTTTGACGATGCGTTCTTTTTGGCGCCGGGTTTTTTTATGGCCGAAGGCGACGTCGAGATTCACCAGGGCGATTTTCTTTCTTTTCCGTGCGATGAAGTATCCGGCGGTTCCGATGAATCGGCCCAGGAGAAGGATCGACTCATGAGAGAGTGACCGGGCCAAAGGGGTGAAAACCAGGTAAGCGAGGTATTCCAGGCGATATCGGATATGTTTTGAAAAGCTCTTTTTGGGCTTCAAAGGGCTTGCATGAAAAAGGAGGGTTTTTGGTAAATGTTAAAGTTCAGCAATGGCGTGACCGATGGCGTAGTTTTTTTCGTGAGAAATGGACACATGAATCTTTTTCAATTTTAACGAGTGAAAAATCTTTTGGCCTTCCCCGCTTAAGTTCAGAACGGGCTGTCCTGTTTCATCGGAGTTGACGATCTCCATATCCTTCCAATGAATGCCGCCTGCCATCCCGGTCCCCAATGATTTTAGCGCCGCTTCCTTGACCGCGAACCGGGCGGCAAAGTGAACGCTGGGATTGGCTTTGGAACGGCAGTATTCGATTTCCCGAGATGTGAAAATCCGTTCCTCAAATCGGCCCGCGTGTTTTCCTATTGTTTTTTCAATGCGGCTGATTTGGACGATATCCACGCCCGTTCCATAAATCATTTTCGCTCCATTGAGGTTGATTCGAGACTAACAAAAACGAATTCTATCACGAGCGGGAACGGATTTGCATCCCAAGGACGGATTCGATTTTACTTTTTTCAACGGCGCCTTTGCGGATCAGAATGGGTGGGGATACGGCGGCGTCGACGACGGTAGATTCTTTTTCGCCGCGGGATTTCCCTCCGTTAACAATCATCAAATCGGCGCCGAAAGCGCTACGGACCTCCTCCGCTGTTTGGCAACCCGGCGCTCCGCTGAGGTTGGCGCTGGTCGCGGTTAACGGGCTTTCGATTGCGTTCAGAAATTTGACGCACACAGGATCAGCGGGCAGGCGAACGCCGATTTTCCCCGTCCCGGCGGTGAGCGCTTCGGGCAGGCCGGCGCGGACTTTCAATAAAAGCGTCAGAGGACCCGGCCACAAACGGTCGATCAACGTTCTCGCTTCAGGTCCAACTTCCTCGACCAATTGTTCCAGTTGCCCTTCGTGAGAGATAAGAACGAGAATCGGTTTGTCGGCAAGACGTTTTTTTATCCTGAAGATATTTGCGACCGCTGATTCATTGAACGGGTCGGCGCCCAGTCCGTAAAAGGTGTCTGTGCGATAAGCGACGACGCCTCCCTGGCGCAAATGTTCTCTGACGTCCGCACTGGATTTCTCCTGCTTGGAACATTCGGAATGCTCGGAGGCGCGGGCGCCTTCAGGTTTTACGGGATTTTGCATGGGCGGCTTGCAGTTTTTTGTTTTTGGCGTCCACCTGTTTGGCCATGGATTTTATATAGGCGTCCAGTTTCTTGGCCAACGCCAAATCGTTGAGCGCCAATATCCGGACCGCCAGCAGTCCTGCGTTTTTGGCTCCGGGTTTTCCGATCGCCACTGTCGCGACGGGAATTCCGCCGGGCATTTGCACCGTGGACAGCAGAGAGTCCATGCCGTCCAGGGACGCGGACGGTATGGGGACGCCAATGACGGGCAGGGCGGTTTCGGCGGCGGCCACGCCGGCCAGATGCGCGGCGCCCCCGGCGGCGGCGATCAGGACTTGAACGCCGCGCTTTCTTAAAGAGGTCACGTATTTTCGAGTGCGCTCCGGAGAGCGGTGCGCCGAGGTGACGGTGATTTCATGCGGCACGTCAAATTCTTCGAGGGCTTTGCAGGTTTCTTCCATAATGGGATAATCGGAATCGCTCCCCATGATGATCCCCACTTTTATTTTCTTCAAAACATTTTCCTTTTTGTTGGAATATTTAGTCTTGCCGAAACTGGATCGTAAAATTTTGTTTATATAACAATCCGGCGGGACGATCAAGCCGCTTACCTGGAGAGAGGATCAACCCTCTTCGATCACGATACGAAAACCCAGAAAAGAAGCGGCGTAGTTTTCCGCAAAGGGCAGGCGCCTCCAGGGAGCGATGTGTCGGAAAGGAGTGATGAACGCGCCGCCCTTGGCCGTCCGGTATGGAACCGAACTGCCATTTTTTTTATGCGCGTCCTGCGTCCATTCGTAGACGTTGCCGAATAGGTCCTGCGCCCCGGCGGAGAAATTATTTTCGGGAAAGCGGTCCACCGCCGCAGTTTTTAAAATTCCGCTTTCCTCGATGTTGTAAAATCCGGTGGCTTCGTTTTCCGGCCAATAGAAATCCGGCCCTTGATAGGCGCCGAGGTTTTTGGCGACGTATTCCCATTCGCTTTCCGTGGGGAGACGATGCGCGACCTCTGTCGTCTCGGTTTTCCATTGGCAAAAGGCTTGTGCGTCGGCCCAGGTGATTTGCGTTGCCGGGTGGTGGTATTTATTTTTTAAGGTTTCATGAGGACCGTTGGGATGCAGCCAAAACGCGCCGGGGTCCGGTTCCAGAGTTGGATTGGAATAAACGGGTTCTCCCGGCCCGACTGAAACCGAATCGACGCCGTTGTGAAACACAATGGAAACGACGTCGCCTTCCGCTTCGGTGCGGTATCCGGTCTCGTGGATAAAATGGAAGAATTCGATATTTGTTACCGGGTACTTGCGAATTGAAAAAGGTTTTTCAATTCTGATTTCGCTCCAGGGCGCGGATTCTCTGGAGGTTTTTTCGCCCATCCAGAATTTTCCCGGCGGAATGGAAATTCTCTGATTCCATTTCTCCGCGAATTTTAAAAGAAAGTCTTCGCTGAAAGTCAGGTCTCCTCGATTGTCGGCGAAAGTTTTCAGGGCCAGTTCCCATTCCCTTTTGCCTCGGTCCTCCTCGTTGCCCTGGAGAAGATCGGCGTCCACCACTTCCAGTTTTCCGGATTCCACCTGGCTCTGGAAAAAATCTTTTTCCTTTTGAAATTCTTCCGTCAAATCATCCAGCGACTCGGACAACCCCATCAACTGGCTTTCGTGTTGGGACATTGATTCCTGGATTTCCCGCTCGCGCTCTTCTGCAACCCGGCTCAATTCGCTTTTGACTCGCTCCATTTCTTCCAGGTGCCCTCCGTAATTCTCCATTTGCCCGCGCAAATCCGATTCTAATTGCTCCAAAAGTCCGCGCCGTCTTTTCAATTCTTCTTCAAATGATTCCATGGCCTGGGCTTTGGCCAGCCGGGAAGCCTCGTTGTCTTCCTTCAAAGTTTTCGACAGTTCAACAAACTCCTTTTTCATTCTTTTCATTTGGCCGCAAAAATCTTCGTACTCTGAATTTTGAGTTTCCAATTGCTCCGTGTAGCCTTTTTGAAACTCGTCGAGGAATTGAACGACGTTTTCCTTTTTGGATTTTGTCTCCTCTAAAGTTTCCTTGAAGTCGGCAAACCGGCTCTTAAAATCCGCCTCCAACGATTGCAACTGCTTGAGGCTGTCCAGTTGTTCCTCGAAATTCTGGTTTTGTTTTTTGAACAGGTCGTTTTCCTTGTCCAGGGTTTTCTCCCACATGTCCTCCAACTCGATTTCCTTTAGAAATTTTTCGGATTCCAGGGACTCCCGGAGTTCTTCGTATTCCATGTCCAGAGTTTCGATTTCGTGTGTCTCTCGCTTGAGAAGTTGTTTTTCCTTGTCCTTTAATTTTTTAAACTCGTCCTTGAAGTATTGGCGCTCCCGGTTTAACAGAGAGAGGATTTTTTCGTTGTCCTCTTCCATTTGTTTCAAATTTTCAGCCAATTGTCGCTCGCTGTCTTTCTCCAGCGCTTCAATTTCTTTGGCGAATTTTTCCCGCTCCTCGACGACCTTCGTCTGGTCGTCTACCAACACCTTAAGTTCTTCCAGCATGAAGCTAGCTCCTTTATCCGGAACCATTTTGTCGAGGAGCTTGTTTTTTTCACGGACCAAGGCTTTTTCAATCTGGATCAACTTTTCTTCCTTGGCTTTTATTTTCTTTTCAAAATTTTCTATGCCTTCGAGCTTTTTCTTTACGACTTCATCTGCCCGTTTGTTGGCGTCCAGATTGAGTTGTTGTTCCTTGATGACCAGTTTTTCCTTATCCTTCAGGAACGATTCCTTTTCCGCATCGGATTCCTTCAGGCGCCGGGAGTGATAAGCGGATTTGTTGACAAAGTCTTTTTCCAGTTCCTTTAACTTCGCCTGGTAGTCCTTGCGGAACTGGCTCCGATATTCATTTTTCCAGGCCTTGAACGTCTCGGTTTGCGACTGCAGGGTTTCCGCCTTGACTGTCTGGCTTTTTATCGACTTTTTTAATAATTCCTGATGGCGTTCGATTCTTTGCAGTTCCTTCTCGCGAGTCTCGTCAAATACTTCCTGAGTCTCGTGTATGCCGTCTATCATTTCGATCAATTGGTCAAACTTGTCCCGTTGGATCCGTTCTTTATATGTATGGGATTTTTCCAGTTTGGCTTTTAGCTCCGCCACCTCCCCCAACCTTTTAGATTGGATGGATTGTTGCGCTTCGGAATCTTTGTTCTTTCCGGCGAGTTGGTTTTCCAGAGTTGTGTTGGCGGAACTCAGGCGCTCGACTTCCTCTTCATAGTTTTTTTGGATGGATTCCAGTTTGCTTTGCAGGCTTGCGCGAAACGCCGCCTTTTCCATATCGATCTGGATTCTTTCCGTTTCCAACGCCCGCTCTTTTTGCAGAAGTCTGGCCAGCTTTTCTTGCAGAACGGTCTCCTGGCTCCGGATGGTCTCCAGATGCTCGCGAAAGGCGCGGTCCATTTTTGCAGGCAGGTCGGATTTCATAACTCTTTGAAAACCCTGATTTTAAAGGTTGGACTCTAACTCTAGATTATACCAAATAATGCGGGGAATTTAAAGAAAACGGTTGTTTAATGAATGCTCGCCCGGCGTTCTCGGCCATGATTAATTTTTGGCGGCGCCCTTTTTTATTTCCGGGATCAACATCAGCGTGGCCAACAGCATCATTCCCGCGGAGATCAACCCGATGTTTTGCGGGCCGACGCGCGCCAGCATCCAATAACCCAGCGCCGGACCCAGTATTCCGCGCACTCCGGTTAAAGAAACGTGTACGGACATGTAAGCGGCGGCTTTTCCCGGCGGCGCGTATTTCGTGACCCATAAGCCCCAGGCGATACTGCCACCGCCGAAGGCCATGCCTATAAACGCTGAGCCGAGCGCGATGATCCATGGATTCGCAGTGAGGAAAAAGAGGCCGACCCCTAAGGCAAAGAAAATATTGATCGTCATTCTAAGGACAATAAAATTCATCCGATCGAATAATTTTGCCCAGAAATCAGTGAAGAGAAGCCGGAAGGTTTCCGGAACGACCGTGGTGAGGGCGGCGACCAGTAAGGCCGTGCCCTCGATTCCATAAGCGCTGGAGGCGATGTACTCCACCCTTAGGGGGAGCGTCCATAAATTGGCGAATCCCATGATGAACCAGGAGAACAATACCCAGCCGAATGATGGGTCGAGAAATATGTATTTATAATTGCCGAGCGGGTTCTTGTGATTTCCCTTTTCCTTTTCGATGGGCTGGGAGGGCATGCAATAGACCGCGTAGGCCTTGCCCAGCGCGCAGAACCCCAGGAAGACAAAAATTTCCCGGTAGTAGGCCATGTTCCAATCCAATAGCGCCGCCGCCGTATAACTGAAAATTATAGACGACGACACGGTCAGGATCAGCGGTCTGGAAAAAAGTTTCCCCCGGCGCTTTTCCGGATAATTGTCCGAGTAAATGGAGGTCAGGAAAGGGATCATGGAGTTGACGGCAATGAACCCGACAACTAGGAATCCGGCGAAACCGTATACGGAGTCGGCGGCGGCGGATAAAAACAGGCAAATTGCCGCGAGTAAAACGGGCAGAGCGCCGCAGAGGGATTTTTTCATTCCGGTTCGGGAAAAATAATGCACCAGAAACACCGAGAGGAACATCCCGATAAAGGGGGCGGAGGCTACCAGTGACTTGATCGTTTCGTCGGCGTTAAAGTGGCGGATGACCACGAACAGTCCGACATTGGTTGCGCCGACGGAAAGGGTTCCCCGGAACGCTCCGCGCCAGAGGTCGTAACGGTAGGTGGTCCGAAGAGTTTCTGCCTGATCCGGGTTGTGACCGTCGCTATTCATGGGCATTGAGCGCGGTTGGTAGTGGGTCCGGCAGAGGAAACATCGTACCTTTCTCGTTCAGTTTCCCAGCAAAAAAGATGGGTCGTAGGGGCAAGTTACCGCAAACTGTCTCCACGGCGAGTGGTGGAGGGTTTTTGGAATGGGAGGGGGGGGAGGGATCCTGCCTCAATAACGAATCGGCGAGAGTCAATTGAGTTTTCGGCGGCACCGTTCTATAAATATTTGATTGATTTCCGCGTAGGGTTGAATGGACAAGGCTTTTTCAAAACTTCCGATTGCCTTGTCGAACCGGCCAATATTGTACAGGCACAGGCCCATTCCGTTCCAGGCGCCGAAATGGTCGGGATTGGAATGCAACGCGATTTTGCATTCGGCGATGGATTCCTTGTACTGCTCCAGCATGAATAAAACCGTCGCCAGTTTGTTATGGGCTTCGGGGAATCCAGGGAAGTCCTCGGCCAGAAGCGCGAAGGTCTGTGCGGCGTCTTCCAGCCGGTCTCGCTCCATCAGATGGACGCCTTCTATCAGCCTCGCCTCCGCGCCGTCTCCCGCTTCCTTGTGCCAATAGTTCCAAAGATCACGGGTTGCGCGGGTTCGAATAGCCGAGTCCGGACTTTTTAAATCCCGCAAAAGTTTTTGCGGGTTGATTTGTGGATGCATGTCTTCCATTAAAATTATTTCCTGCAATAATTTGCGACCGATGACGCCAATTTAGTATTGACGATTTAATTGAATTGTTCTATCACAAATTAAATAGGCTCCTTAAAAAACTTTCTGTCAAATAAAGATTTTATGTTTTCCAAAGCGGTCGACGTCCCAAAAGCCGAAACCATTATCGTTGGCAACGAGATCACCAGCGGCCTGGTTCAGGATACCAATTCCGCAACCCTGGCCAAACGGCTTTTGGAGGCGGGCGTGGACGTGTCGCGCGTTTCGATCGTTGGCGACGATGAAAAGCAAATCGAGGATGCGGTTGTCGCCGCGCTTGGCCGGGTGGACTTGGTCGTTGTTACGGGAGGCCTGGGAGGCACTCACGACGACGTCACGAAAAGCGTTTTGGCCAGGGCTTTCGGTTCGGGCTTTCGGCGGGACGACGAAGCGCTCGCCAATATAGAAAGAATTTACCAGAAGCGCGGCGCGGAAATTTCTCCCTTAGCGTTAAAGCAATGCTGGGTGCCGGAGAAAGCGGAAATTTTATACAACGAAAAAGGCACGGCCCCCGGACTTTTATTTAAAAAAAATGAAAAAGTCCTGTTCGCTTTGCCGGGCGTTCCTCTGGAAATGGAACACCTTTTGGAAAAATACGTTCTGCCGCGCGCCGCCCGTCCCGGCGGAATAAAACTCGCCCATCGCATGCTCAAAACTACGGGAATCCCCGAATCCAGGCTTTGGGAACTGTTTGGACCCATGGAGCCTTTGGAGAAAATGGTGATGGTCGCCTCCTTGCCTTCTCATCTTGGCGTTCGGGTTCGCCTCTCCGCCTGGGGAAATACGGATGAAGAGACCGCCCACAAACTGGACTTGGCGGAAAAACTGTTGCGGATCCAAATCGGGGAATATATTTTTGGCGTGGACGACGAAACTCTGGAGAAGGTCGTTGGGGAAATGTTGACGCGCCAGGGGAAGACCATCGCCGTTGCAGAATCCTGCACAGGCGGGTTGATCTCTCATCGCTTGACCAACGTTTCCGGGAGTTCCGAGTATGTGCTGGAAAGCGCCGTGACCTACAGCAACGAAGCCAAGACCGCAAGGTTGGGCGTGGGCGCGGCGCTCATTGCGGAACACGGCGCCGTGAGCCGACCCGTGGCCGAGGCCATGGCGCGGGGCGTTTGCGAGACAGCGCACGCGGACGTGGGATTGGCCGTGACAGGAATCGCGGGTCCCACCGGCGGCACGGACGAGAAACCGGTCGGCCTGGTTTTTATCGCCTTGAGCTCAGGAGAGCAAACCTTGTGCGAGGAGTTCCGCTTTCATCAGGATCGCGTTCGCAACAAGGAACGCGCCGCACAGGCGGCGCTCAACATGCTCCGCCTTTGGCTAAAATCATCGGACTCCTGGGTTCCTTGCTCTGGGGGTGAACGGCAGGATTAAAAGGAATCCGGCGGCGAAACCTCCGATATGGGCGAACCAAGCCACCCCTCCCTCCATGTAGAGACTGCTGGAAATTTGGATGCTCAGCCAGATCAGCAATAAAATAATCGCGGGGATGCGCACGACGGTAATAAAGAATCCCAGGAAAATCAGCGTGCGGATTTTGGCGAAGGGAAACAAAACCATATAGGCGCCCAGGATTCCGGATATCGCACCGCTCGCACCCACCATGGGGATTTGGGAGTTCAGGTCCGAGGCCATGTGGCACAAGGCCGCCAGCGTTCCGCACAATAAATAAAATAATAGAAACCTTACTTTGCCCAGCGCTTCTTCGATATTGTCGCCGAAAATCCATAGAAAAAGCAGGTTACCCGCCAGATGCATGAACCCAGAGTGGATGAACATGGAGGAAAATATCGTGGAATAAAACTCCGGAGGCGAGTGAATGAAGTTGATTGGAACCAGGCTGTAAACGGTAAACAGCGCCGCCTCGTTTTGAGGCTCAAGGTTTCCCCAGATAAATACGGCGACGTTGGCGACAAGGATCGTTATCGTGAACAGAGGAAATGAGTGTGTGGGGTTTTCGTCTCGAAATGGAAGCATTTTCGCACCGCCGCGTGTAACTCCGCCTGCGTTGTATGTTAAAATTATTCAAACTACACTTTTAGCCGATCCATTATAGGAAAGAATGTTCATGAGCGAAACCAACGATCTCCCTGTTTTGAGAACCCGCGAGGATTCGCTGGTCCCTCAACAGAGGCCGGACGAGTCTCAAGACTGGGTGATAGAAACCTATCGCAGGCATCGATTGGCTGAGGCCAGCGTGGAATTGGACATGATGCTGGACGGAGGCAGGGGGCGGTCCAACTACATCAAACCCGTTCTGCTTGACGTCAATCCCGTCAATTTCCGGCAAAGCGTGCAGGACAAGGTCTTCCCCGTTTACCGCGAGGTCGATGAAAACCTGCTCGACGTCTCCAAGGAAAAAATCATGCTTGAGGCCGGGGCGGGTATGGGGAAAACCGCCTTCCTGAAGGTTTATGAAGAGGCCATGTTGACTGGCGAACCGCATCCGGTTTATCCCATGCCCATTTATTTTAATTTAGGCGCCTTGCCGGAGGGCACGGGCTTTACGCAATATTTTAATTTTGTATGCGATCAAACCCTGCAAGTGGTTTTAAAAGAAAAAGAGGACGATCCGGAATTGGAACTGGACGAGGACCGCTTGTTGACGACCATCCGGTCGATCATGAAAAGCAGTCGGACTCTTTTTTTGCTGGACGGGCTGGACCTGTTATCTCCGGAAGACCGCTTCGCCGTGTACTTCGACGTCATGGTGGAAGCTCACGCCATGAAAAGCAATTTCGTGGTTCTCGCCGCGCGCTCTATCAACTTCGGTCCGATGGCGACGGCGTCCATAATCAAAAGAGGCGAAGAGGCCGCGTTCCGCATCAAGCTCGAGGAAGTTGAGGACCGCGATATGATCGGCTTTTTAGGGAAAGCCTACAACAAGCCGATGGAGCATTTGCGGCTCTGGCGTAGCGAATTGTTTGACTGCCCGCTTGTGCTGAAAATGATTCGTTCCCTGTTCGATGCGGAATTGTTGGAGGGAATTAATACCGAGAACGAATTGTACGGCGCGAGTTTTCGCCTGAACTTGTCGCTCGAAAACGAGGACAAGGATAAGGGGGGCCTGTTGTTGGACGAGTTCGCCAAACTTGCTTACCGACAAGTCTTGCGGGGCGATTTTCAAAAATATGAAGACGCTGATTCCGGTTTTGAAAAAAGCTCCCTGGGTTTTCATGGAGAGCCTACGCAAGCCGGTAAACCGGTTGCGGTCAATCCGTTGCTGGACGGCGAAGACTTTATTCCCGTCTTGCATGTCGTCGTCCAGCAAACGGCTACGCGGTGGGAGTACCGGCGTCCTTCGTTTCAGGAGTATTTTGCCGCCCAGGGGTTGGCGTCGGATAGCGATTGGAAATCCGTGGTGAAAAAATACTGCCGCGACAAAAAGTGGGCAGGGGTGATTCGGTTTTTTGCCGGAGCGAAGCCGTCTCTCAACGACGAGTTGTTCGACGTCTTGTTGCAGGAAGGGGCCGTGTTTTTAGCGGGCAAATGTTTGCATGAGGCCGTTCAAGTTTCCGAGCGCTATCAATTGCTGGTGAAGCAATTATTGAAGCGTCAGTGCAAAAACGCGCATCCGGAATTTGCTTCTTTCCGCCTGATCGACGAAAAGGACGTTCTAGCCGCGTGGGGAGACGAACCTTTAAAAACCCTGCTAGCAAACCTATTACGCCGCGAAAAACGCGACGGGCGTATCTTATATGGCTTGTTTGAAATGTTGGCGTTTATTTATGGAATCGATTTTAACAAGGCGGTCGACGACCAGGACGAAGGCCCCGTCCACTCCATTTCGGAATTGCGGGAATTCTTTGCTGAGTATGGGGACCCCGGTCAGGTAAAGACCGCGACGGTGAAAAAATGGAGCGAAAGGGTCACGGTTTCCGCCGGTAAATTTATCTATCAGGACGAATCGGACGAGGAGGATAAAATTCATTTGAGGGAATACGCCATAATGAGGTATCCCGTCACCAACGCCTTGTATATGGAATACGACCCGAACCATGAGTTGGCGCATTCAAAATATTCCTGGGCGCCGGACCAGCCGGTTCTGGGCGTGAGCTACTACGAAGCCGTCGTGTTTTCCCTGTGGCTCGGTTTGCGTTTGCCGACGGAATACGAATGGGAAAAAGCCGCACGCGGAGTGGACGACCGCATTTATCCTTGGGGAGAGGCCAGCGGTTACCAGGCGGGATTTGCCAATACCGCCGACTTTGTTTTAGGCCGCACGAACCCGGTGACGGAGCATGAGGTAGGCGTTTCTCCCTATGGATGCTGGGATATGGCCGGGAACGTCTGGGAATGGTGCGCCCCTCTGCAAGGTTCGGTTATAACCACGCAGAACATCGCGCGCGGCGGTTCCTGGCTGAATTATCTGGTCCACGCCAAATGCACTTACCGGAATTCGTTTGATCCCGCCGAGCGGTCCATGACGGCGGGATTCCGTTGTGTCAGCCAACCGAAAACGTATTTCGAAGACGATCAGGAGTTATTGCCGGATTAATGGATCGCCTCCAACAGGAGTTTTTACTCAAGATTTTTGCCGCGATCTTCGATAGGTTTGTGAGAAAGGGTTGTAAATCCAGGGGTTGTCAAGAGTCCCGTTTGAGTTGGTTTTACTTGACAAGTCAAGAGTCTGATTTCTATCATTCTTTATCAAACAAAAGATTCTCGTGTTGAGGAGAAGGCGCCGTTGAATCATCCTCTACAAACAAAAAAAATTCTTTGTATCGACGCCGACCGGGGTCAGATCGAATTGGTGGGCGACCTGTTGTCAAAGTCCTACGGCAACGAGGTTCTGGAGATGCATGAAGCGCTGTCCGGGCAGGAAGCTCTCGATCAGATAGAGGAAATCTCTCCCGATATCGTGTTGAGCGATATTAATATGCCCGACATGGACGGGTTCGAAGTGTGTCAAAAAATTCGGGAATCCTCGTTACGCCCCGCCATTATATTGATGTCGGCTTACGACGCCGAAAGCGACAACGCGACCCGGGCTTCGGAAGCGGGAGCCGACGCCTTTTTATCCAAACCCATCAAGAAGGGCGAATTGCTGTTCGTCGTCAACTTTGTGATGCGGACGGCGCAACTCAACAACGCCCTGCATGATAAAAACGCTCAGCTTGAAGAATCGTTGGGGCGCGTGAAATCCTTTCATGAAAAGCTGGAAACGCTAAACGGCGAATTGCGGAGAGATAAAGGCCACCTGGATTCCAATCTGAAGGAAATGATGGAACTGAACTCCCGGCTGGAAGATAAAAACTCCCAGATCACTTCCATGATGCAAGAGGTGGAAAGCCGATTTGATTCCACGGTAGGATTGCTGGCCAGCATCATTGAACTTAGGCAGGCGCACCACCAGGGACATTCTGAAAGAGTGGCGGCAATCTCCCAATTCATCGGGGGAAAACTTGGGCTTTCCGACCACCAGTTGCAAGACGTCAAGGTCGCCGCCAGGTTGCATGAACTGGGGATTATCAGTCTACCCGCAGTTAAGCAGGAGCAGGCGTTGGACGAAGAGCGGGGACGGACTCAAACCAGCCATCCGCTTGTCGGCGAAATGTTGTTAAAAAGTTTCCCTGGATTCGAGATGGTGGCGGGCGTCATCCGTCATTTGCACGAGAACGTCGACGGTTCCGGCCTGCCCGACGGTTTGCATGGCGATCGAATCCCCATCGGATCCCGGGTGATTTCCGTGGCGAGCTTTTTCGATCACGAGCGGATCACTCATCCAGACAAAAGTCTCAACCAGATTCTGGACCACATGCGGGAAAAGGCTGGAGTCTGGTTTGACGATCAGGTTTTAAGCTATTTGCAGGATTTTGTCGATTCGGAGGATCAGTTTTTCCAGGAGAGCGTCGCCGATTGTTCGGTTTTTGGTTTGAAGGTGGGCATGGAATTGGCGTCTGATATCTATTCCGAGTCGGGGATCAATCTGTTGCGAAAAGGCGTCGTCGTCAATCAGGACGTCCTGGCGAAAATTTTAAAATTTCACAACGTGGATCCCATTGTGGGTCCGCTAAAAATCAAACAAGGGTAATCCATGGATTTTGCAACGCTGGTCGGGGTGTTCGCGGGAGTCGCGCTGGTCGTTTCATCCATTCTTCTCAACAGCGGTCTTGATCTGTTTTGGAGTCTTCCTTCTGCCATGATCGTTCTGGGAGGAACCTTCGCCGCCACGCTGATCGCCTTTCCATTGAACGAATTGTTGCGGGTGGTCGGCCTTTTCCTTAAAGTATTTTTCGTAAAAAATACCGACCTCAACGAATTGATTGAAACCATGGTGACCATTTGTAACGTGGCCCGCAAGGGCGGCGTGCTGGCCATTGAGTCGAAGTTGAACGACGTGGACAACGACTTCCTTAAAAAAGGTTTGCAATTAACGGTGGACGGCAAGGACGAAGCCACCGTCAACAGCCTGATGAAACGCGAGATCAAACAAATTCAGAAATCGCATAAGGACGGTTGGGAGATTTTCAGCGAAATGGGCAAGTTCGCCCCGGCCTTTGGAATGATCGGAACCCTGATTGGTCTGATCCAAATGCTGTCCGCGTTGAGCGACGTCAATTCCGTAGGACCCAGAATGGCGGTCGCCCTAATCACCACCTTCTACGGCGCCTTGCTGGCCAACTTGCTGTTCCTTCCCATGACCGTTAAATTGAAACGGCGCAGTTCCTCGGACACTTTGGAAATGAATTTGGTTCTGGAGGGGATTTCCTACATACGAAAAGGCGTCAACCCGCGGTTTATGCAGGATATCCTCGAAAATTATGTCGACTCGTCCCAGGGCAAGAAGGTTGGCAAGGAAGAAATGGAAAAGAAACCGCCGCCCAAGGTTAAAAAATAAGCCATGGCCGTAAGACCTCCATTAAAATCCAGGACTGCAAAAGTAGCGAAGCCCCCGCCACCCAGGGAATCTACGGAATCCCATGAAGAAGAAGACGATCATTTACACGAAGGAGACGAGGGATTGCCCGGATGGATTGTGACCTTTGCCGACCTGGTCACCCTGCTGATGGTTTTTTTCATCCTCCTGTTTGCCATGGGAACGGTGCAGGAAGAAAAGTGGATTCAGATCAAACAATCCTTGAAAGCCGCTCTGGGAAAGGAGTCGGTTGAAGATATCGGCGTTCGCGAAGGGTTAGACGTATTGACGGACAAGGTGGACGAACAAACCATCCACGCTGTCGACGAAGTGGGCGCCATGGTGGCCAAGGAGATGCAGGACATCGTCACCGAGGTTGAGGAATTTGTTTACAAGAACAAAATGTCGGGGCAGGTCGACGTTGAGACGGACGAGCGCGGCGCCGTCATCACCATTTCGGATACGGTGTTGTTTCCTCCCGGCGCGTCTTCCCTGACCACGGCAGGTTCGGACGTATTGAAACAGGTTTTCGATTTGTTGCGCCAGTTTGATTACGACGTAAAAATTGAAGGCCATACCGACAACACGCCGATCAACACGCCGCGGTTTCCTTCCAATTGGGAGCTTTCCGCCTCGCGCGCCAGCGAGGTTGCGCGCATGCTGGTGAAAGAAGGATTCCCTCCTGAAAAGCTTTCCGTTCAGGGCTTTGCCGAGTTCCGCCCCAAGGTCGGCAACGACACCTATAAAAACCGGGCGCGCAATCGCCGGATAGAAGTAGTTTACCAACGCGGCAGCGTGCGCACCAATATGGTCGACGTGTTGCGAAAAAACAGCGTCGGTCCCTGACCGTTTTCCGCAAAAGTTTTCAACCAGGATCGACTCTCTCTCCAGGGTTCCGACCATAGATAAAGCCTTTTGACAAGATTCAAAGATTTTGATAGCTTGGGGGATTCTCGCTTTATTTTGGTTTGCGCGATCAATCCTTTCGTCGTCCCTTGGCGGAATTGCGGGTGATTTTTATTGGACCGGGAAAGCAAAGAAAAATTTATGCGTCGCGCGCTTCTGTTGGCTCGGAAAGCCGAGGGGAGAACCAGCCCCAATCCGATGGTCGGCGCTGTGGTGGTCAGGCAGGGCCGCATAGTGGGCGAGGGATATCATAAAAAGGCGGGTTCGGCCCATGCAGAAATCCTTGCTCTGAAAAAAGCCGGGAGCAAAGCGTCGGGCGGCGAGTTGTTTGTGAATCTGGAACCGTGCGGCCATTTTGGCAAAACGCCTCCCTGCGTCGACGCAGTAATCGCTTCGGGAATTCGCAAGGTTTATATAGGGATGAAAGATCCCAATCCGCTGGTTTCTGGTAAGGGAATTCGTAAATTGCGCCGCGCGGGGATTGCCGTTGAAACTGGAACTCTGCGCGCGGAGTGCGAACGGCTGAACGAAGTTTTCATAAAGTTCATTACGACCGGCGCGCCGTTTGTCATTCTCAAATCGGCGTTGACGCTGGACGGAAAAACCGCGACCTGTCGGGGCGAGTCGCGCTGGATATCCAACCCGCAATCAAGAAAAGTTGTGCATGCTCTTCGCGACCGGGTGGACGCTATTCTGGTCGGCGCCGGGACGGTGGCGCAGGACAACCCTCTATTAACCGCGCGACCGGTTGGGAAAAAGGGCAAAAATCCCGTTCGGGTTATTCTCGACAATCAAAACCGGGTCCCCTTGACGGCAAGGGTATTTTTGAACAGCTCCGCAGAAAAGGTAATTTATGTCGCCTCCCAAAAATTGCCGGAAAAAAAAGAACGCGCCCTTTTAAAAAAAGGCGTGGAGGTTTTACGGCTGGCGAAAAAAAACAATCGGATTCCTTTAAAGATACTCATGGCTCAGTTGGCCAAAAGAGAAATTACCAGCGTATTGATAGAAGGCGGCTCGGAAGTGAACGGCGGCGCTTTGCGGGAAAAGATTGTCGATAAAATAATTTTGTTTATGGCGCCCATTATTTTTGGCGGCAAGGACGCCCCAGGGTTGGCAGGCGGCGCCGGCATACCGCGCATTCAAGACGCCGTAAAAATTAACGAAGTCCAGGTCCGACGACTGGGCGAAGACCTTTGGCTGGAAGGATATCCCTCCTGATGTTTAGCGGAATTGTTCAATCTTTAGGAACCGTTGTCGACGTGCAACGCGGCTCCGAGAAGGCCCGGTTTAAAATCGCCTCCCCTGATTTCAAGAGTTATGAACTGGGCGAGAGCATTGCCGTCAACGGCGTTTGCCTGACCGTCGCCGAATGGAGCGGGAACGTTTTTGCCGTCGACCTGACTACCGAGACCCTACGCCGCACAAGCTTTGGAAGCGTTCACCGAAGGATGAGAGTTAATCTGGAGCGGTCACTGACGCCGTCCGGGAAGATAAGCGGACATTTTGTTTCCGGACACGTCGACCAGGTCGGGACTGTGCGGAAAATCGAAAACCTGCCGGGGGAGTACATGCTCTGGTTTGACTATCCTTGCGAGCTTGATCCTTATATTATTGAAAAGGGTTCCATCGCCGTGGACGGAATCAGCCTGACCGTAGTATCGAGCGAATCCGGACGCTTCTCGGTTTCCATTATTCCCTTTACCTGGAGCCACACTAATCTGAACGAACGTAAGGATGGCGACCCGGTCAATATCGAATGTGATATGATAGGGAAATACATCGTCAAAACCTGCCACACCCTTTTGGGCGGCGGGGAACAAAAGGGAAGCGGGCTTGCCTTGGATTTATTGAAACAGCGGGGATTCATAAATGGAAAATAATAAGGACGCGTTCAGTTCAATAGAAGAAGCGTTGGAAGACGTCCGCAACGGAAAATTTATCGTCATTGTCGACGACGAGGACCGGGAGAACGAAGGCGATCTCATGATCGCGTCGGAAAAGATCAGCCCGGAGGCCGTCAACTTCATGGCCAAACATGGACGCGGTTTGATTTGCGTGACCTTGACCGAAGAGAGAACCGAGGAATTGGGGTTGCCCATGATGGTGCAGGAAAACCAGTCCCAGTTCGACACCCCGTTCACCGTGTCCATCGACGCCAGGAAAGGGATCAGCACCGGAATTTCTGCCGCCGACCGGGCGGAGACGATTCGGGTGGCGATCGATCCGCGTACCAAACCGGGCGATCTAATTAAGCCGGGGCACATTTTTCCCCTACGGGCGCGCAAGGGCGGAGCGCTGGTTCGCACCGGCCATTCGGAAGCTTCGGTGGATATGGCGCGGCTGGCAAACCTGAATCCGTCCGGCGTGATTTGCGAAATCATGGACGACGACGGCACGATGGCCCGCGTTCCCCAGTTGAGGGAATTCGCCGAGAAACATCAATTGAAAATGATCACCATCCGGGCGTTAGTGGAGTACCTTTTGCAAAGGGAAACGCTCGTGGAGGAAGTGACTCGAACGAATATCCCCACCGAATTCGGGGATTTTCAAGCCGTCGCCTTTCGCAATAAACTTATCGACCAGGTGCATATCGCCATGGTCAAGGGCAAGATCGATCCCGAAACTCCGACTCTCGTGCGCGTGCATTCCCAGTGCCTGACCGGCGACGTTTTCGGATCCTACCGATGCGATTGCGGCGAACAACTCCAGCGGTCCATGGAGATGATCGAAAAAGAAGGCGCAGGCGTCCTGCTTTACTTGTATCAGGAAGGGCGCGGTATCGGCATCATCAACAAGCTCCGGGCCTATGAACTCCAGGACCAGGGACAGGACACGGTGGAGGCCAACGAGGCGCTTGGATTCAAGGCCGACCTGCGCGATTACGGCATCGGAGCGCAGATCCTCCGGAGCCTGGGTTTGTGCAAAATGCGGATCATGACAAACAATCCGCGAAAAATTGTTGGTCTCGAAGGCTACGGCCTGCAAATGGTGGAAAGGGTTCCCATCGAGGTGGCGCCGAAGGAAGCCAACATCAAATACCTGAAGACCAAGCGCTCCAAACTGGGGCACCTCATGAAAAATATTGAAGTCGCAAAGGAAGGCCATGGCTAATTCAATCGAAGGCGACCTGTCCGGCGTGGGTTTAAAAATTGGAATCGTTGCCAGTCGCTTCAACGACTTTATCACCGGGCGATTGTTGGACGGCGCGTTGGACGCCTTGGTTCGGCATGGAGTGGACGCGGGCGCCGTCGACGTGGCGCGTGTTCCGGGCGCGTTTGAAATTGCCCCCGTCGCCAAACGCCTGTGCGATAAAAACAAGTACGACGCGGTAATTTGCCTGGGCGCGGTGATACGCGGCGCAACTCCGCATTTTGATTACGTCGCCGGCGAGGCGAGTAAAGGCGTGGCCGGCGTGGCGATGGAAGCATCCATCCCGGTTATTTTTGGGGTGCTGACGACCGACACCCTTGAACAAGCGGTTGAACGCGCGGGTTCCAAATCAGGCAACAAGGGTTGGGACGCCGCAGTGGCGGCCATCGAAACGGCCAATCTATACAAAAAGCTTTAAAGATTAACAAGAGTAACTAGAAAGATTTTCATGGGAAAGAGACGCACTGCGAGAGAACAAGCTCTTAAATTTCTTTATCAGACTGAATTCAATTCAGGCGAACTGGAAAAGGATATGGAGAGCTTTTGGGAAGGCCTTTCCTCGGGCGACGAAGTCCGGGAATTCATGGACGGCCTGGTAAAATTGGTTCAGGAGCATCGAGAAGAGATCGACCGGTTTATCGAACAGAGTAGTAAAAACTGGACGCTGGACCGAATGCCTCACATCGACCGGAATATCATAAGAATCGCCGTTGGCGAATTGATGTATCGTTCAGAAGTCCCGCCGAAAGTGGCGATCAACGAAGCCTTGGAGATTGCCAAGAAATTTGGCAGTCAGGACTCCACGGATTTTGTCAACGGGATTTTGGATCGGGTCAAAAAGGAATTGGAAAAAAAAGCCGCTTCTGCCTCCACGCAGTAAACTTTCCGGCTAGCCGGTTAATTGGTTAACCCTCCATGAAGTACGTTATCTTTTCGGACGTCCATAGCAACCTCGAGTCTCTCCACGCTTTCATCGACGTCGTCGCAGACGTTCCTCACGATAAAAAAATCTGCCTGGGCGATCTGGTAGGTTACGCCGCCGACCCCAACGCTTGCGTGGACTGGGTCCGCGAAAACGCAAACCTGACGATCGCGGGCAATCACGATTTTGCCGCCGTCGAAAAAACAGACGTCTCCTATTTCAATTCCTACGCCTACCAGTCCTGCATGTGGACCCGGAAAGTTTTGAGCGCTGAGAACCGGGAGTTTTTAAGCGCTCTTCCGTTGTTCAAGGAAGAAGCCGGCGTACATTGGGTGCACGCCGCGCCGCTCCGACCCGAGGACTGGGATTACATCACCAACGCCTGGGAAGGCGAAAGACAAATGGAGCATTTTTCCGCGCCCGTGTGTTTTTACGGCCACACCCACCGGCCCTGTATTTTTGAACAGGAACCCGGCGGCGCGACTAAAATGTATGTCGAATCTTCGTGGGATTTGAAGCCGAATCACAAGTACATCGTCAATGTTGGGAGTCTGGGACAGCCGCGCGACGGCAACCCCGACCCGGCGTTCGTGGTGTACGACAACGAAGCCAGGCGGGTGGAGTGGCGGCGTTTTTCCTATGATTTTCAGGCGACGCAGGAGAAGATTCTTCAGGCGGGCTTGCCTGCCGTACTCGCCGACCGTTTGGGAGCCGGGAGATAAAAACGCTCCGCTTCTTTCCCCGCGCTTTCCGCCTGGGTTGACCTGTAAATCTAATGGTGATATAGTTGGAACCGCAATAAAATTATATAGTTAAGGCATTCTCCCCATAGTTTTCCTGAACTTTTTTGCGCGGAGTGTTTATAAACCTTGAATATTATGAACGCTCAAAAAAAAATGATATCAGCTTTCAGTCGCCCTAAAATTTTGCGCGGGCCTTTATTCTTTTTGGCCTTGGTCGTTTGGATCGGTTTGTCCGCTGGCCTGTGTTGGGCTAAACCTGCGTCGACGGAATCTCCGGATATTTATTACAAACAGGCGCGCAAGGTTTATTACAGCCTGATCGATTCACCCTCCAAACGTTCCTCGCGAGACCAATGGATCTATTGCGTTTCAAAATTTCAACGCGTGGAAACTACATTTCCGAAATCGCCGCAAGGGATGAAGGCCGCTTTCACTATCGGCAAGTTGTACCAGGAAATGTTTGCGCAGTTTCATCAGGCCGACGATCTGGATCGCGCCCTGGGGTATTATCAGAAAGTCTCCGCTAATTTTCCGCTCAGTTCCCTAGCCGACGACGCCATGTTTCATCAGGGCGAAATCCATCTGGATAAAAAAGAGTATGTGCTGGCAAACCGGTCTTTTGTCTCCATTTTGCTGAACTATGCGGAAGGCGACCAGGCGGGGCAGGCGCAAAATAAAATGCGGGCGATTGAATCGGAAGTTCGTCGACAACTGGCTCGCGGTTACCTGCCGCCGGAAGCCAGGGCCGCCAGAGTCTCCATTCCAGCGACAACAGGCAAGGCTTCGACGGTAATTGCAAGTACGCCTGCGAAAAGGACTGCGGCGCCGCAAAAGGCGAAAGGGTTTAATAAACTCTCCCTCACCACACTGCAAAAGGTGAGTTATTCTTCCGGACCCAATAAAGCCCGCGTTGTGGTGTACACCAGCGCCCCCGCAGAAATTTCTGAAACGTCTTTTTCAAAATCCGAAGGCTACCGTCTGGCATTTCAAAATTCCCGTCTGGATAAAAACCTATTACCATTCGTTAAGATCGAAGATTCCATTTTAAAAGGCATTCGGATGGAGGAAACCAATCCGGGAACCAGCCGGTTGGTATTGGAGTTGAACCCGAGCCGGGACTGGAAGGTCGTGTCTTCAAAAAATTCCGCCAAGGTTGTTCTCGAGATCGAAGCTCGAAAGCCGGTCGTGAGGTTGGCGTCCATTGAAAGCGCAAAACCGGAATTGGTCAAAAATGAAAAACCGGTACAAACGGCGTCGCGGACTCCTCCCGTCCCCGTAGTCCCGGTCCCAGTCAAAAAAGGTCCGCCATTGATCGTGATCGATCCCGGTCACGGCGGCAAGGACGATGGGGCCAAATCGCATGGGCTGTTTGAAAAGGAAATTAACTTGAAAGTTTCCCGGTTGCTCAAGAAGTATCTGGAAAAGAATTTCGGTTACCGGGTATATTTGACGCGCAGCGACGACACGTTTATCCCGGTTCACGACCGGGGAGATATCGCCAACGAAAAGGGTGCGGACCTGTTTGTTTCGGTCCATGCCAATGCGGCCAAGCGCCGCTCGGCCAGCGGAATTGAGACTTATTATTTGGGGGCCGGGTCCAGCGAGCGCGCTCAGGAAACCGCAGCTCGCGAGAACGGAGAGTTGGTGAAATCCGTTCAGGACGACCAGGTGCAGGCTATTTTGGCGAACCTTTTGAGCACAACGAAAATTAACGACTCCTCGCGTCTGGCCAGCCGAGTTCAGGGGCGTTTATACGGCGAGCTTTCGAAGAAATATTCCGGGGTCAAGGATCTTGGCGTCAAGGAAGGGCCATTTTACGTTTTGCACGACACCAACATGCCCAGCATTCTGGTGGAGTTGGGATTTATTACCAACGCCCGCGAGGCGCGCCGGATGAAGTCGAGCGCTTATCTGGACCGGTTGGCTCAGTCTATCGCACGAGGCGTCCATTCATTTTTGAAGGAGAAAGCTCCTTCGATTTGAGCTTGAATGCCATGGCGATTCCAGTGGTGGCCATTGTGGGCCGCGCCAATGTGGGGAAATCCACGCTGTTTAATAAAATCGTTCGTCAGAGGAACGCCATTGTCCATAACACGCCGGGCGTTACCCG
>JAJDBB010000019.1 GCA_029261555.1 Nitrospinaceae bacterium | reverse complement strand
AGGTCCAGCGGCAAGCCGTCGAAACAAGGCGTGGGCAACTCGTTCAATTCTTCTTTGGCAAACGGACGGTTGACCTTTATCTGATCGGCGTCCTGCCAGACCAGGTTAGGAACTTTGGACAAGTCCCCATCGCCGCGCAGGCTTTCAACCAACTTAAGCAGCGGCGTTTCCCCTTCGTGAACGATAAAGCTGTCAACGAACTTAAACAGCGGACTGCCTTTTTCCAACCGCGTCACCAGCTTGGTGAATACGCTCCCACCCACGGTGATATGAATCTCCGGCCTGGCTTCCTTGACCAGATGCGCCAGTGTGAGGCCGGGAATGACCTGCTCGACTGAGGTAATGGATATTCCCAGAATGTCGATATCGTTCGCCAGAATGGAATCCAGGTATTTGTTTTTGTACAGATCGTAGAAAAAATTCTCTTCGGGATGATCAAACGAGTCGATGATTTCTCCGGAGGAGTATGGGGAAAACCGCAACTGACTGCCGATTACCGTCAACTGAGAAGGAAAATAAGGCGCGAGAATATTGTCCAGCCAGACGTCGATGATCTTGAGGCTTTCCATGTAGCGTTCGACGTCGTAAAAATCCTGGCAACGCAGTGAGGCTTTGGCGGAACCAATCTCGTCCTTCAACGCCGGGATGATTTCATCCGCCTCGCGCAGTTTGGCCAGCTTTTCGCTTTCCCGGTCGTTGCGCAACGGACGGGAACTCAGCTCGCGCAACTGGGATTGGGCGCGGGCAAATAATTCCTGAGTGGTTTCGTCCCAGGTACAGAGATCGTCGAGAAGCTCTATCGCCAGGTCCCGTTGTACAACGTCCTGGATTCCGTGCTTGTTCAAATACGCCTTGAGCGACGGCAGGCTAAGATAAGGTTGCGATGGATGCCAGGAGGATGGAAATACCAGATAAATCATTTATTCACCCGAAAAATCGAAGAGTCCGAATTCCTGAAATTATTTAAAACGTCAAGGTTTGGGGGCCATGAATACCAGCATCACCAATTGTTCGTTGGTATGGTTGGTCACTCCGTGGTCTTCCCCCGACGGCGCCAAGGTGATTTCATTTTCGACTAACTCTTTTTCCGTAGCGCCCACGGTCACCCTGCCGCTTCCTTTAATCACATAATATATTTTATCCGATCCGTCATGGGAATGAACTTTTTGAAACTGCCCCGGCTCAAAACAATAGACGTCGCAAAAAAATTTATCCGTATCGAACAGGCTGACCTTGTTCAATTTTTCCGAATTGAATGAGATGGAATCTTTAACGTTAATAATCTTCATAATTGGCTCTAAAAGGGTGGAAGGCAGAGCGCCCGAATTGAAAGTTCATCGCGAAAAAACGCCTGAAATGCCCGGCCCGCATTGATTTTCTTTAGCTTAGGGATATTATCATATTGAAGCCCGTAACCGCCAACAAAAATGGGCCGTGGAAACGGCAACGGCTGATAAAGTATTGACAGGATATTTCAAATCTATTAACTTGATTCCAACGCGGGCCAAAACCCCGCAAACCCCAAATAGTTTGGCGATTCAAACAACATAAAGCAAGACAACGGGGCGTGGCGCAGCCTGGATAGCGTACCTGACTGGGGGTCAGGTGGTCGGAGGTTCAAATCCTCTCGCCCCGACCATATAACCCGCGGCTTTTACTTACTGCGGTTGAAAACTGAACGCCCTGCTTCCAACCTCGGAAGCGGGGCATGTTCAAAACGTCCTCAGGTTTGGGTAGCGGCTCCACACTCTCTTCTTTCCCGACTTCCCACTCAAACCAACTGTTAAGTCTCGTCTTATACCGTCCAACAGGAAGGCTGTTTCAGTAATAAGACCTGTCAACGTAAGTCTATAAAAATAAAATGCTTTTTATAGTTACCAGCCACCTTATATTGGAATAAAACTCGTCTAAAAATACCTCTTATTATATAGACGGATGTTCGTAAGTACTCTCCTCGGAGAGAAGTAATCATGAACGACGAATCAAAAAATATATTGATCGCTGTCCCCGACGCTTCTTACGCAGATATGTTGGCGGAGATTATTTCCGGAATGGGACATGCGCCGGTCATCGCCAAAAACATTGATGAAGCGCGGGCGTATATTAACGACACGATTCCCCTTTCCGTGGTGGTGGTGGACTGGGAACTAACGCAAAGATACATGCCTGGTTTGATAGAACTGGTGAACCGTGAAATGCCCTGCGTGGGGCGGTACATTCTACTCGACATATCCGTGGAAAATATAAAAACGCGGCAAGAAACCAACGAGTTTTGTTGTTATTTGAAAAAACCTTTCGATCTGGAAAAATTCGAGGCAGGCGTCGTGAAATGCATTCAGGAGGCCAAAGTCACCAAGGAAACCTGCGAGTGCAATCATTGCTTAAAATTCAAGACGGATTAGGCCTCTCTCCTCATATGAAAAAAGAGTTGGACGACTTAATATGACCATCATTTGGCGCGACGAGATGAGCGTCGGCAACGATACTCTCGACACCGATCATAAATATCTCATCAGCATCATCAACGCGTTTGACGCCGCAGTGGCGTGCAAGGTTCACGTCAATATTTTATTGAGCTACGTGACCCAGTTGATGGACTACACCCACGTGCATTTTGAGCGCGAACAGAAAATCCAGGAAGATATTTCCTTTCCCTACCGCGACCACCATTGCCAGGAGCACAAACATTTGCTCAAGCGCCTTACCATCCTCCAGAAAGACCTGGTCGCCCACACCGATACGGAATCCTACGAAACCGA
>JAJDBB010000018.1 GCA_029261555.1 Nitrospinaceae bacterium | reverse complement strand
TGCCCGGCCGGGGCCAGTAGGCGCAAATTAAGCGTTAGGAATTACGGGCTTGGGCGCAATTGTGGGTGGTTTGACAGCGAGTAAAAATCGATAGGCGTCGTTGTCGGTTTAAAAGAGATCATCCAATCGCCAACCATTGCCCCTGCGGCGAGCAGCCGGTTAGCCTGGTTTGTTGGGACTGTTGACGTTTTCAGGGGTCGACTCGCCCGTGTCCTTGATCATGTCGTAAACCGTTCCCATATTGGCGTGGTAGGCCATCACTTCTTTTTTGCGGATCGCCAGACTTTCCTGCAGGGCCGCCATGAGGCGCTTCGGGTCCGCGGGTTTCGGAAACCAGGCGAAAGCCCCGCCCAGCACGCACTCCTCGGCCAGAGTCTTGTGTTTTTCGTCTGTGACAACGATCACGCGGACTTTGGGGACCCTGGCTTCGAACATCTTGACCGCCTCGGGTCCGCTCAGGTAGGGAATGTTGTTGTCCATGATCACGCAGGGCGGCTGGAAACCGTCCAGCTTCATCGTGGCTTCATCGCTGGTGTAAGCGGTCTCCACGAGAAATTTCTGTTCTTCCAGAAACTTGATCATGGGCGCGCAGGCGTCCTTGTCCGCGTCGACCACCAGAATCTTCGAATATTTAAAAGCGTTTTCCATTTTAATAAGTCCTCAAGCTTTCAATAACTTTCAAGCGTCCGATGGGTCCGACGCCAGGGGTTCTGAAAAATTTTCCTTCATGCGGTCGAGGTCTTTTTGATTGCGTTTGATTTTTTTCAGAAACGTTTTCATTTCCAGATCGGGAAACAATTCGTTGAGATCCCCCTCGACGTCCGGGAACACCCGGTTCAAATCAATTTCCTTTTCCGCTTCTTCCGTACCGTCGGCTTCAACGGTCTCGCCCTGAGGCGCGTTTGAAACCCCGGCCTCGGCAGGCGCTTCCTCCGGTTTTTCCGTGAATTCGTTTTCCATAAGGCAGGCTCCTTCAAACATACAGACAAATCATGTTAACAAAAAATTTTCCTGTTCGCCAACGCCGGGGCCGGCGTTTGCCGCTAAAAGCGCGCCAGCCAGACGCCTAAAAATATCGCAACGGCGATCAGGCCCAGTATCAAACGCCCGACTGAGGCCATTTTGTCCAGCGCGGCGGGGAGGCCTTCGCGGTTTTCCGGGCGCAGGTCGAGGTTGAGGATTTTCCCGCGCAGGTTGAAAGTCTGATAGAGGCTGAGGAAAAACGCACCCGCGACGACAAACATTTTCGCGCCGAACAGGTTGTAGTATCCCGACCTCAAATTGACCTGCTCCGTGTAGGCGTCGGAAAGATACATCATACCGGAGACGATCAGGGCCAGCAGGCAGGCGAACACCGTCGGCGCCAGCAGGGAGAGGGTTTTATAGCGCGCGGATTTTTCAATCTCCACGTCCGACGGAGTTTCCAGCGCGGGCAGAAGGAGCAGAACGCAAAAGGCGAGACTGCCCAGCGCCACCGCCGCGGCCAACACGTGAATAAAAATCAAACTGGCGTAGTACATGTTTTTAATCAGGGTCAGGATTCATTAATTATGTACAATTCTGTTGGCCAAGAAGAATAAAGACACAAGGAAAGCAAGCGCAAGCATAGCAAAAGCTACGCTGAGCTTGCTTGACGCCGTAGATTTGTTCTTCATAGCCAACCTTTACAAGGCGCCGCAAATCTTCACGCTTGTTTGCTCAAACCGCTTGAACATAGCTTGGGCCATGCCCGGCGAGGTTTTTACAAACATTCATTAAAAATTTGGCTGGCGCAGAATGGACATAATTAATGAATCCTGACCCTAGTTGAGTTGGACGCCGGAAAATTTTAGCCGGCGTTTTGAAGAAAGTCGACCAGCAAGCGGACGCCATATCCGGAGGCGCCTTTCGGGGCGCAGGGTTTCTCGTCGCCCCAGGCCATTCCGGCAATGTCCAGGTGCGCCCAGGGAACGTCGTCCACGAACGCTTTCAAAAACGCGCCGCCCATGATAGTTCCCGCCATCACCGCCGGTCCAGCGATGTTTTTCAAATCCGCGACGTCGCTCTTCGTCGCGCTTTCGTGCTCCTCCCACAGCGGCAGTTGCCAGACCCGTTCTCCGGTGGTCTCGCCACTCGCGATCAATTGGTCCATCAGGTCTTGATCCGTTCCCACAACTGCGGCGGCGCAGTGACCGAGGCAATGCAAAACGGCTCCGGTGAGCGTGGCCAGGTCGACGATAGCGCGAGGTTTGAAACGCGCGGCGTAGGTCAACGCGTCGCACAGGACGAGTCGGCCCTCGGCGTCGGTATTCAACACTTCAATAGTCTTGCCCGACATGCTGGTCAAAATGTCGCCGGGTTTGATAGCGCGCGAGCCGGGCATATTCTCCGCCGCCGGAACCAGGCCGACGACGTTGACGGGCAGTTTCAATCTGGCAACCGCTTGCATGGCGCCGATCACTGCCGCGCCGCCGGACATGTCCATTTTCATTTCGTGCATGTTCCCCGGAGGTTTGAGCGAGATTCCCCCTGTGTCGAAGGTGACGCCCTTACCCACCAGCACGACGGGTTTCTGACCCTTCTTGCCGCCGGAATATTCCATGACAATGAGCTTTGACGGTTCTGCGCTGCCTTGCCCCACGCCTAATATCGCGCCCATGCCCAGCCTTTGCATTTCAGGCGGACTCACAATTTTGCATTTCAGGCCGGCGGATTTCGCCATGGCCTGCACCTGCCGGGCGAGAAACGAAGGCGTCGCCGTATTGCCGGGGTGGCGTTGGAGGTCGCGGGTGAAAGCCGTCGCGTCGGCGACAATTTTTGCCCGTCCGGCGCCGCGCTTCATGCCAGCAACCGCTCCGGAGCTGGCCGCGAGCAGAACGGCTTCCTTAACGCGAACGGGTTCCGGGTCGCCCTTCTTTTTTGTTTTATAAACCTCGAAGCAGTACAAGGCCAGTTGCAATCCTTCCGCCACGGCTTGCGCTGTCGGATCGTAAGATGAAGGTTTTTTCGTCCCCAGTTTTTTGGCCAGCGCGGAGTCCAGCGGCGCGTAGGCAATTTTTGCGAGCAGGGATTTTTCCGCCAGCTTGGCGGCGGACCCCGAAACCTGAAATAATTTGTCCAGATTCAATTCTTCCTTTTTGCCGACGCCCGCGAGCAGGACGTGTTCTGCCGGAATATTCCCTAACGTGTTGACGAGCAGGGTCTGGTTGAGCTTGCCCCCGAAACGTTTGCCCTTCATGGCGCGGGCGACTGCGCCTTTCAACGAGGCGTCCAGTTTCTTGAGATCGCCTTCCGGCTTGTCCGCTTCCACGCAGAAAACTATCAGGCAATCGGTTTTATGTTTAACGGGGTTTTCGTGTTTAGCGTTTATCTTGATCATAGGAAGTTTTGTTTCCGGAAAAAGTTTTTGAACAGGAACAGTAATAGGAAGGGTTGAAACCCAACTTCGAGACAGGAGTTCATTCTAAATAAAATATTTTGCGCGGACAAGCGGATTCCACCGGGGAAGCCCCCGCCAGGCAAGCGCCTGGGGGCAGTGTTTTAGGGAAGCGGTTCAGGGATCGGTGAGTTTGCATCTCGGACTATTCTACCCGGCGTTGCCCGGCTCCCTCTTGCAAAGAGGGCTGGGGTGATTCTTCCGCTAAAAACTTTAATGGACCGGCGAACCACTGCCGTCAACGTTGGTCCTTGCTATCCCGGCGGTTCTCTCGGCGTTTTTTCTTAAAGTCGCGGCGTTCTTCGGGAGTCATGTCTTTCATTTTGTCGCGCATCTTTTGCCGTCGCTCTTTGCGCTCTTGACGAAATTTTTTCCGCTCTTCCGGAGTCATATTTTTCATCTTGTCGCGGAATTTTTTGCGTTTCTCCGGCGGCATTTTTTTAAATCGATCCCGCAACTTCTTGCGCTTTTCCGGCGGCATGTCCTTAAACTTGCGAAAGGTCTTGCGCAGTTTCTTCCGCTCTTCTTTCGGCAGGTCCTGAAACCGCTCAAACCGCTTGCGGAGTTTTTTGCGTTCTTCCGGCGATTTGTCTTTCCACTTCCGCAGGCGTTTTTTGGCCTTCTTGCGCTCGTCCGCCGTCATGTCCTTCCAGCGCGTCGCGCCTTTTTTCAAGCGGTCCTGTTTCTTCGCCGGCAGGTCGTCCCAGCGGTCCTTGAACCGGCCGAGGGCTTTTTGTTCGTCGGCGCTTAATCTATCCCACGTCGTCCCGGCGTCTTCCGCCATGGCGGGCGCGGCCAGCGCGAGCGCCAGCGCGCAGACGATCGCTCTAAAAATCCATTTCCATTTATCGATCATTGAAAGCGTCCTCTTTCGTCGCGGCGTCGAGCGCGGGCATTTGTTCGATCTCTTCGGGGTCGAGCTGTTCGCCTTCTGTAGTTTCCCAATCTGCTAAAAACTCCAGCAATTCCATCGACGGCTCGTCCTCCTGTTGTTCTTCAACCGCCGAGGCGGACTCGGACGGCGGGTCTTGCGCAAAAGCGGGCGGCGCGAAAAAACCCGTCGCCAAAATCAAACTCAATAAAAAACCGTCAACCTGCATCCAATTCTTCCTCGGCCAACCAGGCGTAAAATTCCAGGTCCTCGGACAACTCTAAATCCTCGGCGGAGGCGACCAGTTCCAACTCCTCTCCCGATCCAGACGTCAATCCGCCGGGCGAAAAGTGCAGAGCCGTGGACAGCGCCAACACCGCGACCGCCGCCGTCGCCAACGCCTTCATAGGTGCGGGGAACCAGGACGCGATATCAAATCCGCCAGACTCCGCCTGCCGCACCGCCTCGCGCCGGGTCTTACGCAGTCGCGTCATCGTTTGCGGTGGAATGCGGTTCAGTCCTTCGTCCAGCGACTGTTTGGCGCGTTGGACAAATTCTTTTTCCGAATCTGATTCCGGGCGTTCTGTGTTCACGGTCCATGCTCCTTCAATCGTTCCCTAAGCGCCGCCAGGGCGCGGGAGTAATGCGTTTTGACGGATCCTTCCGAGCACTCCATGGCGCGGGCGGTATCGGCGACGCTCATCTCCTCCCAGGCGCGCAGTAAAAACGCCTCGCGCTGGCGCAGGGGAAGCTTGCGCAGGGCCGACTCCAAAGCCGCGCTGGAATCCGAGTTTTGCAAATGGCTTTCCGGGTCGCGTCCTTTGGGGTCCGGGAGCGCCTCAACCGTCTGGCCCTGTTCTTCGTCCCGCCCAAACAAGCCGCCCACCAGGCCAAAGACTCGGCGCTTGACCGCCTGCCTGCGGTACCAGTCGCGAATCTTGTTTTGCAGAATGCGGAAAAACAGCGGCCGCCATTCCTCCTCCGGCTTGTGGGAGTAGCGACGAACCCAGGCCATCATGGCCTCTTGAACGAGGTCCATGGCGTCCTCTTCAAATCCTGTGGCAAATTCCGCCATGCGCAAGGCCCTTTGTTCCACGGAAGCTAAAAATTCGTCCATCGTCCGGTAGCCGCCTCAGGCAAGAGCCTGGCCAGCGTGACGCTGGACCTGGCGGTTTGCATTTGGATATTTCCCTATAAACCGCCAACTATTTTACTCGGAATCCTCCTGCCGGAAAAGCGCCGCAGAGGCGCCCGGGCCGAAGCCCGGGATTCCCGCCAGAAGTTTTGTATTAGTTATTGTTACTATTCTTCCGAGCTTCGCGACGATCCTGTCTTTTTTCTTTCCGTGTGTCTCGCCGATCTTGCACTTTCTCTTTCCGTGCGTCTCGGCGGTCTTGTACTTTTTCCTTGCGTGCCTCGCGTTTTTCTTGAATTTTATCTTTGCGGGCGTCTCTACGTTCTTGTACTTTTTCTTTCCGTGCGTCGCGCCGATCTTGCACTTTTTCCTTACGGGCGTCGCGTCGATCCTGAGTTTTTTCTTTTCGGTTTTCGATACGGCTTTGGCGATCGGAACTACCCGAATCATCGTCTGCAAATACGGCGGTTCCAGCGGTTAAAAGTCCCAGGCTCAAGAGGGCGACTATCAGCTTTTTCATTATGTTATCTCCAGTTAAATTAATAAGCTTCGTTTGCTATTAACTCTCATAACGCACGAACAGAAGATCGGTTGACAAGGAAAGTAAAAAAATCCGAGGGAAGCCTCCGGAGCCAAATAGATGAGGCTAATAGGGGGAAGCGACAAATACCAGAGAGTTTGCGTCTCAAGCCCTTCCACCGGGCGTTGCCCGGCTGGCGAAGGCGCTGGCAATCAACCCACTCCGAAAGAGAGAAAAGTGAGATCGTCCTGCGGCGGGGCGTGCCGGGTGTAGGCGCTAATGGAATCGGTGAGGCGTTCAATAAGTTCTACGGTTGTTTCATAATCGCCGCCCATTATTTCGGAGATGCGCTCCAGACCATAGGGGTTTTTCTCAGCGTCGGTGGGTTCGGTCGCGCCATCGGTATATAGAAGGGCGAGATCGCGGCTTTTTAACTCCATGGTTTCCCCGGTAAATACCGTGTCGGGGAGGATGCCAAGCGGCAAACCTCCGGCTTTTCCGCGACTTTCAATTTTGCCTTCCCGGTTGCGGAGCAGGAGCGGATGGTGCCCGGCGTTAGCCAATTGCAGGCTCTTGGTTCTAAGATCCAGCAACAAAAACATGGCGGTGGCAAACATCCCTTGCCGGGCGCGTTTGCACAGGATGTTATTGACTTCATATAAAACCGCGGAAGGGTCGGGATTGATCAGCGCGAGGTGGCGAAAATCTCCCAAGGCCTGGGCCATATATAATGCGGCGGAGACGCCTTTTCCTGCCACGTCTCCAAGCACCATGCCCAGCTTTTGATCGTCCAAGGGGATGAAATCAAAAAAATCGCCGCCGACGAAACGAGCGGGGAGACTTTTCGCCGCAAAACAAAACCCGTCGTAACACGGCGGAACCGTGGAAAGAAAACTTTCCTGAATTTGCCGCGCAAGATTTAATTCCGCCTCGATGCGCTCCTTGTCGCGGTTCAGCCGGGCCAGCTTCTGTTGAGTGTTGAGCCGTTCCGAAATATCGCGCGCGAAACCGCAGGCGTATTCCTTACCCTCGAACTCAATGAAGTTCGAGCTGATTTCCAAGGGAATCATCCGTCCGTCTTTTGTCCGCCGCCGACCGACAAAGACCAGGACTCCCGTCTCCTTCAAACGTTGCCAGCGTTCCTGAAATTCCTCCGGCGGATTGTCGGGATCGATGTCGTAAGTTTTCATGCTCATAAACTCTTCCCGCGTGTAACCCATGAGGTCGCAGGCGGCCTGGTTGACGTGCTTAAAATTGGCGTCAGAGTCGATCCAGTAAATGAGGTCGCCAGCCCTATCGATAGTGAAGTGCGAGAAACGTTGCACGAATTCCCGGCTCTTTCTTTCCGTAATATCGCGGACGAAGCTACAGGCGTATTCCTTACCCTCAAACTCAATGAGATTCGCGCTGATCTCCACGGGAATCATGCGCCCCTCTTTGGCCTGCAACGACGTCTGGATAAGTATGGATCCTTCCTCCTTCAAGGCGCGCCAACGTTGCTGGAATTCCTCAGGCGGGAAATTGGGATCGACGTCGTAAGTTTTCATGCTCAAAAACTCTTCCCGCGTGTAACCCATGAGGTCGCAGGCAGCCTGGTTGGCGTATTTGAAATTGGCTTCTGAATCGATCCAGTAAATGAGGTCGCCGGCCTTCTCGATGGTGAACTGGGAGAGGCGTTGCGCGAACTCCCGGCGTTTTTGTTCGGTGATATCGCGGACGAAAGCGCAAACGAAAAACCGTCCGTCGCTTTCCACCGAATAGACGCGGACTTCCGCTGGAATTTCGCGCCCGTCCTTGGCGACGAGACAACTCTCGAACTGCTGGATTTTATCTTTTTTGAAATCGCCCCAGAACTCTTCCCAGGTTTCGGGCGTGGACTCCGCGTCGATGTCGTGCACCGTCATCAGGCTCAACTCCTCGCGCGAGTAGCCCAGGGTTTTGCAAACGGCTTCGTTGACGCGGTAGAGGCGCGCCTGCCGGTCCACCCAAAAGATCATGTCCGAGGCCTGCTCGATGGTAAAATGCGCCAGGCGCTGGATTTCTTCAGATTCGGTTTCGGAATAGCCCATGGTTCTTGTTTTCAATTTTAGAAGAGTTGTTTTATTATACCGGACCTTGCGGAAAAAATATTCATGCAAATCCCGAACGCCGACCCAACATAAAAAATGAAAAAGCTTTCCGTGCTCGCCGCGCTGTTAAATAAAAATCCCAAACAATCCATCGCCCTTTGGACCGCCACCGGTTGGGGCCTGGTGTTGTTTGTGATTTATCTGTCTGTGACCTCTGCACCCCCGAGCGCCGCCCATTTTGCGGGCGATCATTTCGGCCACCTGCTGGCATACATGACGCTGATGTGGTGGTTTGTCCAGTTGTACCCGAAGGAACGTTACCTCGCGCTGGCGATAATTTTTATCATCATGGGCGGGGTGTTGGAAGTGATTCAGGGGATGATGGGGGTTCGCACTCAGGACATATTGGACGTTGCGGCCAACATCGCGGGCGTGGGGTTTGGCTGGTGGATCAACAAATGGCATTGCCCATTTTTACCCTCACACGCAAAGTCATAGTCTGCATATCACCTGAGCTTGTCGAAGGAGGTAAATTGGAGCGCGGGCTTCGACAGGCTCAGCCTGACGATCTGTATCCATTTTAAATCGTCGAGTCCGACGAATGCGTGGACAAAATTTCTGGAACCTGCGCGCCGGATTTTTAGCGGAAAAGCGTTTCCAGAAACACGCCACGTCGTTCGGAGGGAAATCGGTTTGGACCTTATCAGGTCGCAGATGGTTTCTGCGTTAAAAATCTTAATTTAAACGAGATGAGAGTTTTTTCGAGACGGGTGGTTTCATTATTTTTAAAAACATTACGGACGATATTAATGATTCTCCAGGGGCGCCGTAAAAAACTAATGAAATAAAAAAGTCCCGTTCCAAAAAATTTAAACCAAAGAATTTGGGAGGTGGTCAAATGATCGCCGAATGATTCCGCGTTGGTCATAGAGCTATAATAGGATAAAGATTTAAAGTAATTCGAGTCCAATCTCAATTTTTTTCTCGCAATTAAATCTTCAAAAAGTTCGCTTCCAGGGTAAGGAGAGAATTGGTTTATAGAAACATCGGCACACCCTATCCAAGCCATTTTGGAAATAAATATTAAAGATTCCAACAGGTGCTTAATTCTTTCCTTGGGAAACCCGCAAATGATATTTGCTTTAACGCTTAAGCCTTGTTTCACGCACCCTGCCATGGAGCTCAGCATGATGCTCAATTTAATTTTCTTTTTAATCATTTCCAAAACGGCCATTGATCCGGATTCAGGCGCATAGGACAAGTGACTGCAACCCGATTGATAAAGCAACCCGGCCACTTCCTCGTCAATGGCTTCTGATCGGGTTCCACTGGGTAGTTGCCAGGTGACATTCAACTTGTTTTCAATAAGGAGAGAGCAAAACCTGACAATCCATTCTCGCTTCACTATTGCGGTGAGATCGTAAAAATCAAAGTTTGTGACCTTATACTTTTGAATATAATCTTTCATTTCATCAATAACGTCTTCAGGAGCCCTCGCTTCCCAATTGGTTCCCCACATAAATTCATTTGAGCAAAATGTACAACGATATGGGCAACCTCTGGAAGCCAGGATTGGCATATTTATGCTTCCCGCTTGAGAAACGCCAAATCCATGACCGCCGTCAAAATAATTTTTCAAAGGAAAACCGTTCCAGTCTGGCCAGGGAATGGAGCCAATATTTTTTATTCGAGGTCTTGCTATATTACTTCCTATTTTTCCGTCAGACTTTCGGAAATAGGTTCCAGCCAAGTCGCTGGGTAAGGGTTTATTTTTTTCATAGGATTCTAAAATTTCATGCAATGTGGTTTCGCCTTCGCCTAAAACGCTAAGATCTATTTCCGGGGCCTGTTCCATAGAAAATTCAGGCAAGGCGGATATATGTTCCCCACCCGCTACAATCTTGGCGTCTGGTAATTTTTTGCGAATTTCAGAAAGAATCGTTTTAGCGTAAGGCCAATCTTGTGAAAACATTATTGAAACGAAAATAAGTTCTCTATCGGTTGATATGGCTGATGCGATTTCATCTGCTTTTTGACCCAAAAGTTTAAACTCCGCCCCTTCATCATCCAAGAGGGTTCTTACTTTTGGATAATTGCCAATCGAATCCACGACCTCAAGATCCTTAGAAAATTTTGAGGCAATGGCCTTTAAATAGGCAATTCCAATCGGGGGGCAAATTGGCGCGGTAGATGCGGAAGCGTCTATTATGGTAGAAACCCTAACAAATGCGATTTGTATATCATTCATACTGAATCTACTTAGTGGTTCGTTGATCGAACAGGTGTGGAGCGGTAAGGTTTCCCAAAAAATGACAAATTGTTGCTTATTTTAAGGAAAAATAATCAGTTCAAATTATACCATTTTTTAAGCCAACGTTACTATTTGGACGCTGGCTTAGCGCTTTTTACAATTTCTCGCCCAGGCCATATTGAGTTTTGGCGGATTTATATTTGCTCCGCGCGTTGGGCAACAATTTTCGGATTTTGTTAATCCGCGTCGCGTCCGACGGATGCGTGGACAAAAATTCCGGAGCCTGCGCGCCTGATTTTTTCGCGGAAAACCGTTTCCAGAAGCGCTCCGCCTCGTCCGGGTCGTAACCCGCCTCGGCCATGTAGGTCAGGCCGATCTCGTCCGCCTCCGCCTCGTGCGCGCGGCTGTAGGGAAGCGAAATTCCGTAATACGCGCCGAGACCCAACGCCCCCAAAATCAGTTTGCTGTTCTCGCTTGTCCCAACGCCGACCGCCGCGCCGATCAGCGCCGTGTCCATGATCAAATCGTTGGACATCCGTTGTGCCCCGTGCCTGGCGATGACATGCGCCACCTCGTGGGCCAGCACGGCGGCCAACCCCGCCTCGTTTTCGCAGACGGGAATCAACCCCGTGTACACGGCGATCTTGCCGCCCGGAAGCGCAAAGGCGTTTTGCTGGTCGGACTCTATCAAACTGACTTCCCACTTTAGTTTCGGCATGTCGCTCACTCGCGCTATCCGCAAGCCCACGCGCTCGACCACGGCGGTAAGATCCTTGTCTGTGGATAGTTTTTCCTTGCCCAGAATTTCATCGTAACTTTTCTCTCCCAGCGAAACCTCCTGGGAAAACGGCACCAGAATGAGCGCGGACCGGTTTGACACAGGCGTGGAACTGCATCCGGAAATTAAAACGAGTATCGACAGGGCAAAAGCCAAAGTAATTTTCATGACAGCCTATGGGGTTAAATTTTAAGAGAGTGTCCTCAAATATAGAACAAAATCGGCTTGGAGAAAAGCCCGACGGGCAATTAAAAATTCTCCGGCAATTTAAAGTTGCCAGTCCTTACCGGATCACCTATGATCCGATTCAGGAGAAAATATGCTGAAATTTGAAGCGCAAGCGGCCGCTTTGGGTTACGACGCCATAGCGGGAGTGGACGAAGCGGGGCGAGGTCCGCTCGCCGGACCGGTGGTGGCGGCGGCGGTTATTTTCGCGCGCGACGTCCGCATCGACGGAGTGGACGATTCCAAAAAACTCTCCGCCGCAAAACGCAACGCATTGTTCCCGATTATCCAGCAAACCGCGCTGAGCTATGGCGTCGGCGTGGTGGACGAAAAAATCATTGACGAGATAAATATTCTGCAAGCCGCACGCCTCGCCATGAAACGCGCGGTGGAACAATTGAATCCCGCTCCCGACTATTTATTGATCGACGGAAACCGGGAAATCGATTCGGCCATCGACCAGAAAACCGTTGTCAAGGGCGACAGTCTTTCGCATTCCATCGCCGCCGCGTCGGTGCTGGCCAAGGTCGCGCGCGATCGGCTCATGGAAGAGATCGACCGGGCCTGGCCGCAATACGGATTCAAGAAGCATAAGGGCTATCCGACGCAGGCGCATCGGGACAGCATTCGGCAATGGGGTCCCTGCCCCGCACACCGCGTTACCTTTAAAGGCGTGAAGGAATTTCTCGCTACCAGGCAAGCGCCTGGAGGCAACGGTTTTGATTTGTAAGTTTTCTTTTTAAGAGAGACGAACGCTTTACAATGCTTTCTTTATTAAACAAACGCTGGTCCCTGGCAACGCCCGATCCGGCCTGGATCGGCAAACTGCAAACGGGACTCGACGTCTCCCCGCTGGTCGCAACCCTGCTGACCAATCGCGGCGCCCTTTCCATTGAAGAAGCGGGTTACCTGATCAATCCCGACCTGGCCAACACGCACGATCCCTATTTAATGCTGGGCATGAGGCAAGCCGTCGACCGCATCCTGCAATCCATTGAAAGCGGCGACGCCATCACCGTGTTTGGCGACTACGACGTCGACGGCGTCACTTCGGCGGCCTTCATGACGCATTTCTTTCGCGACCTCGGCGTCCCGCACGCCCATTACCTGCCCAACCGGATGGACGAGGGTTACGGCCTCAGCAAAGGCGCCGTCGAAAAAATCAAATCGCGCGGCAGTGGGTTGATGATCACCGCGGATTGCGGGATCACCGCCGTCGACGAAGTCGATTACGCCAAGGAATTGGGGCTGGACGTGATCGTGACCGACCATCATCAAATCGGCGAGCGAGGTCTGCCCAAATCCGTGGCGGTGTTGAATCCGCACCAACCGGGCTGTTCGTATCCATACAAGTTTTTGAGCGGCGTGGGCGTCGTGTTCAAGCTGGCCGTCGCTATTCGCTCCGCCCTGCTCGAGGCTGGCTGGGAAAAGAGCCGCCTCCCGCGTTTGAAAAATCATCTCGACTTGTTTGTGCTGGGAACCATTGCCGACGTCGCGCCGCTCTCCGGCGAAAATCATATCCTGGTCCGGCACGGATTGGAGGTCATGTCTTCCAGCCTAAAACCTGGATTGGCCGCGCTCAAGGCGGTGGCGGGGGTGAACGGCGAAGTGGACGCGCGTTCGGTGGCGTTCACCCTTGGACCGCGACTGAACGCGGCGGGGAGACTGGGTAAGGCGGACGCGGGCCTGCATCTGCTAACCGCGACCGATCCGGCGGAGGCCTTGAAACTGGCCCAGGGACTGGAGCAGGTAAACAAGGAGCGACAGGAAGTCCAGAAATGGACGCAGGAGGAAGCCGATTATTTGATGGAGCGAGAGGTGGATCTGGAACGCGACAAGGTTATCGTTCTAGCGTCGGAAAGTTTTCATAAAGGCGTGATCGGCATCGTCGCCGCGCGCCTGGCGCAAACCCATTACCGTCCCACGGTCCTCATCGCCCTGGAAAACGGCGCGGGTAAGGGCTCGGCGAGGAGCATCCCCGCGTTCAACCTGTTCAAGGCGTTTCAGGAATGCTCGGAGTTTTTGGATCAATTCGGCGGTCACGCCTACGCGGCGGGATTGAATATCCAGGAAGACAACGTCGAAAAATTTCGCGCCGCGATTAACCGCGTCGGCGACCGGTTCTTAAACGAAGACGCGATGATCCAAACTGTGGAGATCGACGCGGCTTTGGAACTGCCCGACCTCACCCTCGAGTTTTACCGCGACATGGCGGCGCTGGAACCTTACGGCCAGGGAAACCGCCTGCCGGTTTTTCTGACGCGCGGAGCGACGGTGCGCAACCTGCGCAGAATGGGCAAGGACCAGAAGCATGCCCGCTTCAACGTCGGGCAGGGCAGCGCGAGCGTGGAAGCGGTGGCGTTTTATATGAATCAGGTTTTTGAAGGCTTGGATACCGACGCGGAAACGTTTGACCTGGTTTACGAATTACAGATCAACGACTGGAGCGGACGCGAAAAACTGCAACTAAAAATCCTCGACGTCCGCCCACATCTCCCCGAAGAATGACAGAAACGTTTTGGCTCCCTCTTGCAAAGAGGGCTGGGGTGATTCCTCCTTTAAAAACTTAATGACTCGGTTTTTCTTTTTGAAACTGCTCCTCGCTAACCATTCAAATTTTTAGAGGAAGACCCCCCCTAACCCCCCTTGCAGGGGGGAAATAATGGCCCCGGCGCCTCACCGGCCTGGCGCTGCCTGGGTTATTCCGAGCGGACGGATTCGATGGGTTCTGTCTTCCCCGCCAACCGCGCGGGGTACAATCCCGCCAGCGCCGAGACGATCCAGAACAAAACCGTAGCGGCCAATATCGTCGCGTAAGGAAAATAAATCTGGATGGTCCAGCCGAACGATTGTTTGTTGATCACATAAATCAAAATAAATGAAACCGCCGTCCCCGCCGCCAGGCCCATCAACGCGCCGATCAATCCTAAAATTCCCGCTTCGATCATAACCATGCGCCTGACCCCGTCCCGCGCCGCGCCCAGGATGCGCAATATCCCGATCTCCCGCTTGCGCTCGATGACGAGCGAGACCAGCGTGTTGAACAGTCCCAACGCCGCGACGACCACGGCGATGATCTCCAGCGAGTAGGTGATGGCGAAAGTTTTATCGAAAATATTCAACACTTCGGTTTTAAGTTCTCCGTTAGAGCGGATGAGCAGTCGGTATTCCTGGCCGATCGTTTGCGCCACGGCCTGCCGCACGGCGGCGAGTCGGCTTTTGTCGTCCAGATAAATCACAAAACTGTTCAACGAACTGTCGCCAAAACGTTCGACGAACACCGTCCGGTCGATCACCAGGTACCCGCGCTCCTGCGAATAATCGTAATAGATCCCGACGATCTCCACGTCCAACGGGCCGTTTGGCGTGTCGATGGATACCGTGTCGCCAACGTCGACGTCGTGCTTCAACGAAAAGGCTTCCGAGACCAGGCCGCGCGGCTGGTTCACCATCAGCGCCGCCAACTCGCCTGTGGGCGGACCGGTCTTCATGACCAGGTTGCCGTAACCGGACAGCACGGAAACGTCGCCGGAGGCCAGGATGGCCGGCTGGTCGTGGTAAGTGATGTTGACGGCGCGGAACATATCGACGCTCGCCACGCCCGGCGTTTTTTTCAACTCGTCGATGAACCGCTCCGGAAGCGTGTACTGGTAGTCGATGTTCTTGCCCGCCGCTAGGCGCACGAACAGATCGGCGCGCAAAGTCTGGTCAATCCACACCACCACCGTCTGGCGAAAACTGTTCACCATGATCGTCATGCTGACGATCATCATGAACGCAATGGCGAGCGACGAAACCGAGATGGCGTTGCGTCCCACGTTTTGCGCCAGGTTCATACACGCGAGCAGACCTTCGCCTCCGAAGCGGCGCTTGCAAAACCCGCGCAGTCGGTTGCGCGCTGTCAACAAAGCCTGCGGCGACAAAAACGACAATCCGAGAATGAGCAGAAACACGGAAAAGAAACCGAACCAGGGGAAATTTCCGATGGGCGGAATCCACGCGCTCAAAGCCGCCGCGCCTAGGACGACCATTCCCCAACGGTTCCAGGTTTTGTTGCCGCGAAAAATTTTAAGATCGTAACTGCCGCGCCGCATCACCAGAGTGGGCGGAGTTCTTGCCGCATCCACCGCCGGGATCAACGCGGAGACCAGGGACAATCCCACGCCCAAAATAAAATACGGCGTCGCCTGCTCCCAGGAAAAGGGAACGCTCTCGACGGCGGACGGCGTATACAGATTGTTGACCGTCAGAGAAATCGCCTGAAGTGAAAACTGCGCGAAATAATAGCCGAGTCCGACGCCGATGAGGGAGCCGGCGACGCCCAGAATCCCCGCTTCCAGAATGAATATTCCGGCGATCATCCACGGCGAAGCGCCCAACGCGCGCAAAGTTCCGATCTCGTTTCGCCGTCGCACCACGGAGAGGGCAATCATGTTGTAGATCAGATAAAGCGCCACCAGCAGGGCGACGAAGCTCAGCGCGGTCAGGTTGTATTGAAACGCACGCAACATTTTTTCCACTTGCCGGTTTTTCCGCTCGGGTCGGTCGACGCGTAAAAAGTCCGGCAGAACTACTGAAATTTTTTCGCGCATGCTCTCGAAGTTTTTATCCTTCAAAAACATAACGTCGATGCGGTCCAGCTTACCCAGTTTGCCGAACGCCAGTTGGGCGGCGGCGATATCCATGATCCCGAAATTGCCGTTGAGCGCCTTGGCGATTCCCTTGCTCTCCAACACCGCGTTGACGTGAAGCGTTTGGTCCTTGCCGCGAATGCGGAAAACAATTTCGTCGCCCGGTTGGAAACTGGATCCGGGAATGAACTTTTCCGGCAGGATGATCCCCGCTGGATCCAGCACAAGCGGCACGAGTCCCTTGAGATCCTTTTCCGTTGTCTTGAGCGAGAAGTCGCGGACGCCGCTGTCCTGCAACAAATCGGTTCCGATAATCTCCACCACCTCGTTGGATTTCGGTTCCACGCCGTAGCCTTCGATCACGGGATAGGCCTTGACCCATTGGCGGAGCGCGAAAAGGTCGGCAAAATATTTTTCGTCGAACGCCAGGCCGTCTGCGTGGATGGTCGCGTCGGCGCGGCCCAGTACGAGGTCGACGCTTTCCTCAAACGAGAGCAGGGTTTGCCGGTTGGCCAACTGGACGCTCAGGAAAACCGAGACGCCGATGGCGACGCCGAAAATTGTGATCGCAGTGCGAAACGGATCGCCCAGCAGGGGACGGACGATGAGGGTTTTAAAAAGTTCTCGTAACAGGACGGCGGGGCGCATGGGAGATCAGTCTGTCAGCGGGGCTGCCAGCGTGACGCTGAACCCGGCGTTTTGAAATGGAAGCAACTTGTCAGGCTGACCGGCGAGGCGCCGGGGCCAGTTAAAAACAGGAACCGCAGAATTCTTATTTCGAAACATTGCCTCCGGGCGCTTGCCCGGCCTCTCCCCGCCAGGAGAGCGCTCACGGAGCGACGGATGAAGGGGGAGGGTCATGAGGCCGCGGGCCTTCCATTCCGCAAGGCGCCGTCGCGGATTTCAAAACAGCGTTGGCCCAGGGCGGCGGCTTGCGGGTTGTGCGTGACCAGGAGAATGGTGGTTTTAAAATCCTCGCAAACCTGCACGAGGAGGTCGAGAATTTTTTGCCCATTTTCCGTATCGAGGTTGCCGGTCGGCTCGTCGGCCAGGATGAGGGACGGTTTGTGAACCAGCGCCCGGGCAATGGCCACGCGCTGCATTTCGCCGCCAGAAAGTTCGGCGGGAAAAGATTGCGCCCGGTGATACAGTCCGGCGTATTCCAAAAGGCGTTTGATATTGTCCTCGTTGCTCCCGCCGGAGTTTCCCAGCAGGAGGGGCAGTTCCACATTTTCCCATAGGGTCAGCGTGGGGAGCAGATTGAAAAATTGAAAAATAAAACCAATCTCCTGCCGCCTGAGCCCGGTGAGCTGGGCGTCGTTCATTTTGGAGATGGGCTTACGGTTGAGAAAAATTTCTCCCTCGTCCGGGTGGTCCAGCCCCGCAATGCAATTGAGGAGCGTGGTTTTGCCGCCGCCGCTGGGTCCTATGACGGAAACAAACTCGCCCCGCGTCACCTCCATGGAGACGCCGTCGAGGGCTTTTACGCGCTCGTTTCCCGCCGGGTAGAATTTTGAAACCCGGTCCAGTTGGATAACGAAATCGTTTTCTTCGATCATGAAAAGTTACCGCCGCAACGTTGGATTGAAATTAAAAAGCATAGAGAATTTACCGTCGGGCGCAAGGGTAAAGTAGAGCATCTCATAAAGTCGAGCCAATTGGATCCAGCGTCGCGTTGCACCGCGTCCGGCTTTGTGGTATTCAATGGGATTTTCAGATAGTGAAAATACGAGGAGTCGGCGCATGGCAATTGCGGGAAAAATAAAAGACTTCATGGAACAGTCTTCCTGGATTCGGAAGATGTTTGAGGAAGGGATTCGCCTGAAGCGCGAGTTTGGCGAGGAAAACGTTTTCGACCTGTCGCTCGGCAACCCGGTCATGGAACCTCCTAAGGAATTGAAGGACGCCATGGTCGCCGCCGCCGGCGACGCCACGCCGGGCCTGCACCGCTACATGCCCAACGCGGGCCTACCGGAAACCCGACAAGCCGTCGCCGACGCTCTGTCGCCGGAGTGCAAAACCAAACTGACCGCCGACAACGTGGTCATGGTCTGCGGCGCCGCCGGGGGATTGAACATCGCTTTAAAAACCCTGCTCGATCCGGGCGACGAAGTGATCGTGCTGACGCCGTACTTCGTCGAGTATTTATTTTACGCCGACAACCACGGCGGAAAAATTGTTCCGGTCGCGACTCGCGACGATTTCACGCCGGATCTCGACGCCGTCGACGCGGCGATCAGCGACAAGACCAAGGCGGTGATTGTCAACTCCCCGAACAATCCTACGGGCGTCGTTTACTCCCGCGAGAGTTTGCAAGGGCTGGCGGATTTATTGAAGGACCGGTCCGCAAAGCGTGGGCGGGCGATTTATCTGATCTCCGACGACCCCTACAAAAAAATCGTGTTCGACGGAGTCGAGGCGCCCAACATCTGCGAGTTCTACGAAAACAGTATTTATATTTCCTCGCACTCGAAAGACCTCGCGGTGCCGGGCGAACGCATCGGGTTCGTCGTCCCCCATCCCGCCTGCGAGGATTACGGTAGCCTGATGGCGGGCCTGATATTCTGCAACCGCGTTTTGGGATTCGTCAACGCCCCGGCCATGATCCAGCGGGCGATCGGGCAGGCGCAATCCGCCGCCATTGACGTCAAACAATACGAGCGAAAGCGCGATTTTCTATACGGCGAGTTGCGAGGCGTCGGCTATGATCTCGTGCGTCCGCAGGGGGCGTTTTACATGTTCCCCAAATCACCCATCGCAGACGAGGTGGAGTTTTCGCGCCTGCTGGCGGAGGAAAAAGTTTTGGCGGTTCCGGGAAGGGGATTTGGATTGCCGGGCTATTTCCGGCTCTCCTATTGCCTGGAGGACCGCGTGATTGAAGGCGCGGTTGCTGGACTGGAAGCGGCGTTCAA
>JAJDBB010000017.1 GCA_029261555.1 Nitrospinaceae bacterium | reverse complement strand
CCGGTCGGCCAGCTTCATTGCACGTTTCTTGTTCAGGGCGCGCTGGAACGCAAGCCACTCAATTGCGAACAAGATAACCGCGACGGCGTAAGCTAATTTAAAAATTGTAATCATCATGTATGTGTTAGGGATGTGAGATGTGATTGGAAGGATCAGCCCGATACACTGTAGTAGGAACGGGCTGATATTAGTTTGGGCCATGTTCTGCCGGGTCACGGGTCCGCGTTGTTTTACGCGGTTCGGGACTAGCTTTCAACTCGACGCGCTAACGTCTTGGCGGGCCTTTTGATTTCTCTTTTCATTAGATACCATAGATACCATGCTTTTCATCCTCCTGTCAAGCAAATAATACACTGTTCACTAAATTAATATTTATGGCTTTTAGGCGGTTTATATTAGTCTTTATTTAACCTCACTTGGATTTTTCTGACATGCTAACCACGCTCTTTTAAGCGCCATGATTCGATAATTGACATCTTCTTTTCCATCACAACCCCTTACGTTTAAACGGTTATTCTACCGTTAAGGCGATAAACACACCCACTTAGATACGCTATTTTAATTTATTTTGCATTGCCCCGCTGATAGATACGGATAAAGTCCGTATATTACTCGTATGATGATTGTTAGACTCCAACAAACTTCCAAACAAAAAAAACGTCCACCGAAGCCGAAGCTCTGATGGGCGCTTTAAAATGGGGACATGCAGGTGTGGTGAAACTGGTAAACACACCGGACTTTCAATCCGGCGGCTGTCGAGGCATTGTGGGTTCGAGTCCCCTTGGGGCTACCACTTCCCGCCTACTCATTCACGCTTGCCAAGTATTCGCCAAAGCCGGTACCAGGAAAATATCAAACGCTGGAAAGAGAACAAAGCATAAAAATTCCCGCGTTCAAAATTGGAAGAATTCGTCGCTACGCCTTTTTCCCGCTCGTTGGAATCAACATATCCTCGGTAATTGTTCGCCGCTCAACAAATCTAGCAAGCGGGTTGAACCAATCCGGGTGGTCAGGACAACTGATTTTTCAGGAGACTGTTCTACTCTTCCTATGACGCGTGCCTCCTTCCCCAATGGGTCGTCTCGCATCATCTCCAAAGCCCTGTCGGCGCCGCCCGCAGATAGAAACGCGACAAAGCGCCCTTCATTCGCCACATAAAGCGGATCGAATCCTAAAATCTCACAAGCTCCCTGAACGTTTTCCCGAACCGGAATCGCTTTTTCCTCTACTCGGATCGAAAGACTGGCGGTCTGCGCGATTTCCACAAGCGCGGTGGCCAGGCCGCCGCGAGTCAAATCGCGCAGGCAATGGAGTTCGATTCCTGCGTCCAATAACTTCAGCGCCAGGCGGGATACCGGGGCGCAATCGCTTTTGATCGGGTTCTCAAACCCCAGTCCTTCACGCGCCGCCATCACGGCCATTCCGTGTCGGCCAATATCGCCGCTCAATAAAACGACGTCGCCGGACCTGACGCTCGCAGGATGAATATTAAAGGAATGTTCTCTCCTCCCGACGCCGGCGGTGTTGATAAAAATTCCGTCGCATTTGCCCTTCGGGACCACCTTGGTGTCCCCCGTCACAATTTTAACCTCGGCCTGGCGGGCGGCCTCCTGCATGGAATTAACAACGGTCTGAAGAGTTTCAAGAGGCAAGCCCTCTTCAAGAATGAAACCGGCGCTCAGATAAAGTGGACGCGCGCCGCTCATGGCCAGGTCGTTGACCGTTCCATTGACCGCCAGGGAACCGATATCGCCGCCTGGAAAAATAAGAGGTTGAACCACATAAGAATCCGTCGTCATCGCCAGAGACCCCCCGTCGAATTCCAATATCGCGCTATCGTGATCGGTTTCAAGTTCGCTATTTTCAAAGGCCGGTCGAAAAATTTCGTCGATTAACTGGCGAGTCAGTTTGCCGCCTCCCCCATGGGCCAGTTGAATGGTCTCCTTGCGCTTCGGAGAAGTGGGACAGGTGGGGCCGTTTACAGTAAAATCGGTCATAGCTTTCTTCATAATCCCGTTTTTTGATAGCGGTAATAGGCGGCACAGGCTCCCTCGGACGAAACCATCGTCGCGCCAAGCGGGGATTCCGGCGTGCAGGCGGCGCCAAAAGCGGGGCATTCGTCCGGCTTCTTGATTCCCTGCAATACGAGACCGCTGATGCATTCGGAAGGGGGTTTTGGTTCGCAGGCCTTAAACGAAAACTTTTTCTCGGCGTCGAATGCGGCATAATCTTCGCGGACTCCCAGGCCGCTTTGCGGAATAGCACCAATTCCGCGCCATTCCCGCGAGACTATTTCAAAAACATTGCTCATGATTTCCTGGGCCGGAGCATTCCCTTCGTGGCGCACCGAACGGGAATATTGGTTTTCAACCTCCGCGCGGCCTTCTTCCAGTTGCTTAACGCATAGGTAAATTCCTTGAAGAATGTCGAGAGGCTCGAACCCGGTCGCGACAATGGGCACGCGAAATTTCTCAGCGATCGGTTCATATTCCGCCAGGCCCATGATGGTGCAAACATGGCCCGCCGCTAAAAATCCCTGCACCCGGTTAGCGGGCGATTCCAAAATACTTGTCATCGCAGGGGGCACGATGACTTGAGAAACCAAAAAAGATAAATTGATCAAACCTTCCTCTTTGGCCTGATGTATCGCCATCGCGTTGGCCGGAGCGGTGGTCTCAAATCCAATCGCAAAAAAAACGACTTCTTTTTCCGGATGATCTCGCGCTACTTGAAGCGCGTCCATGGGGGAATAGAGCATTCGGACGTCGCCGCCCTCGGCCTTCACCGTCAGTAAATCCTTTTCCGACCCCGGGACGCGCAACATGTCTCCAAAGGAACAAAAAATAACTTCCGGCCGGGCCGCTAGTTGAAGAGCCTTGTCTATTGAATCCAGCGGCGTGACGCAGACGGGACAGCCCGGTCCGTGAAGGAGGGTCAAGCCGGAAGGCAACAAGCTTTGGATGCCGTATTTAGCGATCGAATGCGTCTGTCCGCCACAAACCTCCATGAGAGTCCAGGGCTTCGAGACGATCTGGGCGAGCGCCTCCGTGATTTTCCGGACCGGCTCGGAATCTCGGTATTCATCGACAAATTTCATTGGATTAGGGGCGTCTCTAAAAAGCGTTCATGGCCGCGAGCGGCTCTTATAAAATAAGAGCGGCGAGTTGCTGGCAGTAAGAATATCCAGTCATTAGAAGTTCTCTTAAAAATTTAAATTTCTTGAATTTGATCCAGATAATCAAAAATTTTTCCAGCCTCGTTTTCGTCTAAAACGCTGATGGCGAACCCCACGTGAACGATCACATAGTCGTTTACTTTGACGTCGGGAACGTACGCAAGATTAACGTCCCGCAACGAGCCGCCAAAACTCACCCTTCCCATTTTCATCAAGGGTTCGTCTTCAGAAATGCTCAGAATTTTTCCGGGAACGGCTAGACACATTGGACGGACTCTTTTTTCATTTGCCAGGAAGCCGCTGCGATTTGGCCCAGCGCCAGCCCGCCGTCGTTCGGCGGAACCCTCTGATGCCAAAAGGTACGAAGGCCCTCGAGGCGTAATTTTCCGACGGCGAGTTCGGTCAAGGTTTTATTTTGGAAACACCCTCCCGTTAAAACAATTTGTTTCATTTCCGAAAGGCGCGCAACACGACAGATTGCCGAGGCCAGAGCCTTATGAAATTTTAACGCGACGACGCCGGGAGCAACATTCTCTTCCATATCCTCCAGTAAAGATAAAACCATGGGACCCCAATCCACCCGGTAGAGCGGTCTCCATTCATACAGCAGACGATCGGCATTGAACGATTCATGCTCGTGGTCGGAAACAATATTGATCGGATACTCGCCCGCCGATTCCGAATCCGAAATTGCAAACTCCAGCTCCATTGCGGCTTGGCCTTCAAACGAATTGCGTTGGCGAAGGCCCGTCAAGGAGGCGACGGCGTCGAATAACCGTCCGCAACTTGAAGTCAGAGGACAATTTATTTTTTTCGCAAACATGGATTGCAAAATTTTAAGTTCCTCGTCACGGAAGGCCTCGACGATTTCCCGACGATTGAAACAATCCTCTCCCAGGAGTTCATAGAGAAGTCCCAAGGCGCTCCGGCGCGGCTCCCGCACAGCGCTTTCGCCTCCCGGCAGGGGAAAAGGTCGAAAAGAGGAAATCCGGCGAACCTGTTCGTGGGCAACGCTAAAAAATTCACCGCCCCAAACGGTTCCGTCCATACCAAAACCAGAGCCGTCCCAGGCGACTCCCAGAACGGGAGGCTCCAATTCGTTTTCCGCAATGCACGAAAAAATGTGGGCGACATGATGTTGTATGGAAACCGTTGGCGTTTCCGAACGGTTTGCAAAACGAGCGGACGAATAATCCGGATGGTAATCGCACGCGATGAATTCCGGTCGCGCCTTCTGAAGAGCGCTCATGGACGCGATCGTTTTTTCAAACGCGGAATAGGTTTGCGCGTTTTGCAAATCGCCCAGGTGCTGGCTGACAAAAACGTTGTCGCCTTTGGAAAAGGCGACGGTATTTTTAAGTTGCCCTCCTACCGCCAAAGCGGAGGGAAGCGGTTTTTTCAACGTAATCGGCCAGGGAGCATATCCCCTGGCGCGCCGTAGAATTTGCGCCCGATCCAAAATAATCCGCACAATGGAATCATCCACATGGCGAACAATAGGACGGTTGTGAACCAAAAAGAAATCGGCGATTCCGCCTAAACGATCCAGCGCATCCTCTTCCTCAATACAAAGGGTCTCTTCGGAAAGGTTGCCGCTGGTGGCGATCAAGGGATAGCCCAACTCGATCATCAGAAGGTGATGCATGGGGCAAGCGGGCAACATGATTCCAAGATATGGATTGGAGGGCGCCGCCCATTGGGATATTTCCACCGACCCAGCTTTACGGCGAAGTAGAACGATGGGGGCTTCTGGAGAACAGAGGAGACGTTCTTCCATGAGAAACGTCTCGGCGACGGATCGAACATGCTCCAAAGAAGGCGACATGATAGCAAACGGTTTTTCTTCCCTATTTTTCAACTTGCGGAGGCGGCGCACGGCGCAGTCGCTTCGCGCGTCCGTCATGAGATGATAACCGCCCAATCCTTTTACGGCGACGACCTCCCCCCTGTTAAAGGCTTCAACCGCGGCTTCGAGGGCATTTCGCCTGGGGGCAAAATTTTTTCCTTTGGAATCCAAAAACTCCTGACGGGGTCCGCAATCGGGGCAAGCGTTTGGCTGAGCGTGGAATCGGCGATCATTCGGATCTTCGTATTCTTCCCGGCACCGGAGGCACATTTCGAAGTCCTTCATGGAAGTTCGCGAACGATCATAGGGCAGAGATTCCATGATGCTGAACCGAGGCCCGCATTGTGTGCAATTGGTAAAAGGGTAGCCATGGCGGCGATTGGATGGATCCTTTATTTCCTGCAGGCAATCGGCGCAGGTTGCGATATCCGGAAGGATCAACGCGGACGGCTCTCCTTCGGCGTCGCTCTCTTTAATTTCGAATCGTTCGTAACCTTGAGGATCAAAATGAGAAATTTCCATACCTTGAATCGAGGAAAGCGCCGGTTGGTCTTTTTCCAGAAGACCAACAAATTTCTGTAAACACTCTGGAGTTCCCTCCACCTCTATCAACACCCCGTGCGAAACGTTTCGGACCCATCCATTCAAATCCAACCCACACGCAAGCTGATACACAAAGGGACGGAAGCCGACGCCTTGTAGCATGCCTCGAAGAGATACGCGCATTCTTTGATTTTCCGAAATTGGGACGATCCTGGAAGGAGACGACGGGTCGATTGTTTTCGAAAGGGTCAAAGGAATCACTCCTCGATTTCCACGCTGTCCAAAACAATCTCTTGGGCGAGGGGATCGTGAATATCTTCCATAAGTTCGACGTCCAGCCTGGCGCCTTCGGCACGGGTGCCTCGCGCCGCTTCCACAAAATGTTCTTTAAAATGCTCGGCGGAAATATGCGCCAGGGCGCCGAGGCGCACCTTCACGCCGGAAACCGTCGTCCCTCCCTGGTCGCGGGCGACGGCGAATATTTTGTTCATGAGATCCTTCATCAAGGATTGTTCGTGCACAACCGCTCCCTCTGGTTACGGAGATTGAAATCGTTTTTGAATTTCTTCGACTACCCGTCCCACGGCTTCCTCTACCTCTGCCGACAAGCCTTCTCCCGGACTGAAATCCTTTCCCTCGATTCCGTACAACTCAATTTGATCCGGCAGTCGGTCCAACGACCGGGAAAGTTCTATGGCTTCTGCCACGCCGAAATTGTGAGTGGAGCAGGAAAAATAATTTGCGGGGACCGGAGTCTTGCCGACGTCCAGCCTGCGAAACGTACCGGGAGCGGCGGAGGAGTTGACGGCGTCGATGAGAATAACCCGGTCGCAACCTTCCCAGGCGTCCATAAGCGACGTCCCTTCTCCGGAAAGTTCCAGGATTTTTACTCCGGCGTTGTTCTTCTTCAGGCGCCGGACGGCCTCGACCCCCGCAAAGTCGTCCCTGCGAAATTCGTTTCCCAGCCCAATCACTAAAACGGGAGTCTCGTTCAAAATATAATTTTGCGGAGAAATTAAACCCGCTCCAAATCCAGTTTAAGAAAATGGGTGGCGCAGGAGATGCAAGGATCGTAATTACGGATCGCCTGCTCGCATTGCCACGTTAGTTTTTCTTCAGGCAAATCCAAAAATTTGGGAACAAATTTCCACAGGTCGTTTTCGATGGTCTTTTGATTTTGAGAGGTTGGAGGAACAATCCGGGCGGTTACAATTTTTCCTTCGGAGTCCATGGAGTACCGGTGATACAAAATTCCTCGAGGGGCTTCGGTGCAGGCGTATCCTGTCGATTTGCGCGGCTCCAGATCGACATAAGGCCTTTCGGGTTTTTCGTAGGACTCGAGGATACGAAGAGCCTCGTCGCAAGCGTACAAAACCTCCACGCTTCGAACAACAATGCTTTTGAAAGGGTTTGTACACTCCCGGCCCAGTCCCGCTTCCAAAGCCGCTTCCTGCGCCAGCGGCGACAATTGGTCAAAATTCAAATTGTAGCGCGCCATTGGTCCCACAAAATAAGAGTCCCGCTCTTTCAATACCGAATGCAGGGCGTTGGAATGTTCCACATGTTCTTCGACGAAATGATTTTCGTAATCGGCGACGGCAATGTCCAATCCCCGGTTTGAGACTAGACGGCCTTCGTTGAAGGCGTATTCTTCCGGATGGCTGAGCGCCACGAATTCGTAATCCTGCTCAAATTCCGGAAACGGCAGTTGAGCGGTCCAGCGGACCGTCTCCAACGCTGCGTCCCGCGCCCATTTTAATCGTTCCTTAAGACCGTCCAGTTCCGGTTTGGCAAATACCTTGTAGAAACCTCCCACGCGGGCGTTGATCGGATGAATTTCCCGTCCTCCTATCAGCGACACGATTTCATTGCCTACTTTCTTTAACTGCAATCCGCGTTCGACAATTCCCTTATGATCCTTGGCCATGCGCACGGCGTCTTCATATCCCAGAAAATCCGGGGCGTGCAACATGTAGATATGAAGAACGTGGCTTTCGATCCATTCGCCGCAATACATGAGGCGGCGGATTTCCCGCAAGGGTCCGTCTAACTGGATTCCCAGGGCGTTTTCCATGGCATGTATCGCGCTCATTTGATAGGCCACGGGGCAAATCCCGCATATACGCGCGGTAATGTCCGGGGCCTCGCGGAAGTCGCGACCTTGAAGGAAGGCTTCAAAAAAGCGCGGCGGTTCGAAAATTTTCAATTTCACGTCTTGCACGACGTCGTCTTTTATCTTGATATAGAGAGCGCCTTCGCCTTCGACTCTGGCTAGATAATCGACTTTAATGGTCCGGGTCTTTTTAGTCATGTCGCTCGCTTTCTTTGCGGAACGGCGTCGCGCAGGCGTTGAAACTGCGGTAGGCGCGAACCAGTTCTTCGCCTGCCATTCCATTTTCCTTGGACCATTCGCTCAAGGATTCCGTGTTTGGAGTTTCCTTGGGTCCAAAACATCCGTAGCAACCGCGATTATATGAGGGGCAAATGGCCTCGCACCCGGCATGCGTAACGGGTCCCATGCAAAAAGTCCCTTGGGAAACCATGACGCACACCGTTCCCCTGCGCTTGCATTCCACGCAAACGCTGTGGGCTGGGGTGACTGGTTTGCGATCTTTCAAATAGGCGCTGATCACTTCGACAAGCTGCATTTTATTTATCGGGCAACCGCGCAATTCAAAATCCACCCGAACGTGCTCGCTGATTGCGGACGACGTTCGCAGGGTGTCGATATAATCCGGCGTGGCGTACACAATGGATATAAAATCCTGAACGTCCTTAAAGTTCCGCAAGGCCTGGATACCTCCCGCCGTCGCGCAAGCGCCGATGGCAACCAGAAATTTGGAGGAACGGCGCACCTGGTGGATGCGCTCTTCGTCGTGCGGAGTGGTGATCGATCCTTCGACCAAGGACAGATCGTAAGGACCTTTGACGACCGCGCGCGAAGCCTCGGGAAAATTGGCGATTTCGATTTCCTCGGCGACGGCCAGCAACTCGTCTTCACAATCCAGCAGACTGAGTTGGCATCCGTCGCAGGAAGCAAACTTCCAAACGGCGACTTTGGGTTTTCGCTTGCCGGCCATATTTAAATCTCCCGTACGGCCAGGAATCGGCGAATGCGGTCGTAGCGAAAGACCGGGCCGTCCTTGCAAATGAAAGTGGGACCAAACTGGCAATGGCCGCAAAAGCCGACGGCGCATTTCATGTTCCGTTCCATGGAAATATAAATCTTATCTTCTGGAATTCCGCTTTGCTTCAACTCTGCGACTGAAAACCGCATCATTACCTCTGGTCCGCATATGAAGGCCACGGTGTGGTCGGGATCAAACGAGGTTCTTTCAACCAAACTGGTGACCACGCCCACGTTGCGTTTCCATTCTCTGCCCGCGGCGTCGACGGTGACTTTTACCTGGACGCCGAATTTGGCCCGCCACAGTTCCCGCTCCTTCTCGAACAACAAACTTTCCGGAGTCCGAGCCCCGTAAAGTAAAACCACCTCTCCAAATTGGTCGCGCTTGGATTGGACAACATGCAACGCCGGGCGTAAGGGCGCCAGGCCAATTCCCCCCGCCATAAATACGATATCGTTCCCCTGGGCCTCTTCAATGGGCCAACCGGTTCCAAAAGGCCCGCGCAAACCCAGGACGCCTCCGCGTTTCATTCGATGAAGCGCCCGGGTAACGGTTCCCACCTCGCGTATCGTTTGCAACCAACCGCCCGACGACTCCGAACGACCGCTGATGGAAATCGGAACTTCGCCTATTCCAAACGCGTACAACATATTGAACTGTCCCGGAATGAATTCCGAGGGAGCGGCGCCGTCCTTCCCCGTCAGTTCGAGGGTGAACGTGTCTTCTGTTTCGCGGTGAACCCGATGGACGCGGTAAGGCGAGGGCAACATGACATTCTGTCGCTGAACGCTTTCCATTACTTTTTCGCTCCATAAACGTCCATCAATTGCAACTGCGTCGCCTCCATTCTTTTTCCAATCACCGGAAGAAGGCGATTCAGCAGTTCAAATCCCAAACTGTGATCTTCCATACATTTGTTGCGCAGACATTTTCCATCAAAAGCGATGGCGCGGGTCAATTCCAACGCCTGAGCGTCGCAGCGCCAATGATAAGGGGGTACGAGCCAGGCCCAGCCCAGAATTTCCTCTTCGTTAATGGTCTGGAGGGTGACGGGAGCGCGGCCCGGAGGAGACAATTCCAACGCCACCTTGCCCTGCCGAATTATATAAAAAACGTCGGCGTCTTCATGCTGGCGAAAAATAAACTGACCGGCGTCAAACCGGACGTTTTTGGCGCAGCCGGTCACCAGCTCCAGGTAAGCCTTGTCGAGTCCCTTAAAAAAAGGATGTTTGCTCAAGATCGGTTCAAGCGTTTCCATTGGACGCCTCCTTCTTCGAAGATAAAGGGACGAGTTTGTCTTCCCGAATGGACCGGACTTCCTCCGTCAGGTCGATTCCCACCGGGCACCAGGTAACGCAACGTCCACACCCGACGCAACCCGAGGAGCCGAACTGATCGATCCAACTGGACAGTTTGTGGGTCAACCATTGGCGGTAACGGGACTTGGTCGAAGCTCGAACGCTTCCTCCATGCAGATAGGAAAAATCCATCGTGAAACAGGAGTCCCATTTCTGCCAACGTTCGGTGTGGTCTCCGGTCAGGTCGGTTGTGTCCTCCACCGTGGAGCAGAAACAGGTAGGGCAGACCATGGTGCAGTTGGCGCAGGACAAACATCGGTCCGCTACCAAATCCCATCGCGGATGCTCCGCGTTTTCCTGCAGAAGTTCCTTCACCCCTGCGGTATCGAGCGTGCGTCCCATTTGCTGACTGGCTTTCTGGACGGTTTCTTCCGCTTCCGCATTGTCGGAACTCGTTGCGGCACGGGCTTCCACCTGTTGCAAAATCGCGGCGCCTTTAGGACTTCCCGCTACCGCGTGAAAAAAGTGACGCCCTTCATCCAGGATTTCCGTGAGGGCGAGGTCGTATCCCGATTCGGCTTTGGGACCTGTGTTCATGGATACGCAAAAGCAGGTCTTGCCCGCCTGACCGCATTGGACGACGACGACAAACGCATTCTCGCGGCGCGCCTTGTAATCTTCGTCCACATGGTCGTCGTGAATGAAGACGCGGTCCTGTATTTCTATCGCGTGGAGTTCGCAGGAACGGACTCCAAAAAATGCGAACCGGGTGGACTCGATGGGTTCGGGGGTCAATTCAAAATCTGTCCCATTCGCCTGGCCGGTCCAAAGCCTTCGCTCAGGAGGATGCAAATATTTTTTCCAGGAATGCGGACCCACTACATAACCAAACAGAGCCTTGTCCGCTCGCTTTTTTAGTCGATAGACGCCGCCCTCCTGTTCGTCGGTCCAACCAGCGGGGAAATCCTCGGAACTTTGAACGGGACCGTAGACAATGGCGCCTTCGCCAAGAGTCGGCCCAACTATCTGGTAGCCTTCCTGGACCAATACTTCCAGAAGCCGGTTCAGCGCGTTGCGTTCTATGATTCTGGGTTCGTTTGTCATAATAATTTCATTTCCGGGTTCTGCCAGGCGCTCTCTAAAACAAATTATCCTGGAATAATATGAGTGCCTGTCCTTTCTTCCATCGCGGGGACCAGATCGTCCAGATGGGCGATCACAGCTTTTTTACCTCCGCGTTTTAAAAAATCCACAGCGGCTTCGACCTTGGGCTTCATGCTCCCCTCGGCAAATTCCCCTTGCTCAAGATAACCTTCCATCTCCCTTATTGTAACTTTTTTAAAAGGCTTTGGCTCTGGAGTTTGATAATCCAGATATGCGTAATCAACTCCGGTGAGTATGACCAAAAGTTCAAGCCCCATTTCGTTGGCTAACAGCGCGCTGGTGTGATCTTTGTCGATCACCGCTTCCACGCCGGAAAGATCACCGTCCTTCGTTCGGACGACGGGAATTCCTCCGCCGCCGCCTGCAATAGGAATAAAGCCGCTCCCCAGAATGTTCTTCAGAATATTTTTTTCAATTATATCCTTCGGCTTCGGCGACGGCACGACGCGGCGAAATCCGCGACCGGCGTCTTCCATAAATTCCCAGCCGCGTTGCACGGCCAGCTCGTCGGCTTCTTCTTTCGAATAAAAAAGTCCAATCGGTTTGGTGGGTTTCTGCCAGGCGGGATCGTTCGGGTCGACCACCACTTGCGTGATTACGGCAAAGCATTTGCGCTCCATTCCCCGCTCCTGGCATAAGTTATCCAAAACATTTTGCAAAATGAATCCGATCCTTCCCTGGCTGTCAGCGACGCACACGTCCAGAGTAACCTGACGGGGAAAATCGTGGCGCGTCAACTCCTGTTGCACAAATATTTGCCCCACCTGCGGGCCGTTCCCATGGCTTAAAACCATCCGGGTGTACCCCTTTTCAAGCAAATCGACGACGCCTTTCAGGCTACGCCGCGCAACGTTGAATTCTTCTTTCTGATGAGGATGATCGGATTCCGGAACGTTCAACGCATTGCCGCCGAATGAAATTAATATGCCTGGTTTGGATTCCAATTGTCCCACAGTATTTTTTCTCCCTGGCGATCACAAAAACGGTTTTAGTACCGATTCCAAGTCGAGTTCTCCCTTTTCCTCCAATTCATACCTCACTCGAACCGAAGGTTTCTGAATCGTAATGCAACGCGCAAGGTCGATGGGCGTTCCCACCACCACAACGTCGCAGGGAACAGCATTGATTGTGGCTTCCAGATCCGCGCGTTGCCGGTCTCCATATCCCATGGCCGGCAGCAGGGAACCAATTTCCGGATACTTGTCAAAGGTATCTTTGAGCGTTCCCTGTAGCCAGGGCCGAGGATCCAGGATTTCACGCGCGCCGAATCGTTGCGCCGCCAGGGTTCCGGCGCCGTACTTCATACCGCCATGGGTCACCGTCGGGCCGTCCTCCACCACAAGAACGCGCGCGCCGGAAATTTTCTCGGAGTCCTCCACAAACAATGCAGAGTTGGCCTCAATAAGCGCGGCGTCAGGATTGATCCGCGCTACGGAGTCGCGTACTTGTTTGACGCCTTCCGGCGACGCCGAGTCCATTTTATTGATGACAACGACGTCGGCTCTGAGCAGATTAACTTCCCCTGGGAAATAAGTCGTTTCATGCCCCGCCCGGTGCGGGTCCACCACCACGATTTCCAGGTCCGGTTTGTAAAATGGAAAATCATTATTGCCGCCATCCCAAATGATCACGTCCGCTTCTTTTTCGGCCTCCCTTAATATCGCCGCATAATCGACTCCGGCAAACACAGGAATTCCCAGGCCCAGGTAAGGCTCGTATTCCTCCATTTCCTCCAGAGTGCATTCGTGTTTTTCCAAATCCTCGATTTTCGAAAAACGTTGCACCGCCTGTTTTTCCAGATTCCCATAGGGCATGGCGTGGCGGACGGCGACGGGATTTTTTCCGCGGCTTTTTAGAATCCGGGCGATTTTTCGCGCGGTCTGGGATTTTCCGCAGCCGGTGCGAACCGCGCAAACGGATATAACTTTTTTTGAGGAGCCAATCATGGAATCCTTTGTTCCCAATAACCAGAAGTCCGGTCCGGCGGCGAGAACGCGCGAGGCCAATTCCATGACGTATTGATGGGAAACGTCGCTATAGGCAAAGGCCACGGCGTCCACGACGTCTTCCTCGATGATTGCCATCAGCTGGCGTTCCGAATAGATAGGAATTCCATCAGGATATAGTTCCCCGGCAAGAAGAGGCGGGTAAATTTTCCCCTCAATTCCGGGAATCTGTGTAGCTGTAAAGGCTAAAACGCGATAGTCCGCGTTATCACGAAACAGAGTATTAAAAACGTGAAAATCTCTTCCCGCAGCCCCCATGATGACGATTCTCTTTGAATCGCTATAAGTCATAATCCCTCCGGAACGAAATGCGTTTATTAATCTTCAGTTAAAAATTAAATATCATTTCGCAATATTGCTTCAGCTTTTAGTTTTCTGCCGTTTGTTTTTCCGTTTTCGTTTTAAACCCTGCCTCCAGCTTTTCAGCCTCTGCGTTACGGCCCATGGCCCGAAGTATATAGGCATAATGAGCCTTAACATTGTCGACGCCGGGATCTTCTGGTCCAAAAGTCTTCTCTAAAATCGCCAACGCCCGCTTGATTTCAGTTTCAGCTTCCTCGTACTTCCCGCGAAGCCGGTAATTCCCGGCCAGGTTGTTGAAGCTCGCGGCCACGTTTGGATGTTCGGGGCCAAGTTTTCTTTTGTCGATCTCCAACACCCGCCTGATCAGAGGCTCGGCCTCGGTAAATTTCGATTGCACCTGGTAAATTCCCGCCAACTGGTTAAGGTTCCAGTGTAAGCGCGGATCGTCAAGAGGAAACCTTTCCGCTTTCTTTAGGGCCTCAACAAATTCCTTTTCGGCGGCGGAATAAAACCCCTTCCCAAAGGCCTCCAAGCCGGCTTTATTGTGGGCTTCCCAATTGTCCGTTCCTGAAAAAATATTGTAAAAATAAAACGCCGTGCCCGCTAGAGCCACAAACAGCGCAATGGCTTTTGTTTTGGTCATGGATCCCTGCACTCTTTTTGGAGTTCCCATCAAATAAAAAAGTCAAGACGGCTCAGCCGATTCTTTTTCTTCAATCTCCCAATACAAATTTAAATCCCGTTGAACCACGGCTAAAACACCCCCCTGAAGAAGTATGAGCCCTATCTCCAACAACAAGTAAAACGGCATATTTGGAGACAAAAGTTTCCGCAAACAACTTGCGGCAAAAAAACCGAGAATAATGGTCGGAAGCGAAAAGGAGCCTTTCATTTTCCTTTTCAAAAACCGTTTGATCATTCGCAACTGGAAAAACAAAAAGCCGGCTTCGATCCCAGCCATGAACAAATTAAAAGAAAATTCGATGGGCAGTCCAAATTTAGCCTTATGCAACGTCCCCAAAATCATGCCATATACAAAATAGGGAATAATGGCGAATATCAAAAAAACCAAGGCTCTTAATTCAGGGTTTAATTTTAATTTTTTAAGACTCGCAAATTCTCTGTAATTCCTTAGGAACCAGAAATATAGGTAAAGACCAAAAGTCGCTCCATAACAAATTAAAAAATGATTTACAGGTTGTCCAACGGGCGGTGTTTTAACCAGCCCTTTATATTGAGAGATAAGTTTTGAAGAAAATATTTCCTTTATCGACTTTATTTTCCCGCTTTTTTCTTCAATCAATAAATCGTCCGGTTTTAATTTCCCCTTTGACAGCAAATCGCGGACGTCTTTTAACAGGATGGGAACGTCCTTTTTGCGACCTTTTGGACGGAAAAATTCCCTCTCGGAAAATTCAATAACGGTAGAATGTTTTTCCAAAGACCGTTTGGCTTTTAAACCTAAATAAATTCCTAAAAAAACGATTCCAAATATTAGAAGAAACGCCCAGGATGTGTGAGAAAAAGCCGCAGTATCGTAGATCCCATGAAGGACCGTCACCAAAATCAAACCGTTTATTAAATGCTTCTCGCTATTAACGCTGAATTTTGCCCGACCAACAAAATATCCCAGAATGATTCCAAGGAACGCGTGTCCCGGAACCGCCGTGAACATCCTGACAATCCCAACTGATTGGCCTTCGGGAAGTACGTATAAAACGTTTTCAACCGTCGCAAAACCGCAACCAATTAGGCCGCCGTAAACAATTCCATCGAAAGGCTCATTAAACTCTCGTTTGTCGTACAAAAACGCTTTAAGAAATAAAAATTTGCAGAATTCTTCGGGTAAGGCGACGCCAAAAAAGGCATAAAGCATTGTTGGCCGCCAAAAAAGAGCAAAATCGCCGTTTAACAATTTCTCCAGGCCAAAAACTTTTTCGACAATCCCTTCAAAATAAAACGTAGGGAAACAGGCCAATCCCCCTAAAAGAAAACTTTTGATCGCCAGTTTTTTGGGTCCGGGATCCCATTTCGAAGAAAAATAAATATAGACGGCAATAGCAGCCCCGGGTCCTACGGCGATGTATAATAATCTAAGCGTTTCCATAATTTGTTCGTGGGCCAAATACGTTTTATGGGTCCGGCACAAAATACTGTCGCCATTATACGATTAAGCCATACTAATTCATAAAATCAGGTTTGACAGGTTTTTGAAAGCGTCAAGGAAGTTGATCTTAAAATGTTTCGAATTCTTGATAAAAAACTATTGGCTCCGCAGGTTTTCCGATTTGAAATAGAGGCCCCGGACATTGCCCGCAAAGCTCAGGCGGGACAGTTCCTTATTATCCGCCTGGACGAACATGGAGAGCGGGTTCCTCTGACTATTTCCGACGCCTTGGCTGAAAAAGGATCCATCGTCCTTTTCGTGCAGACGGTCGGCAAAACTTCCTTCCAAATGAGCCGGCTGGAAATTGGAGGTTTCATCTTGGACGTCGTAGGCCCTTTGGGGACGCCAAGCGAAAAAGGACCCTTTGGAACAGTGGCGCTTTTGGGCGGAGGGTTTGGAATTGCCGCGATCTACCCCATCGCCCGCGATCTCTACCGGGCGGGCGACAAAATTATTTCCATCCTGGGAGCGCGTTCCAAAGACTTCCTCCTTCTTGAAACGGAAATGGAAACTGTTTCCGCCGAAGTCAGGCGCGTCACCGAGGACGGAAGTTGCGGGACAAAAGGATTTGTCACGGATGAATTGGAACGGCTGATTCAAAGCGGCGAGCCTGTCGACCGGGTCGTCGCTATCGGCCCTCCGGCGATGATGAAGGCCGTAGCGGATTTAACCCGACCTTACAGGATCAAAACTGTTGTCAGTATGAACCCGATCATGATCGATGGAACAGGTATGTGCGGCGCCTGCCGAGTGACCGTGGGTGGAGAAATGAAATTCGCCTGCGTGGACGGACCGGAATTCGACGGACACCAAGTGGACTTCGACGGATTACTCAACCGATTAAAAACCTACGTTCCGGAAGAGCAGGAGGCGCGGGAAAAATGGATACAGGAACATTCGGAACCCTGTCGGTTGGAATCTTTAAACTCGTAAAACTCTCGATAATTTATTCAGGTCGCCATGTCTCAAGAGAATAAAAAACCTGGTAAAACTTCTCGGACTCCAGCCCCGGAGTTGGCCCCCAACGAGCGCGTGGCCGGTTTCAAAGAAGTTGCGCTGGGTTATACGCCCGCCATGGCGCAGTTGGAGGCCCTCCGCTGTATACAATGTAAAAAACCAAAGTGCGTTCTGGGCTGTCCGGTTCGCGTCGGTATCCCAGCGTTTATCAAGTTAGTGGCAGAAGGGAAATTTTTGGAAGCCGACCAAAAAATCAAAGAAACAAATGTCTTCCCAGGAATCACCGGCCGGGTCTGCCCTCAGGAAGATCAATGCGAAAAGCATTGCGTTATCGGAATCAAAGGCGAACCTCTGGCTATTGGACAGCTGGAGCGTTTCGTCGCGGATTATGCGCAGGCGGCGGATGAAATCCCTTCTCCCCCCTCGCATCTCTCGACTGGGAAAAAAGTTGCGATAATTGGTTCCGGACCCGCCGGACTCAGCGCCGCCAGCGATTTGGCCAAACGGGGCCATGAAGTCGTTCTGTTCGAAGCCTTGCACCAGCCCGGCGGCGTATTGTTCTACGGCATTCCTCAGTTTCGCCTCCCGAAGGAAATCCTCGACGCTGAAATAGATTATCTGAAGCGATTGGGAGTGGAAATCAAAGTCAATTATGTAATCGGTAAAATCAAATCGTTGGACGAGTTAATGAAAGAGGATGGGTTCGACGCGGTCTTTATTGGAACCGGCGCGGGATTGCCTTACTTCTTGGGAATTCCAGGCGAAAATTTTAATGGAGTCTATTCCGCCAACGAATTTTTAACCCGCGTAAACCTGATGCACGCCTGGGAGTTTCCCGATTTCGACACGCCTTTGCACCGCCACAAAACCATTGCGATAATCGGCGGAGGTAATACCGCTCTGGACGCCGCGCGAACTGCGTTGCGGTTGCCCGGTACAGAACGGGCGCTGTTGGTGTACAGACGCTCCAGGGAAGAAATGCCGGCCAGACAAGAAGAAATCCGCCACGCGGAAGAGGAAGGGGTGGCCTTTCATTTTTTAGCGTCGCCCAAGGAAATTAAGGGAAACAACGGATGGGTGACCGAGCTGGTTTGCTCCAAAATGGAACTGGGCGAACTCGACCGGGATGGAAGAAAACGTCCTCGCCCCATTGAGGGAAGCGAGTATTCCCTATCGGTCGACGCCGTGGTGATTGCTTTGGGGAGCGGGGTCAACCCATTAATCGCCAAAACGACCGCAGACCTGAAAACCGACGCCAAAGGTCATATTGAAATCGCGGATTCGGATATCAACCAAACCTTTAAACCGGGAGTGTTTGCCGGGGGGGACATCGTCACCGGCGCCGCCACCGTTATCTCCGCTATGGGAGCCGGGAAAAAAGCCGCCGATGGCATACATGATTACCTAACATCCTTGGATTCTCAAATTTAGTTTAGGCGGAGTTTTTCTCCCGTAGTTTTTTTTCCTGGCGACGGTTCCACCACCGCTTGTGCCCTTCCATCAGAATAATGCTGGTTGAAGCCAACCCCACCGCCGCCAACCAAGTTCCAAATCCGACAGGCTCCGTTTTTAGCGTCCATTGTCCCAACGGTAAATACATCGCCAGAACGTGAAATAAAAATGCCGCTAACACGCCAAAGACCAAAACCGGGTTTCGCATCAGAGGAATCTGGAATGCGGATTTGGTTTCAGACCGGCAATTGACGATATGAACGTTTACAAATAAAACAACCAGGAGAAGCAAAGTGTTGCGAGCCGTATTCAAGTCCATACCAGCATTTAGCATCCAGTAAAAAAGTAAAAACCAAAGCCCTCCCATAAATAGCGCCACAATTGCGGAGCGCTCGATCATCAGGCGGTTAAAAATTGGTTCGTCCGGATGACGAGGCTTTTGTTTCAATTCATCCCCTTCTCCAGGTTCGAAACCCATGCCGACGTCCTGGATTCCCTGGGTGACCAGGTTGAGCCACAACAATTGTACCGGGGTCAATGGCAGAGGTAGGCCGAAGGCGACCGCTAAAACCACCAGAACCACCTCCGCCGCGCCGGTGGAGATCAACATGAAAATAATCTTGCGAATGTTGCTATAAGCGATGCGGCCTTCCTCCACGCCTCCGATAATGGTCGCAAAGTTGTCGTCGCTTATCACCAGTTCGGCCGCTTCGCGCGCGACGTCCGTTCCGGATTTCCCCATCGCCGCGCCAATGTTCGCCGAGCGAAGAGCCGGAGCGTCGTTGACTCCATCCCCGGTAACGGCGACAAAATGCCCCGCCTGTTGCATGGCTTTTACCAGATCAAGCTTCTGGCGCGGAGCCACGCGAGCAAACAGTCGGGCGGTTTTTACGATAGTTCTGATTTCGTCTGGAGATTTTGTGGCAAGCTCCTTTCCAGTCACAACCTGATCCGAGGTCATTTCCAACCCAAGGTCGCGGGCAATAGCGAGAGCCGTCACCGGATGATCTCCCGTTATAATGGCGACTTCTATACCAGCGTTGCGGCAGGCAGAAACGGCCTCTCGCACCCCATCGCGCAGAGGATCGATCATCCCCACCAATCCCAAAAACTTTAATTGCGACGGCTCCGGGGGAGCATGCGCCTCATCCAGGTTTTCCGGAGCCGCTCCCTCCGCCAACGCAAGAACCCGATATCCCTTAGACGCTAATTCTTCCGCAACGCCCAGCCAATGCTCGGAATTCCCGTTTTCATCTTTTTCCGCGCACATGGAAAGGACGCGCTCCGGCGAGCCTTTGACAAAAGCGCGCGCGCTTCCCTCCGGAGTTTGATGATAAGAGGCGGAGTATTGATATTCAGGCTCAAAAGGAATCAGGTTGATCTGGGGAAACTCATTAATCAGGACCTCCTTTTCCCATCCAAGCTTTTCCCCAAGAGAAAGAAGTGCAATGTCTGTAGGGTCGCCTCGGAACACCCATTCCTCGTCCAACCTGTGCAGGTCGCCTTCGTTACATAAAACCATGGCCCGAATAACGGCCTCCAAACCGTCCGGCGGATCGTCGGGCTTTATTTCCCGCTCCTCTTTCATGATGATTCCCCGAGGAACAAAGCCCTGGCCGGTTACTTGCAGAATGGCGCCGTCCGGCAACCGAATCTCCCTCACGGTCAGCTCGTTGCAGGTCAGCGTTCCAGTTTTATCGCTGGCAATTAAAGTACAGCTACCGAGTCCTTCTACGGCCGCCAACCTTCGGACAATTACTTTCCGCCGCGCCATTCGATTTGTTCCAATAGACAGCGCAACGGTAAGAGCGACCGGCAAGCCTTCGGGAATCACGGCCACGGCCAGAGCCACGGCAAACATAAACATGCTCAAAACGCTATACCCTTGAACCACAACCCCCAAAAGGCCCACGATAAAAATCGCGACCATAACCACCCACGCCAAAGTCTGACTGAACTTTTCCATCCGAATCATCAAGGGAGGTATTCCCTGTCCCGCTCCCATCATATCCACAGCGACTTGCCCGACCTCCGTCTCCATTCCGGTAGCCACCACCAGGCCTTTTGCGCGCCCCCGGACGACGATGGATCCGGCATGCGCCATGTTCAATCGATCGGCCACGGGAACGGGGGCGTCTTCCATCCAAGCCGAATTTTTATTCACTGCCATGGATTCCCCGGTCAAAAGCGATTCGTCCACTTCTAATCCATGCGCCATCAACAAGCGGACGTCCGCTGGAACCTTGTTTCCAGATTCCAGCCAAACAATGTCACCCGGAACCACGGTCTCCGCCTTCACCTCAAAGACGCGTCCATCGCGCTCCACGGTGGCGCGTATTTGAAGAAGCTGTTGCAAGGCTTGCGCGCTTCTTTCCGCTTTCCATTCCTGAAATCCACCGATACCCGCATTCAGGCAGAGAACGCCAAAAATAAATCCGGCGTCGATAAACTCGCCAACGGCCAGTGAAACCAGCGCGGCGACCGCCAGGATATAAACAAAGGGACTTAAAAATTGACGGAAAAGGATTTCCCACCAGAGAGGCGGTTTGGCTTGAGGTAAGCGATTAGGTCCATACTTCTTCAGCCGCGCTTGAGCGTCCTTTTCGGAAAGCCCCGCATTCGACCCGCCCAAATGAGACAAAAGATTTTCCTTGTCTCCGCGGTGCCACCCCCCCTGGTTGGGGGAAAGAGAAGTTTCGGGTTTTGAATTCGTCATAGTCGTCCTACAAATATTAGATCTTCAAGTTATTACTGAAAACTTAGGGTCAGGATTCATTAATTATGTCCATTCTGCGCCTGCCAAATTTTTAATGTATGTTTTGTTAGTGAAAACCGCGCCGGCCGGGCAACGCCCGGTGGAAAGTTTAGGTTGCAAGCTCACCGCAGTTTGTAGTGTAACCAAGCAAGTTACACTATCTGCCTCCGGGGGCTTCTCCGGCGGCGCCTTGTAAAGGTTGGCCATGAAGAACAAATCTACGGCGTCAAGAAGCTTACCGTAGCTTTCGCTATGCTTGCGCTTGCTTTTCTTGTGTCTTTGTTCTTCATGGCCAACAGAATTGTATATAATTAATGAGTCCTGACCCTTAATAAGTAAATATCCGGACAAGGGTTTATATTATTTGCAGGGCAAATATTCAAACCTTTATAAGAATTGAACCCATGAAGGCGCTGATTCTCGACATTCAACGAGAAGATTGGGACCGCACCCAGGGGATGACTTTTGCCGACGTAGAAACGCCCGTCCTGGACGAATCAAAAAGCCCCGAAGACTCCAGCCAGCCCTACCGCATCTGCGGACACGTGCTTTTAGGGGAAATCGTGGAAACGGGATCCTATGCCTCTCATTATTATAGATACCGTTCGGACGATATTGTTTCCACCGAATCTCATATTTTTTGCGGAAAATGCCATTAATGTAAAATCGGAGACGCGCATGTCTGCTCCGTTCACAAGATCATCGGTATTTCCGCAGACGGTTGCTTTGCTGATTTCGTGAAATTGTCGGCGCGGGGAAAAAAGTTATAGGCGACCTATCATACTAAAATGACATATTGCGGTGAAAAGGCTTCCATTATAAAAAAAATAGTTTTGATATACTAATCGAAATAAACCTGTTTCCGCGGGGAGCTCCATGAAACGCTTCAAGAACATTCTTCTGTTTGCCGGCCCTAGTTCAGATGTTACTACAACCTTTAGGCGAGCTTTATCACTGGCGAAGCATAATCAGGCACGAATAACGGTGTTGGATGTTGTGGATGAGTTGCCCCGCCACTTACAGAGGGCGATCACGATAATGCCCCCAAGCGAATTACAGGATATCGTGATTAAGGAAAGGTTGAGTCAGCTCGAAAAGCTGGTTAAACCGGCTCGTAAGAAAGGGATAAAGGTCGGCGTTAAAGTCCTTCTCGGCACACCCTTTCTGGAAATCATCCGCGAAGTATTGCGTAAGCGTCATGATCTTGTTATCAAATCTGCAGAGGGCAAGGGCACAGCCGACCAACTGCTGTTTGGGAGCACCGACATGCATCTCATGCGCAAGTGTCCTTGTCCAGTATGGATCATTAAATCATCGAAACGAAAACAATATGCGCGCCTCCTCGCCTCGGTCGACCTGGATCCATCGAAAAAAGAATCAAAAAAACTTAACGCCCTGATCATGGACCTGGCCATTTCATTGGCGATTCAGGAACGAAGCGAGCTCCATATTGTCTATGCCTGGAAAATGTATGTTAAAGAAGTCTACCTGAATTTTTCTGGCAGCTTGCGACCGCAGGACGTCGCCAAGATGGTCCGAGACGAGCAAAAACTGCACAAAGATAGATTGGATAAATTTTTATCAAATTATGATCTTGAAGCTATTGATCACCACGCCCACCTGCTAAAAGGAGACCCAGGCCAGGTAATTTCCGGACTCACCCAAAAGAAACGTGTGGAGTTACTGGTCATGGGCACCGTGGTCCGAACGGGGATACCAGGTTTTCTGATCGGAAATACTGCAGAGAAGGTTCTCAATGAAGTTAATTGTTCCGTATTAACCGTAAAGCCTAAAGGGTTTGTAACGCCAGTGGAGAAAGGTTAATAGGTATTTTCACGTTAACTTTATCAGGCAAAATTAACTTGAGGTTTGGGTACTACCCTTCAACCCTCACCACTCACCTGCCCCAAAATGGTAACCGCCTGACATCTGTTTCCATTCCTAATATCCATCTGGGCTCGCATTCGACCCGCCCAATTGAGACAAAAACGTTTCCTTGTCCCCGCGGCGCCAACCCCCTTGGTTGGAAGTTTTGGATTTTGAATTCGTCATAGTCGTCCTACAAATATTAGCTCCTCAAGTTATAATTAAGTAAATATCAAGACAAGGGTTTATATTAATTGCAGGGCAAATATTCAAACCTTTATAAGAATTGAACCCATGAAGGCGCTGATTCTCGACATTCAACGAGAAGATTGGGACCGCACCCAGGGGATGACTTTTGCCGACGTAGAAACGCCCGTCCTGGACGAATCAAAAAACCCCGAAGACTCAAGCAAGGTTATCATTAAACCGATATACGCGGGATTTTGCGGATCGGATAAAAGCCTCTGGTTCCGCCACGCTTTTAAAGAAACCCTTTTCGATTCCCTGGAAAACTCCAGCCAGCCCTACCGCATCTGCGGACACGAGCTTTTAGGGGAAATCGTGGAAACGGGATCCTATGCCTCTCGTTATTATGGATACCGTTCGGGCGATATTGTTTCCACCGAATCTCATATTTTTTGCGGAAAATGCCATCAATGTAAAATCGGAGACGCGCATGTCTGCTCCGATCACAAGATCATCGGCATTTCCACCGACGGTTGCTTCGCCGATTTCGTGAAATTGCCGGCGCGGGAATTATGGAAAACCGACGTCGACCTGATTCGTCCCGAGGTCGCCGCCATTCAGGAGCCGCTTGGAAACGCGGTGCACGCCTGTAGCCGCGTAGACCTGCGCGGAAAAACCCTGGCCATTTTCGGATGCGGAACCATCGGGTTGCTTTCCATTTTGGTCGCGCGCGCCATGGGGGCCGCTTTCATCGTCGGCGTCGATCCCAATGAGGACAACCTGAGGCTCGCCGAGCGGCTGGGCGTGGACCTGTCCATTCAAGCCCGCCGACCGGCTTCTTCGGAACAATCCTATTTGCCGGATAATGAAATTGTCCGAACCGTCCGGGAGAAATGCTTCGGTGAAGGAGTCGACGTCGCAATGGAAATGGCCGGAAGCAACCAGGCGCTGAACACCGCCATCTCGGCGACTCGCGCAGGCGGCGATATTATCCTGTTTGGATTATCCGCCGGGGATTACACGATTTCAAATTTTCAGGAAATCATCCTGTATGGGAAATCCATGCACAGCGTGATCGGGCGCAAGGTTTTCCAAACCTGGTACACCCTCAGCAACCTGTTAACGTCCAAAGGCCACGACCTTCAGACAAAAATCTACGACGTCATTCTAAACAAAGGCGAAGGAACGGTGATTCCCTTTCATTCGTTTGAACGCGAGCGCTTTGAGAAGTCCATTCAGGAACACCCCAAAATGATTTTTAAGTATTGACCTCAAGAAAGAAGGCCGGATTTGAACACGGGAGAGAACGTCATGCAGACCGCCTTTCAAAATTTCATTCAGGACGAGCTTCAAAACATCCAATCCGCCGGGTTATACAAAGACGAGAGCATTCTCCTCTCGCCCCAGGGCGCGCGCGTCAAAACTCATCGAGGAGAGATCCTCAACTTTTGCGCCAATAATTATCTGGGATTGGCCAACCACCCCGCCATCCTCCAGGCGGCAAAAGAGGCGCTGGATCGATATGGGTTTGGCATGGCGTCCGTCCGTTTCATCTGCGGCTCCAGCGAAGTCCATAAAAAACTCGAAGAGCGGATATCGCGGTTTTTGGAAATGGAAGACGCCATTTTATACTCTTCCTGTTTCGACGCCAACGCCGGGCTATTCGAAACTCTGCTCGACGATAGGGACGCGATCCTGAGCGACCGGGTGAACCACGCCAGCATCATCGACGGCACGCGGCTTTGCAAGGCCAAGCGGTTTCGGTTCAACCACGGAGACATGGAGGATCTGGAAACTCAATTGAAGCTTGCCAAAAATTTCCGGTTTCGAATGATCGCCACCGACGGGGTTTTCAGTATGGACGGCGACGTCGCCCGCTTGCGGGAGATTTGCGACCTGGCGGATCGTTACGGAGCGCTGGTCATGGTCGACGATTCGCACGCCACCGGTTTTTTTGGCGCCACGGGGAGGGGCAGTATTGAGTATCAAAACGTCATGGGGCGAATCGACGTCCTCACCTCCACCTTCGGGAAGGCGCTGGGAGGCGCTTCGGGAGGTTTTGCGGCGGGCCGGAAGGAAATCGTCGATCTTCTCCGTCAACGCTCGCGCCCTTATCTATTCTCCAACTCATTGTCGCCCGTGGTGGCCGCGGCCACCCTGCGCGCTATTGACCTGATTGAAGAATCGCCCGCGTTGATCGAAAAACTCCGCAAAAATACGGTTTACTTGAGGGAGAAAATTCAGGACGCGGGATTTGCCGTTAAACCGGGGGAACATCCAATCGTTCCATTGATGCTTGGCGAGGCTCGTCTGGCGCATGAAATGGCGAACCGATTGTTGGATAGAGGCGTATATGTGGTGGGGTTCAGTTATCCCGTGGTCCCAAAAGGAGAGGCTCGTATTCGCCTGCAAGTCTCCGCGGCGCACGAGTTGCCGGACGTCGATTTTCTGGCGACCGCACTCAAAGCGGTAAAAAGCGAATTGGAGTTATAACTGCCCAAGGAAATTCAGTTAATATTTAATCAAGGCGACCAAAGCGAGATAAGGACGGCGGCCTCTCACGCCGGAAACAGGGGTTCGATTCCCCTTGGGGTTACCACTTCCCGCCGACCTAAATAATTTTTGTTATTAGTCCATCCTTTTGGGGGTTTTATGGAAAACAGAAAAAGTAGCGGCAATTTTATTTTAGGGTTTTTCATTTTTCTTGGACTATCAGTTTTGGGTTATCTGCTCGGTGAGAGCGCGATTCGATTCAAGGAATACGAGCGTACTGTAAAGGTAAAAGGGCTGTCTGAAAAAGAGTATCCGGCGGATATCGTGCTTTGGCCAATTCAATTTACAGAAGCAAGCAATGATTTGGCCGCCATGTACAGTTCTCTTGAGCAAAGTAATAAGAAAATTCAAACTTTTCTTGAAGAATCAGGCTTTGAATCCGGGGAAATCACGATTTCGCCGCCATCGATTAACGACAAACTGGCGGAACGCTATGGCAGTACCCAAAAAGCAAAGTTCCGGTATACGGCAATTCAAACGATTACTGTTTACTCAAACAAGGTTCAAACCGTACGCAAAATAAGGAATAAACTGGCGGGACTTGGTAAGCAAGGCATTGCTTTCAAAGAGGCTGGGTATCAAAACTCTACCGAGTATATTTTTACACAGTTAAATGCGGTCAAACCGGAAATGGTGGAGGAAGCCACAACCAAAGCCAGGGAAGTTGCGGAAAAATTCGCGAAAGATTCAAAAAGCAGTCTAGGCAAGATCAAGCGAGCAACGCAAGGCCAGTTTTCTATTTCAGCGCGGGATAAAAATAACCCTCATATCAAAAAAGTGAGGGTGGTAACCACAGTAGAATATTATTTGTCCGACTAGGGTCAGAACTCATAAATTTAACCAGCCTCAATTAAGCAAGAGAAAAAATGTCGAATTATCAGAGCTTAACTTAAGGAGGAGGCTCCAGTGGAAACCATCAGATTGGGATCCAGATGGCCTTGCAAGGCTCTTTGAATGGCGGCCAGCGTACCGCCGATAGAACTGGGGCAACTTCCGCAGGCTCCCTGGTACTTGATGTAAAGGTCGTCCCCTTCGAGCCTGAGAACTTCCAGCCCGCCGCCGTCGCTCGCCAGAGCGGGGCGAATCATCTCGTCCATCAAGGATTCTATGATCGACAACTTTTCTTCGTCGGGGAGATCGGGAAAAGCGTCGCGGTCGATATGATCTAAAATCGAGTCCTTTTTTTCTTCTTTTTTGGGTTCTACGCCGGGAGGAAGAAGTATTTCTTCAATGGCCCCTCTCACGTCGTCCATAAAATGCTCCCAGGCGCTTGAGGAGAACATGGTCACGGAAACGTAGTCCTGACAAAGAAAAATATCCGTCGCCCCCACCTTAAACAAGGCCTGGGCCAGAGGATTGTCTCCCGTGTATTCCTCGTCTTCGCCCCCGGACGAAAACGACTGGGTCCCGCTCGCCACAACAGGACCGTCCATGATGAATTTCAGAGCGGCCGGGTTGGGGGTTTCATCGGTACGAATGATTTTCAATTAAACTCTCCTTAAATCGATACAAAGCTATTAGACGCAAACTTTGGAGAAAAGATTTGGCAATTTCCGCCGGCGACGTTTATAAGCGCTTTTCAGAACCGGCGTTATTTAAATAATTATAATGTAATGGTATATTAGGCGGGAAATTTTCCGCCTGCCGAGGCTGACAAGTATATTTTAAAGCCAGCGTCAATTTTAGAACAGTTTAAAGTTATCGAGGGAGAAAGTAATGGACGACCGATGGATGATTCGCGGGGTTGGATTCTCCAATTGTAACTGCGACTTTGGATGCCCCTGCCAATTCAACTCACCTTCCACAAACGGATCTTGTGAGGCCATTGGCAGCGTGATGATCGAAGAAGGACATTTTAACGAAACGTCTTTAGACGGCATTGGGTTTGTTCTATTGTTGCAATGGCCGGGAGAGGTTGCCGAGGGAAACGGACGGCAACAAGTGATAATCGACAGCAAGGCGAATCCCGATCAACGCGAGGCCATTCGCAAGATCGCCCACGGCGAATCCACGGCGCCGGGATCAACGCATTTTTATGTTTATAACAGCACCATGTCCGAGGTGCTGGAAACTCTCCACGCGCCCATCGACATGAGCATTGACATTGAAGCTAGACGCGGCCATGCGAAAATCGAAGGACTGGTTCACTCTAAAGGCTCGCCGTTGATCGACCCTCATAGCGGCGAAGAAACGCGGCGGGGAATTCATATACCCAATGGTTTTGAATACACCCACGCCGAGATGGGCACGGGCCATTCCAATGTAGACGCCGGAATCAAACTCGAATTGAAAGACAGTTACGGTCAGTTCAACGTCGTTCACATGAACCAGGACGGCGTTATTCGCTAAAAATTGGCGCGGTTATTTTTGTGACGTCCCCTACCAGAAAATTGCCCCGGCGCGATTTTGTCGCCATAATTTCCTCGCTGGCCGTTATGACCATGCTGGCTTGGCTCTACCTATTTTCCCTGGCGGCCAACATGTCCATGCCCGTCGTCATGGCGAAACTTCAGATCCAGCAATGGGACGTCCAGTATTTTGGGATGATGTTCCTGAGGTGGGCCATCATGATGATGGGACTGATGATCCCGTCCGTAGCGCCCGCAGTATTGATTTATGCCGCTGTCGCCAAAAAATCGGCCGCCCAGGGAATCCCTGCGGCTCCCACTGGCGCGTTCGTCGGCGGGTACCTCGTCATGTGGTTTATCTTCTGCCTTTTTG
>JAJDBB010000016.1 GCA_029261555.1 Nitrospinaceae bacterium | reverse complement strand
CCCGGATTTTATTTTCCACGTCCGCGCCGCACCGTCCCGTCAACCGCGAAAGCCTGGCGGCGTAAACCATGCCGATCGCCACCGCCTCGCCGTGCTTGAAGCCGGTATAGTTGGCGACGGCTTCGAACGCGTGACCGTAGGTATGGCCGAAGTTGAGCACCATCCTGTACCGACTTTCCCGTTCGTCCCGTTCCACCACCCGGGCCTTGATGGCGCAGGAGGTTTCAATAATATGCTCCAGGCATTCATGGTCCAGATTCAGAATCGCCTCGGCGTTCTGGTCGACGTAGTCGAAAAATTTTTCATCGGCGATGACGCCGTATTTTACTACCTCCGCCATTCCCGCCCGGAACTCGTCCTGAGGCAGGGTTTTTAACGTCTCGATATCTATCAAGACCGCCCGGGGTTGATAAAAGGCCCCGATGAGGTTTTTTCCTTTCGGATGATTCACCGCAGTCTTGCCGCCAACGCTACTGTCCACCTGGGACAACAGGGTGGTTGGAACCTGGATGAAGGGAATTCCCCTCATGAAGGTTGCCGCAATGAATCCGGTTAAATCCCCGACAACGCCGCCGCCTAAGGCCACCAAGGCCGTCTGGCGATCGCATTTAAAATCCACCAGGCGGTCAAAAATTTCGGAGGCCTGGTTCAGGGATTTCGATTCCTCGCCTTCGGGAACTTCGATGCAAAGCGTTTCGAATCCGCTTGCTTCCAAACTAGCGAGGACTTTTTCCCCGTAAAGCTTGTTGACTCCGGGGTGCGTCACCACCACCGCGCGGTTGGAATCGACCCGTTCCCTCAGGGTTTTCCCTATATCTTCCAGTATATGTTGTCCGATAAGAATATCATAACTTCTATCGGCCAGATCAATCGTTAACCTCTTCATTGCAAAACAAGAGGCGTTTTAATTTTTAACAATCGTCGGCGTAATAAAAATCAGCAACTCGTCGACAGTGTCCGAGTCGGAAAAGTTTTTGAACAAGGTTCCCAACCAGGGAATGTCTCCAAAAAACGGAACCTGACTGTTGTTCCTCGCCATGCTGTTTTCATACAAACCGCCAAGCACAGTTGTTTCCGCGTCGTTGACCAGCACCTCGGTAAAAGCTTCCTTGGTGGTGATCGTGGGAACGCCGGAAACGGTGTTGGTGAAATCCGCCGCGTTTTTAGTGGCCTCGATATTCATCAAAATGGTTTGGTCCACGGTGATGTGCGGCGTGACCTTCAATTCGATAGTCGCATCCACGAATTCGATCCGGGTGCCGTCCTGCGAAACGGTGGCGTAGGGAATCTTTCGACCGCTTTGGATTCTGGCTTGTTTGTTGTCCAGAGTGGTCACCCGTGGATTGGAAACGGTTCTCAGCTTGCCCTGTTCCTCAAGCGCGGAGATCTGGACGTCCACGAGAAAATCTTCCGCAATACTGCCCAGAGTCAGGCCCACGCCCGCCACGTTGCCGGGAATCAAATTGGCCGCGTTGGGCAGGTCGATGATAAAATCGTCCGTCGTGTTGGTGCTGGAGCCGCCTTCCACAGTCGAGGGAAATTCCTTGGACGTGTTGCCCTGAAAGTTGCCGCCCCATTGAATTCCAAGATTCTTCGAGGCGTTGCGGTTGACCTCCACAATGCGCGCTTGAATCATCACCTGAGCAGTCGGTTTATCCAGGTTTTCGATCACCTGCACCATATCCTGCAGGCTGTCTGGGATATCCGTCAGAATCATAGTGTTCGTTCGGGCGTCGATGGTGATCCGTCCGCGCTCGGTTCGCATGGAGTCCATGCTCGCCTGGAGTTCGGTGATGCTGGCATAACTGACCTGAACGACTTCGGTGAACAATTCTCCGGCCAACCGTTCTTCCAGGTCGGCGTCTTTCCTGGCCTTCTTGGCGTTTTTACGAGCATTATCTTCCGACGTCAGGTTTTCCTGGGTGGCGATACGGACGATATTCTCGAAGCACTGTTTGGCCAGTCCGTTATTTTTAATAATAAGTTCCATGGCTTGATTCCAGGGAACGTCCACCAGACGGATGTTGGTAGTGCCGCCCACTGCGGGGGCTAGAATGATGTTGAATCCGCCCACTTCGGAAAGGATCCGGAAAATATTAACCAGTTGCGCGTTTTGAAAATCCAGGGAAATGGGAGGTTTCTCTCCGCCGAGAATCTTCAAGCAACGTTCTTCCGAAAAACGCGCCGTCCTCTTCCCCCCCTCCGGCCTCATGGAGGAACTATTGGAAACCCCGCCCACGGGCTTCTGTTCGTTCTGCGAAGAAGCTCCGTCGGAGTTTTGAGCCACACTTTCCTTGTCCGCCTTTTTAAAGGTGACGATCAGCGTATTGTCCCTGGGCCTCTGAATTTCATAAGCCGAAGCGTCCTTGAGGGCAAATTCCAAGCGCAACACCTGGGCTTCTTCAAAGTACATGGGCCTGATACTTTCCAGCATGCCTTCTCCGACCGTAATTTTCGAATTCAATACGCCCTGCCGGGTCTTGGGAAAATCCATGACCAGGCGCAAGGGTTTTTGCAGTTTAAACGCGGTGTATTGGAGACTTCCAGAAGATTCCAGGGTGACGGAAACGTCTTCACCACTGGGGTGCGCGTCAACGCGGGTCAAACTGGAAACGCCGGGCGCGGAAGATCCGGAGGCCTGTGCCACCTGAATTCCCTCTAGAGAGGAATTCTCCAGCGCTTCCGTTTCCTCGATCCCGGGAGCGGAAACCTCGACGTCGGTCTGGGAACCGGAGTCCGGTTGGACCGGAACGGGCGCTCCCCAAACGGAGGACGCCAGGAACCCCAAAACCAAAATGGAGCGAAACATTATTCCCAATAGTCCTTTGAATGTTTTTGTCATCACGTCTGGTCCTCTTGAAGTAAAGTTGTTCAAAACCATTTTGATCATTTCCCTTCGGCGGCGTCTTCTTGCGCCCCGCTATCGGCGGCGCCTTCTTCCTGACCTTCGGCTCCCTCGGCGTCTGCCGGGGCCTCGGCGCCGAAGAATTCCACAACCACCGGTCGATCGACCACGGTTCCATCGTATCGGCGTTCCCGCTCGTTGACGATCATTTTCTGTTCATCTATCTCTTCCACAACCCCAAAATTGGGTCCGACCAACATGCCTTTACGCAAAGTGTGACCAGCCTTGTCGTCGGTCTCGACGAGAGCGATTTTTCCAAAACCGTTCCACACCACGCCAGTCACCCTGATCTTGTCGTAGTCGATTTGCAACGGCGACGACACGATGTCTTGCTGAGCGTCTTGCGCCTTTTCGATCAGATCGCGGTAAAAGGCCACGGTATCCAGATACTCCTGGTCTTCCATGACTTCCAGTTCCTTGCGCTCCTTGAACAGTTTGGCGAAATAATCCAAATTGGAATACAAGTCGGCGTCTGTCTCTTTAATTTTCTTGTAAATTTCGTTAGAAATATTTTTAAGTTCCTGGATTTCGGGACCAAATTTTTTCAATCGCGGCGCCTCTACCACCTCGACCTTTTTCTTTTCCCGCGTTTCCAAAAGCTTGGCCACGACGGTGGTTTCGATATCCGGAGCTTCCTTGAGCCTGACAAAAGGATCGCGCTTATTCATAAACAGGTAACGAAAGCCGGGCCGGAAGATTTGCATGGCCAACCGCCCATCGTCGGTATCCATTCCACCGCTCTGCACAAAGTCGATCAATTTGGTCCTTCCTTTGCGCGTAACCTGCCGCAATGCGCTGCGATGCGCCTCGTTCAGCGTGCGGTAAAACCAGATTCCGGCGGGAGACTCCGCGAATTTTAAATACGCCTTCCACTCCTCGTCTTTGAACGACTTGAAAATTCCAAGTTTCCTCAACACCGCGCGATCGTAAACCTCTTTCCGAAAGGGACCCTTCAACTTCTCCTGCCAGGCTTCCATTTTTTTCAGATCCTTATCCTTTTTCAAAGGAGCCAAAATTTTCAACCTTGCAGAGTCTCCGTCCACAATCCGCTTGGCGTCTTCCAAAATAGTGACAAGCTTTTTGGCCAAGCTCAACCGCAACGCCGGCGGACTTTCTTTCTGGTATTCTTTAATCAACTGGAAGACGCGTTCGTCCAGATCGAGGAATCGGGCTTCCCTTTCAAGCTCGACCACTCTTTTGCCGAGCGGGGTTCGGAACCACTTGGCAGCGCGGGCAAGATGAGTCCGGTTGTACGTAAGAATAAAAGCGTTGAAAAAACTTCTCTGGTAGTTTTCGCCGTTGTAGGCGTCCACCAGAAGGTTTTTGATGATAGTGACGTCCGCTTTCTTCAACCCAAGATTCCTCAACTCCTGGGGACGGGCTACGTCCTCGGGAATCAGGTTCACCAACCGCTCGTCGATTCCCGAAGCGACAAACAAATCGCGTATCTCGATTTTTTGCTTACTGGAAATTTGAAAGGCTTTTCGGACAGAGACCCCCGAAGCGGCCCAGGCGTCCGGCAACCCCGTCCAAGCGCCGCCAAGGATGAATACCGTCAACACAATCGGAATAAGGGTGCTTTTAGAATGTGGTTTCATGGTCCGTCTGGGTTTTGGTTTTTCGTTAATGGTATTTAAACGTTTTTCAATCGCTTGTCGTTCTCGAAAACCTGGAGGCCCTCGTTAATGAGCGCCCGCCTTTTTAGGTTTTTTCTTTTTCTCTACCTTCTTTTTGGGCTTCGCCTTCAATTCTGAGCCTTCAATATAGGCAAACGTTACGACTTGAAATTTGGTTTTGATTTTTCTGCCGTCGACCTCCATATTCAGGTCGGTGAAATTGACCACCCGCAACAAATCCTGCATGGCGTCGAAAAATCCCAGCGTATTCCAGAACTTTCCCCTGATTTCAATATCAATGGGGATTTCCTTGTAATAATCGACGACCTGGCCTTCTCGTAAACGGAAGTCCTCGATCCGGATCCCCAAATCCTTTTGAAAGGAACCCACTTTTTTCAGCAAACCCGGCATTTCGCGGGCCAGCGGCATCTGGCGCTTGTAATCGCTGACCTTGCCCTCCAGATTAGTCACCTGTTTAGACACGGTTTCCATGCCGGCAACCAGTTTCTTGGCCTGGCTTAACTGGGTTTCCAACTGATCCTTTTTCAGCGCCAGACCATCGTATTCGGCCTGGCTGGCCCCGTACAGGGTCAGAAAATAACCGATCACCACAACAATCCCGGCGCCCACGGCCCCCATAATCAAATGGGCGAACTTGATGTTCTCCAGCTTATCGTAGGGCAATTTGTCGAATAGCTTATCCATTGTGAATTCCTTAGGCCTTTTTGGCGGGTTTTTTCGCCGGTTTGTCGTTTTCTCCCATGTAACAGTAAATTATAAACTCCCGGCTGCCTCCCGCTCGCTCAACGCGCACCGGAAACACCGTCTTGAAGTAAGGAACCTTTTCCAGGCCTTCGATAAAATCGGCGACCCGCTGGTCCGAAAAAGCAAACCCTTCCAGTCTGACAAAGTCTTCGGGGTCGTGCACTTTAGGCTCGCCCTTTTTCCGTTTTTTGGATTTGATCTTTATCGCGGGATCCCGGAAAAATATCACCGGAACGCCTTTGCCTTTGACCTTTTTCCAAGTCATCACTTCCAACTCGTCGAGCCACAAACCGTCGGGAATTGCGCGATAGACGTCCTCCAGAAGCCGGGTCGGCGTCCGCTTTCCGCCCCGAAAGGTGCGCATGCCTTCGATGATCCCGGATAGTCTTTTTCCCCGGGTCTTCAGGCCCTTAACTTTCTTGACCTTTCCGTCCAGGGAACTGACGTCTGCCTGAACGCTTTCGATTTCGGAATTCATTCCGCCGATTTTGGTTTGCTCCAGCACATAGCTGACAGCGCACAGGACAAACGCCGCGACCACCACCGAAGCTCCGGCTAAAACCTGCTTCTGGATGGCGATCCTTTTTAATTCCTGTCGATAATCGAATAAGTTAATAGTGAGCATGGCAGTAGTTTATTTGTAATCGAACTTTCTAATAGCCAGGCCGACCGCAACTGCGGCTAAGGGTCCCATTCGAGCGATTAGTTCGCGATCGAATTTGCGGGAACTGACCTTGATATTATCCAGAGGGTTCATGATTTCGACGGGAATCTTAAGTTTCTGTGCCAATAGTTGGTCGACCCCCGGGGTCAACGCTCCGCCGCCGGTTAAATAAACCTTTTCCACCTGGGTGTTGGACGTGGAACTGAAAAACTCGAAAGAACGCTCCACCTCTTCAAAAATACCGTTGAATGATTCCACGATGGTGGCCACCGCCTCCTCGCGGTCCACCGAGTCCGGAATGTCTCCGGCCTTGAGAGCTTCGGCCTGGTCAAACTCCAGGGAAAATTCCGACATCAGGCGCTCGGTGCACTGCGCCCCGCCTCCAGGAATGTCCTGTGTGAACCCCGTTTGACCGTTCTGAATCACGTTTAAATGAATGAAGGACGCTCCTAGGTCAATGACCGCCACCGATCCCGACGCGCTCAAATCTCCGGAAAGCCCAAGAGCGTTAACGGCGGCAAAGGAATCGAGGTCGATGATTATCGGTTTCAATCCAGCCTCTTCCAATATGGTAGTGCGGCTTTCGATGATTTCTTTTTGCACCGCCACCAGAAGAATGTCCATTTTGCCTTCTTCCGCTTCATCATCTCCAAAATCCTGCAGGCCCGACTGGGTCAAAATCTGAAAATCAATGGCCACGTCGTCGATGTCGAACGGAATATATTGCTCCGCCTCGCGGGCGATGGATTCCGCCAACTCCGCCTCGGTCATGATCGGCACTTTGATCTTCTTGATGATTACGGCCTCTCCAGAAACCGAAGCGACGCCGTAGCGGGTCTGGACGTTTTCCGCCTTGATGAGCTTACTCAACGCGTCGACCACCAGTTCGTCCTCGCGAATAACGCCGTCCACGATCGCCTCGTGCGGCAACGGCATCACCCCAAAAGAAGTTAACTCGAACTTGTTGCGCGAACTCGCCAGTTGGGCCAGTTTGATGGAACTGGAGCCAATATCGATGGCCACCAGCGGCGTATTTGCGGATAGGAACATTGCGCTTCCCTACGATTTGGGCGCCAACCAACGCGCCCGGTTAACGGTTATTTGGAACCTTTAATCTTCTTACTTTTTCCCCTGGCCGGGATCTTCTTGGCCGGAAGCTCGTCGTCTCCATGAAAAAGCTTGCTCCGTTCTCCAAGTTTGTAGCCCAATGCCAGAATGATCTTTCGCTTGGTGTCCAATCGGCAATCGTTGCCTTTCTCGATGCGATCAATGGTCTGAACCGTCACGTTGGCCTTACGCGCCAGCTCCGCCTTGCTCATCATCTTCGATTCCCTGATCTTCTTCACCATGTTTGGGTTGACCACAGCGGTACCCCTCCTCGTATAACTTTTCAGGCGAACCTGAATTACTAAGAAAACCGGTCTCTGGACCCCTTGCATGCAATTCGCATGGATTGACGGGGACTTGCTTAAAAGTTCTATTCAGTTGTGTAACTTAATGGATTGTGCGGTAGACTATATCAAATTTTAGAGTTTGTCAATAAAATTTTAGCAATTTTATTAAATAAATTTTCATTAGCTAAAATAAATTATTATTTTAGTAAATTTTAACAAACTATGCGACGGCAACAGAATCGAGCGCGCCGCCGAACATCCAATACCGGCGCAGGTTTCCCGGCCTTCTCTTCCCGTAGCTCCGTCCCGCAAGCCCCGGCCAAAACTCTTTCCACCTCTGGATCGCGCAACGGCTCTCCCTCTGCCTGCGCCCGGCAAATGCGGTTGCATTGCAGAAAAACTTCCCGTAAATTGTCGCCATGAAACAAGTCTTCCTCGAAACCTTCGGTTGTCAGATGAACGTCGCCGACTCCGACCGCATGGAATCGCTCCTCTTCCAGTCCGGCTATCTGCGGACCGACCAGAGGGAGGAAGCCGACCTCATCGTGGTCAACACCTGCTCGGTGCGCGAAAAGGCGGAGCAAAAGGTCTACTCCCTGTTCGGCAATCTTCTTCCATTAAAGAAAAACAATCCCGACCTCGTCCTCGGGCTCGCAGGCTGTCTCGCCCAACAGGAAGGCGACCGCCTGGCCCGGCGCATCCCCGCTCTGGATTTCATCCTGGGGCCGGATACTATAGAAAACATTTCCGCAGCGGTCTCCCAGGCGGCGCGACAAAAAGCTCCGCTGGTCTGGACCCGGTTCGACTCTCACAAGGAATATTCCATTCCCGTCCTGGACCTTGACGACCAACCCGCCGATCTCAGCGCGTTCGTCAATATCATTAAAGGGTGCGACAAGTTTTGCTCGTTCTGTATCGTCCCCTACACCCGCGGACGCGAAAAATCCCGCGAGGCGGAAGAAATTTACGCGGAGGTCCGCTCCCTGGTCAGACGCGGCGCGAAGGAAATCTTCCTGCTCGGGCAGAACGTCAACGCTTACGGCAAACGCGGACTGGACAAGCCCGTCGCGTTCCACGAATTGCTTTACGGCGTGGCGGAGATTCCGGGAGTAGAGCGCTTGCGGTTCACCACCAGCTTTCCGGGAGACTTTACGGAGGGGATGATCCGGGCTTACAAGGATCTGGATATATTAATGAACCATATGCATCTGCCCGTGCAAAGCGGCAACGATCGTGTGCTGGAATTGATGCGGCGGGGCCACACGGCGGCGGAGTACCGGGACATGATCGCTCGCCTGCGGGACGCGGTTCCGGATATCGCGGTCTCCTCGGATATCATCGTCGGCTTTCCTACCGAAACGGAAGCGGAGTTCGAGGACACCTTGCAATTAATGGAAGACGTGGAGTTTGACAACAATTATATGTTCTCCTACAGCCCGCGTCCGGGAGCGCCCGCGGCGGAATGGGAGGACACCGTTCCGGAGGCGGACAAAAAATCCCGCCTGCAAAAGACCATCGACCTGCAAAACCGGCTCACGCTAAAAAAAGTACAATCATTTGTCGGGCGCGAGGTAGAGGTTTTGATCGCGGAACGGATGGAGAAGAATGACGCCGACTTCAAAGGCCGGTCGCCGCAATACTGGACGACTCACATTACCGGCGGGACCGGCGAGTTGAACGTCGGGGATACGGCGCTCGTTAAAGTAGCGGAAACAAAAGGCCGCGTGTTGATAGGCCGGGCCACTCGCCCGGCCAGCGTGACGCTGGACCCAATAGTTTACGATTGAGTTTTGTACGGCTTGCGAGAACAACGCACTGATTCCGCTGGCATCGCCGTTCGCCAAACAGTTTTTGGAATCATCGAAGAAATAACCATTGAAATTTTAGCGGAAGAATCACCCCAGCCCTTAGCGTAATCAAATAAGTCACACTATTTGAGTCCAGCGTCACGCTGGCTACGGCGAGCAGTTAGTAGACGCCGAGTTGATAGTAAATATCTTCTTCCAGGCGGGACAGGTTGGGTTGAACGATGTTCAACGCCAGGCGGGTGTAGCGGATGGTTTTTAAATCCGGCGGACGCGACCGATCCTTGAACTTCGCCAGAATCTCCGCGCAAAAATGGTCCAGATCGATGATCTGATCCAGCAATTCTCCCGGCAGGTCGGGGAGAGAAATGTCCTGCGACTCCAGGTAGCGCAACATTTCCACCAGCTTGAGTTTCACTTGCACCACTCCGTCGCGCAGGTTGGCGGCGGCTTTAAGTTCCGGCTCCTGCTTTTCGAAAAATATTTTCGACAACAGTTTGCGCAAATGCCGGTAGAACGCGCTCCGCTGTTTCGGGTTTTGAAACCGATCGTCCTTTCCGCCAAAGAGCAGTTGGAACACCTCGTCTAGTTCGTAATCCGCCGAACCCAACACCGTGTACAGGATGGCTTTAAACTCGTCCGCGTCAAAGGGGAAACCCAACTCCTCAAAAATTCCGCCGATGGACCCCGTCGCGCCTTTGGGTTCCATGGGAAGCGGCTCCCAGGAATACTGCCACTCGCCGTCGTCCTCGCTGGGGACGAAATGCGGCCCGCCCTCTTCGTAACCCAAAACAGAAAGAGCCTCCAGCGATTCGAGAAACTCGGCGAGGGAAAAGGCCGGGACGTTGAGTTGCTCGGCGCTAAGTCCGTAAAAAACGCGCAGTAACTGTTTCTCCATGCTAGTGAAAAAGAAATTCTCCTCGCCGGCAAGCGCGGACAGAGCCTGTTCCATGGCGACGTAAAGCCCTCGGTTGATCAGCCGGTGCGCGCTCCATTCCCCCGAAGGGTAAGGCCGCATCCGGTAAACGCCGCGTTCGTAATCCAACAGCTCGACGTAAAACCGTGGCCCCGCCTTCCAGGCGGAATCGGAAAACTGGCCGCGCAAATCCCACACCGTCAGCGAAACGGAACTCTTGCCGGGGCAGGTTTCATTGACCTTGATGTGATCGGGAAAATGCGACTCCTCGCAATAGCGGTAAAAGTCCAGGATCTCGTCGAGGTGAAATTTTTTTCCAAATTTGGGGATTTCCTCGCCCGTCGCGTTCAGGATAGTCAGGTCTTTTTCCTTGAGGTGCGAAGGGAGAAAGGGAACCAGCCGGCAACCGGGAATGAAAAACCGGCCCTGGATTTCTAATTCGCCCAGACGCACGGACAGCGGAGTTTTCTGAATTTTTTCGAACACCACGTGGCTGGGAAGAAATTTTTCCGGGGCGATCTCGATCAGGCGTTCGTGAACCGGTAGTTGGCGTTTGAGAGCGTCGAGTGTGGAGTCGGCTATTTTTCGGGGCCAGCGTTTTTTGAGTCGGCGCTCGTAATCTTCCGGCGAGAAGGAAGCCCGCGATTCCTGGATCAAGTTCTCGGTGACTTTATGGAGCGTGAGTCGTGACGGCATGGGGCTTAATCAGGGAGGCGGGTTCAGCGGGACGGCTGAAACCCAGGTTTGCGGGCTTTCCGGACGCGAGGGATGAGAAGCCCGGACGGCAAAATGATACCACACCCCGCCGAACCCATGTCAACCGGTTTTTCCAACGAGGGCGGACGCCGCTTCTGTTTAACGCCTCTACTCCCTAGCGCCGTGTTCCATAAGGACGTCGTCGGCAGCTTCGTGTTTCTGGTCATTAGCCAGAAACAGCGGGGTGACTCCGTTTTTCTCCTCCGCGTCCGTGTCCGCGCCGCCTTTGATCAATACCGACACCACTTTCGCGTGCCCGGCGTAAGCCGCCAAATGTAAAGGCGTGCGCCCGTCGTCGTCCAGCGCGTCCACCTTCGCGCCTTTCTTGATAAAAAATCGCGCAGTTTCCGGCGATCCTAAAAACGCCGCCGCATGCAGGGCAGTGATCCCTTTATCCGCTTTGGCGTTCACGTCCGCACCCAACTTGAGCGCCACGCCTGCAATTTGAGTCGAGTCTTCCTGGGCCGCCGCTTGCAGAACCTTCACGCCAAGCTCGGTGTTCTTCATGGCGTACATCGACCCGCCAAGCGAAATTGCCATCATGACCAATATCTTGATAAAGGTTTTCACGGCGGCGCCTTTCCAATGGTTTTTTGCATTTAATGTATAGCGAACCGCTCGCCTCGTCAATCCATAGGTCTCTGATTTTTTAATCGTTATTGAGTTTTCGTGACGATCCGGTTACAATATTTCGGATATGGACGTCGAGCAAACAGGGACCTTGTATATCGTGAGCGGTCCCATTGGGAATCTTGCCGACGTCACTTTCCGGGCGGTGGAAATTCTAAAATCCGTCCAATTAATCGCCGCCGAAGACACGCGCCACACAAAAAAATTGCTGAACCATTACCAAATATCCACGCCCCTCGTCAGTTATCACAGTTACAACCAGATGAAACAGGGGCCGCGTTTGATAGAAAAACTGCAAGCCGGAAACGACGTCGCCCTGATTTCCGACGCGGGAACGCCGGGAATTTCCGATCCCCTGTTCCAGTTGGCCCGAGAGGCGGTGGAGGCGAGCATTCCCATTTATCCGGCGCCCGGACCTTCGGCGGTTCTGGCGGCGCTGGCGGTTTCTGGACTGCCCTTCGACAAGTTCGTTTTCGAGGGATTCCTGCCGCGCAAAAAAGGACGGCAAACGCGCCTCAAGGAACTGGCCGAGGAAAAACGCACGCTGGTGTTCTTCGAGTCGCCGCACCGTATTCAAAAAACCCTCGCCGATCTTTTCGAGGCATTCGGAGAGCGTCAGGTTGCGGTAGCTCGAGAGTTGACCAAACTGTACGAAGAGGTTCTGCGTGCGCCGCTTTCGGAACTGGCCGCGCAAACGGATAAAACCTGGAAGGGCGAGATCACCCTCGTGGTGGCGGGCAAACCAAAACCCTCGCGGACAAAGGATAATTAAATGACCGTCGTTTCCATCATAGGTCCGAAGGGCGGGATAGGTAAAACCACCCTGTCTATCAACACCGCCGCGGCGCTCACGCGTCTGCTTCCGCCCCGCGACAAAAAGGCGGACAACCGCGTTTGCCTGTTCGATCTGGACCTGCGACTTCCGACGATTTCCAGCCTGTTGGACAGCCATCCTAATAAATCTTTTTACGACCTGTTTGAAACGCTGGCCAACAAAACCTGGCAAGTCGATTTTCTGCGGAATTTTTACCAGATCGTTTCGCGGTTCCAATGGTATCTCGAAGGCCGCATCGACGCGAGCGACGAAAACCTGGCGCGTTGTCTCGCCCATTTCCGCAACGCCAACGTGGAGTTCTTCCACTTCGCCGAGTTCCCGCAAGGCGACTTGTTGCACGAGTTGATTCTGAACCGGAACCGGGTATTGGCTCCCAAAGACCTGACGCTCTTGCAACCCGTACTGGACCAGCTGGACATGGACGCTTTCCGGCAAACGCTGAAACGACATGAAAATAATTCCTGGCCCATCGTCGAGGAATTCATCAAATACATCGAGGAGTATCAATTATCCATCCTCGGCGGTGAGATCCCCATTCTCGGAAAAAAGGCGCACCGCAAACGCATCCACGAACCTGAGTTTTTACTGCTGTTCCTGGACGTTCTGGGGAAAGTGCTGGGCCGTTACGATTATGTGATTCTGGACACGCCGGCGGGCGGGGTCCATCATCTGTCTTCCTTGATCAACGTGATCGACCAGGTGATTTTTGTCTTCGACCTGAGCAACACCATCGCGGTGAACGGCAGTATCGACGCCCTGCATTCGTTCATCGACTATTACGAGGATTTTTATCAGGATTTTCTGGAGGACAAATTGACGGGGCTGGATAAGGCCCACGCGCAAAGGCTGGTCGCCGAACGCGGACAGGAAGCGGTTCTGAATTCCCTGAGGAACAAAAAGCTGGGCGTCGTGTTCAATCGTTGCCAGAACACGAGCGAAATTCCTCCCAGTCTGAAAAAACTTCGGGAGTACCTGGACACTCTCGACAAACTGGAAACTTACAAAGAACGCATCCAGATTGTCGGAATGATTCCTCATCATAAAGTCATCAACATCACCAACAACCGGGGCGCCTTGTTCTACAACAAGGATCAAAGACTGACCGACCGCGTAGACCAGATCGCCCAAAGTATTCTGGGCGATAAAACGCCGCGTCCCACGCTGAACAGTCCAGACAAGGAAATTCTGCGTTTTCTGAAAACCCAAAACTGGTTGGGTTTTTCAAAAAAACTCGGACGCATTGCCAGTATTTGAACCGGTTGAGTTTTCCAAAAAAAAACCGGCCGCATTGCCGGCATTTGAACAAACCGTAAAACTCGGCGTTGTAATCGCCCCATCCCTACATTAAAATGACGACACAACAAATAGATAAAGACGAACTGGATTTTACCGAAATTGAATCGGAAGGCCCGACTCCCGATCACCTCAAGGAGGCGAAAGGGTTTCAACCGGGCAAGACCCTTCCCCGGTTGCGGGCGTCGCTTTTAAAGCAGGGCTTGGAAAGCCTGATCCCCGCGGAAGAATCTACCTCGTCTAAAAACGTTTCTGTTTTGGCTTTTATGAATTATCCTCAGATTATAAAAAAGCTGAACGTCCTCAGCCAGGAAGAATACGATTTTCTGGAAACCAAGGATCCCGACGGAATCTACGACCGGGAATCGCGCGAGACCCTGTTTTTAGTTCTGGCCAAGTTGACCCAGTTTAAAAATGAATGCACTTGGACAGAAAGACGGTTGTTGAAGAAATACGGACGGGCCAATTTCGGCTTTTTGATCGGGCCGGACACGCAGGCTAACGGTCGGCTTTCTTTCAACGGACCGGTAAGGGTGGAGGGATCGTTGGAGGGAGAATTGAGAATCGACGACGCCCTGGTGATCGGCGAAGGCGGCGAAGTGAAGGGGAAAATTTTCGCGCAAAGCGTCGTGTGCCAGGGAAGAATAACCGGCAACGTTTATGCGGAGAAGAAAGTGGAGATTCAGGATGGCGGACGCATCCTTGGCGACGTGCGGACTCCCGCGATGGAAATCGCAGTTGGCGGGCGCCTGGAAGGAAACTGCCTGATGACCCCGGAGCCGAAAAATAAAAACACCATTCACAAAACCCCGAAACCCAGCATCCCGGCCTGACTTCATTCGCCTTTATAAGTTTCCTCGCAAACTTGCCGGCCCGACGCGTCTTCGGCGCAATTTTTCCGGCATTCGTAGGTTCCGGAACCTTTGATCTGCATGGCTTTCAATTTCCATTCCGCAGTCTCACGGCAACGATCAAGACTCTTGTAATCGTTTACAAAAAATTCCTGGTCGGGACCGGGAGATATATACCCCTTCCAGACTTCCTTTTCCTTCTCTTCGCAACCGAACAGGGCGACCGCAATAATCAGCGCTAAAATTGTTTTGTTCATGAATTTATTGACACCATCCTCGTCGCGTTTTATTGCAAAGCATACTACCCGGGTCGCGGGCTCAAAGTAATGTTTAAATTTTCGAAGAAATTGATTAAACTTTCCATACAGGCTTGTTTGAAACTCCGGCGCATAGGCCGGAACAAACTTCGGCGGGAAGAATGTCCTCCAAACTTAACACCCTGAACATTTCGGAATACAACCTACTCGCCAACAAGGACCCGCGCGGTTGCTACGACCGGACCACGCGCGAGAACCTGTACTGGATCATCGACAAGCTCACCGCCAATAAGGAGAAACTCTCCCGGCTGGAACAGCGCCTGCACGACAAATTCCGCCAAGCCAACTTCAGCGCGTTGGAAGACAAAGACAAAAAAGTCAAATCCGAAGTCCGGCGCTATCGCCTGACCAACAACGCCAAACAAACTCTCAAGCTCTCGGCCTCGATTTTAACCTTGCTGATTACCGTCGGCCTGACCGTGTATCAATTCGTTCTCGACGACGACGCTCAAAAACAGGTGGACCTGGTTTTTTATCAGGAACTGGAAAAACTGGGTCTGGTTTCCAGCGAAACGCTGGAGCAAATCCGAACCGACCTGACCGTGCGCACCCGGGAGCTACAACACACCAAGGAAGGAAATCGCGAACTCAACGCCGCCATCGCCAAAATGATTCTGAACAACAAGGCGACGGAGAACATGGAGTACATCCTGAAACAAATTTATCAGGATCCCAAGACCCAATATTTTTCCCGAGACCGCCAGGTAACGTTAAAGTTCAACGGCAAGGAAATCGCCAGCTACAAGAAAGATCCCAACCTATGGTACCTGGTGGGGACGCTGGACGGAGGAATCTTGCGGGTTGTCTACGACGAACAGGAAATCCTGAAAATCAAAGCCATATTTGGCCGCGCCGGTGAAGAGACGCCGCTAGGCGAATACGAAATCAAGAACAAGGTCAACAAACCCACTTGGTACAAAAAAGAAGTCGTCGACGGAAAAACGCGCGTCCGCAAAATTCCGTTTGGCGACCCCGAACACGAAATCGGATCGTGGTGGATGGGCCTGCGCAAACTGGACAAACCCGTCCCCGGCAGTTACGGCATCCACGGCGTGAACCTCGCCAAGGTCAACGAGTTTTATAAAAAGAATTTTGACTGGCGCAACGGCAGCGCCGGATGCCCCAACATACAGGCGTGGTACCTGGATTTCCTGGCCAGGGTTGTGCCTCTCGGCGTTCGCGTCGACATTGTCGAAAAGGACAAGTGGAAACCCGGAGAAGCCGTCCCCGTCGGCTCCTCCGCTTAAAACAAAATTCAACAATAATCCTCCGCGAGGTCGAAATCATGCCCCGATACTTTCAAATTCCAAGTTGGAAAAACGACGACGACCGCAACCGCACATTAGACCGTCTACTCGCCCTGCGGACTCAACTAAAAAAGGAAGTCGCCAAACACAAATCCGAAAGCTCCCTGCTCCTCGGCACCTGGAACCTCCGTGAATTCGATTCCAACGCCAAAAAACACGGTCACCGCCTGGCAGAATCCATGCATTACATCGCCGAGATCGTTGCCGGATTCGATCTCGTCGCGATCCAGGAAATCCACCGCGACCTCAAAGGCTTGCATACGTTGATGGAACTTCTGGGCGACGACTGGGACTATATCGTCACCGACACGACGGAGGGAAAAAGCGGAAACAACGAGCGCGTCGGGTTCGTTTACGACAAACGCAAAGTCGCATTCCGCAACGTTGCGGGCGAGATCGTCCTTCCCAAAGGAAAAAGGATCGTCGTTAAAAAAGAAATCAAAACCGAAGACGGCGCAGGAAACGAAACCGTCGCCGTCGAGGAAGACGCGCTACAATTCGCGCGCACGCCGTTCATGGTCGCGTTCCAGTCCGGCTGGTTCAAATTCAACCTGTGCTCCCTGCACATCTATTTTGGCGCGGCCTCCGGCGACAAACTCAAACGCCGGACCGACGAGATCGCCCAACTCGCGAAATTCTTTGCGGACCGTCAGGAAAAGTCCGGCGAAAACTATATCCTACTAGGCGACTTCAACATCGTCAGCCCCGAACACAAAACCATGGAAGCGCTGAAAAAGGCAAAGTTTAAAATCCCCACAAACCTGCTCAAGGAAAAAACCAATCTCAAAGGCGACAAGCATTACGATCAGATCGCCCTCAAGGTGGAGGACAAGCGCCTGGCCATCGGCGCCTCCGGCGTTTTCGACTTCACGCATAGCGTGTTCGGCAAAAAGGATTTTCTCACCTACTACGACAAAATGCCCCCGGCCAAGCGGGATTTCTTGGACAGCAAAAAAACCAAAGCGCGCTCGTTCAAACAAAAGCAGGACTACTACATGACCCACTGGCGGACTTTTCAAATGTCCGATCACCTCCCCATGTGGGCGGAACTCAAAGTGGACTTTACCGACGACTATTTGAAAAGCCTGAAAACCGGTCAAACTCCGCTCGCCGACTAGGCAAGCGCCTGGCCGGCGAAAGCGCCGGAGCCGGTTAAAAACAGAAACCACGAGGCTCTCCTTAAATATTGCGCTTGAAGCCCTCATGCCTTACCATCAGCCGGAAACTTTTAGAATTTTAGAATAGAGATGGGATTGGGAGACCGACACTCGTGAAAAAGCCCTGGGGCGGACGCTTCAAGAAAAAAACCGACAGCGCGATGGAGCGTTTCTCCGCCTCCGTCGATTACGACCAGCGCCTGTACGCCTACGATATTGAAGGCAGTATCGCGCACTGCAAAATGCTGGCGAAATGCAAAATCATCGCCGCCGCCGAATCCAAAAAAATCGTCGTCGGACTGAACAAAATTCGCAAGGAAATCGAGTCCGGGCGCTTCGTCTTTGACGCCGCGCTGGAAGACGTTCACATGAACATCGAGTCCCGGCTCATCGAAATCGTCGGACCCGTCGGCGGCAAACTGCACACCGGTCGTAGTCGGAACGATCAAATCTGCCTGGACGTCCGCCTCTACCTGCGCCATGAAACCTGCGAGATACAGCGCCTGCTCCAACGATTGAACCGCGCTCTATTCGCCCAGGCGAAAAAAACCGTCGATCACATCATTCCAGGCTACACCCACATGCAACGCGCCCAACCGGTACGGTTAGCGCATCACCTGCTCGCCTACCTGGAGATGCTGGGCCGCGACGCCGACCGCTTGTGGGACAACTTGAAACGCATCGACGTCATGCCCCTCGGCGCGGCGGCGCTGGCGGGCGCGGGGTATCCTCTGGACCGCGCCTACGTCGCTAAATTATTAAAATTTCCCGAAATTTCGCACAATAGCATGGACGCCGTCGGCGACCGCGATTTCATGATCGAGTTTTGCGCCAACGCTTCCATACTCATGATGCACCTCAGCCGCTTTTGCGAAGAGCTGGTTCTGTGGTCGGCCTCCGAGTTCGACTTCGTGGAACTCTCCGACGCCTTCACTACCGGAAGCAGTATCATGCCGCAAAAGAAAAATCCCGACGCCGCCGAGTTGACCCGCGCCAAAACCGGACGCGTGTACGGCAACCTCGTGTCCCTGCTGGCGCTGATGAAGTCCCTGCCCATGGCGTACAACCGCGATTTGCAGGAGGACAAGGAAGCGCTGTTCGATACGGTGGATACCGTCAAGGACTGTCTCGAAGTGTTCGGCGGAATGATCCAGAGCGCGCGCTTCAAAAAAATTCCCGTCCAGCGTCTGGAGTCCGCCGGATTTTTAACCGCGACGGAAATGGCGGATTACCTTGCCGAACGCGGCGTGCCCTTTCGCCAGGCGCATGAAATCACCGGCAAAGCCGTGGCTCTGTGCATCGAATCTGGCCGCCAGTCTCTCAGCGAATTGTCCCTCGCCGAATTAAAAGCCATGTGGCCGAAATTCAAAGCCGATATATTTGATTACCTGACGATCGAAGGATGCGTCGACCGGAAAAACGTATACGGCGGCACGGCGCGGAAGCAGGTAATGAAACAAATCGCCCGCTGGGAGAGGAAGTTGAAAAACAATTAACAGCAATCGGTTGATAGTTGGCAGTTTAAGAAAAGAACAAAAAGGAAGAACGCAAAATGACCGTTAAAACCTTTTTCAAAAAAGCGCTGACCGCGTGGATAGTGGTTGCCATGATAATGGTTGTTACTCAGGCGTGCGGCCACAAAGGCCCGCCCCAACCGCCCCTCCTCGACAAACAGAAAAAATAGCCTGCGAACTCGCGCCGGTTATAGGGCCGCGAGGGTATGTACGAGGCGATCCATCTCTTCGCGGGTGTTGGTTTCGGTGGCGCAGAGCAGGAGGGAGTTTTGCATTTCCGGATACCAGCGGCCAAGCGCCACTCCGGCCAGAATCTTCTCGGGATATAATTTTTCCAGAATCGTTTCCGCGGGTTCCGGGCAGTCCAGCACAAACTCGTTGAAAATTTCCGCCTCGAAGCGAACATTGTATCCCGGCAGTTTTTCCAACTCGTTTTTCAGGTAATGGGCTTTTTGCGCGTTCATGGCGGCGACGTCGCGCAGTCCCTGCTTGCCCAGAGTGGCCATGTAAATCGTCGCGGCCAGGGCGCACAGCCCCTGGTTGGTGCAGATGTTGGAGGTCGCCCGTTCGCGCCGGATGTGTTGTTCCCGAGTCGAAAGCGTCAGGGTGTAGGCTTTTTGATTGTTTTGATCGACGGTTTCCCCGACCAGCCTGCCGGGTACCTGGCGGAAAAACTTTTCCCGCGTCGCGAAAAACCCGACGTAAGGTCCGCCAAACGAAACGGGGATTCCAAATCCCTGCCCTTCGCCCACCACGATATCCGCGCCGTGTTCCCCCGGCGGCTTGAGAATTCCCAGGGACAGCGGTTCGGCCACCGCGACGATCAGCAGAGTTCCATTTTTTTCCAAACGTTCGCCAAGGTCCGGATACTGTTCCACCACGCCGAAAAAGTTCGGCGATTGCAACACCACCGCGCCGACGTTTTCGTTTAGATTGTCGGCGACAAAATCCAGATCGGTGGCGCCGTTTTTAGCGATGGGGATTTCCTTGATATTTAATTCCGCGCCGCGAGTGTAGGTCTCCACGACCTGTCGGTACTCCGAATGCGCCGCCCTGGACACGAGAAATTCCTTGCGCCCCGTAACGCGACCGGCCATGAGAACGGCCTCGGCCAGCGCCGACGCGCCGTCGTACATTGAAGCGTTGGCGATCTCCATTCCCGTCAGACGGGAGATCATGCTCTGAAATTCAAAAATTGCCTGCAGGGTACCCTGGCTCACTTCCGGTTGATACGGCGTGTAGCTGGTCATGAACTCGCCGCGCAGGAGCAGGTGATTGATCAGCGCCGGGGTGAAATGGCGATAGGCGCCCGCGCCCAGGAACTGGACATAGTCGTCCGGTTGCGGATTGCGTTTCTGCATCCGGTTCAAAACCACCGTCAATTCGCTTTCCGAAAGAGCCTCGGGAAGGGCAAGCGGTTTTTCCAGTCGCAGGGCTTCGGGGATGTGCTCAAAAAGATCGGAGACGTTTTCGATCCCGATCCGGGCGAGCATGTCCCGGACGTCGTTTTCAGTTTGAGGCAGATAGCGCATGGGTTATGGGGTTATTTAGGACTCAGGCGCTCAGGCGGATTCCTGATTGATTTGTTCCTGATACTTGTCCGGACCGAGCAGACCCTCGGTTTCCGCCGGAGATTCCAGCTCGATTTTTACCATCCAGCCTGCGCCGTAGGAATCGGAGTTCACCAGTTCGGGTTTGCTTTCCAGCTCGGCGTTGACGGCTGTAACCTTTCCGCTCGCCGGAGCGTAAATATCGGAAACGGTCTTTACCGATTCCACGACGCCCAAAGCTTCAAATTGTTTCACCTGCCTGCCCACTTCCGGCAGTTCCACAAACACCACGTCTCCCAACTGGTCCTGGGCAAAATGGGTGACGCCTATGGTTGCATTATTTCCCTCCACCCGAATCCACTCGTGCTCCGGCGTGAAAAGAAGGTCTTTAGGTATCTCCATGATATCTCCCTGAAAAATAACTGTTGCCGGGCATGAGCCCGGAGGCAACGTTTTTGATTTTCATTTTTTTTCTTAAACTACCAATTGTTAATCGACTGTCGCCAAATTGTTTTTACCCCGTTAATCCTCTGTCTAAAAATTCTTTGGTGGGTCATCGTTTGACACCGCTGGGCACGAAGGGCGGTTTGACCACTTCGGCGGGAACTTTCTGATTACGGATCTCCACGCTCACCCGGCTTCCCGGTTGCGCTTTATCTGCGCGCAAGAAGCCAAGCCCGATCCCGCCATTGAGCGAGGGCGAAAACGTTCCGCTGGTCAACTCGCCAATCGGTTCCTCCCCGTCCAGGATGCGATAATGCGACCTCGGCACGCCGCGTTCGAGGAGTTTTAAGCCCGCGAACTTGTTTTCAAGGCCTTTCTCCTTTTGCTCCCGCAGCGCTTCCCGCCCGATGAAATCGTCCGCATCCAGCTTGATCACCCAGCCCAAGCCCCGTTCCAGCGGCGAGGAGTCCTGGGTGATTTCGTTGCCATAAAGCGCGTATCCCATTTCCATGCGCAGGGTATCGCGCGCGCCCAGCCCTATCGGTTGCAAATCAAATTCGCGTCCCTTGTCTAGAAGCGCCCGGTAAACCGGCTCGGCGCGGTCGGGGTTAAAATAAATCTCAAACCCGTCCTCCCCGGTGTAGCCGGTTCGGGAGACGACGCAGGGCGTGTCGCACACGCTGGCCTCGATAAAATTGTAGTACTTCATATCCGCCAAAGGCGCGTCGGTCAGTTTTTGCAACAGCGCCTCGGCGCTTCCGCCCTGCAGGGCCAACTGGGCGGTTTCCTCGCTGGTATTGCGAACCTCGACGTCAAAATCCTCCGCGTTTTGAAACGCCCATTGAAAATCTTTATCCGCATTGGACGCGTTCACGCATAAAAAATAGTGGTTCTCGTTGAACCGGTGGACCAAAAGGTCGTCGACCACGCCGCCGTCGCGACGGCACATCAAGGTGTATAGAATCGACCCGTCGGTCATTTTGCCGAGGTCGTTGGTGATCAGCTTTTGTAAAAACGAGGAGGCCCCCTTGCCCGCAACGTCGATCTCTCCCATGTGGCTGACGTCGAACAAACCCAGTTTCCGGCGGACGCATAAGTGCTCTTCGATCACGCCAGCGTACTGGATGGGCATACTCCACCCGGCGAAGGGAACCATTTTCGCTCCCAGTTCGCGATGGATACTTGCAAACGGCGTGGTTTTTAGGGAATTGGAGTCCGACATGCCCGGGAATGGAGATTTTCAAAAGATGAGTGTCCTGTATATCCCAAATTCAAGCTCAGATCAAGGACCAAAGTTTAACCGCCGCCCGGTTAAAATTTCCGCCGCATTTTTGAGAAAAATGGCGGCAAAAAGAAATGTTTTTTTGTTCTTTAAGTTGATCTTTTAAAAAGAATATAATGCTTAATTAAACTTCTAATAAACGTAAAAGATGAAGCGCATGAACCTGGAGCATAAAAAATACGACGCCATACTGGTCGCCGGCGAGGGCGAGTCCAGCTACAAAGTCGTGAACCAGCACAAAGCTTTTCTCCGCATCGAGGGGCAATGCATCATCAATTACGTCGTATCCGCGCTCCAAAAGGCGGAATCCGTCGAGAACATTTATATCGTCGGATTACGGGACAAGCTGACCGCCACTCTGGAAGAGGCGGGGATCGATTTGAATTTTCCCAAACCCATCGTCGTTGTCCAGCAAAAGGAAAATTTGTATGAGAATATCTGGCACACGTTTCTGAAATCACTTGCGCTGGACGAAGGCTCGCCCGAGCTGGAACGGACGGAAATTCAAGACCGCGCGGTCCTGATCGTTCCTTGCGACGCTCCGCTCATCACCGCGCATGAAATTGAATATTTTCTTGCGCAATGCGACCCGGAAAATTACGACCAGATGCTGGGCCTGGTCTCCAGCAAAAATCTGGAACATTTTTATCCCCAAAACGGCGCGCCTGGCGTTAAAATGGCGTACCTGCATCTAAACGAAGGTTCGTACCGCCTGAATAATCTACATCTAGTCAAGCCCCTTCGCATGCTCAACCGGCAATACATCAAGGACGTCTATCAATATCGGTACCAACGAAACATAAAGAACGTGCTTCCGTTTGCTTTTAAATTAATCGGGAAAGACAGGCTGGAGCGTTTCCGTTATTATATTGGGTTGGAAATGTGCCTGCTCGCCTCGGCCCTGGGGTTTCCCAGATGGGTCGATTTTTTTCGCCAATGGGTTCCCTGGAGTGGGATGGAGCAATGTCTTTCCAATATTCTCAAAACCCGGTTCATGGGACTGGAAACGCCGTTCCCCGGAGCCGCGCTGGACATCGACAACAACCAGGATTACGACACGATCAGCTTACGTTTCCGGGAATGGAAAGACTACCTGCAAAGCCTGGAAAAAAAGTTCCCGCTTCCCCCAGGCAGACGACTGGAGGCTGGGGTAGCTCCCAGTGGCAGAGCTTAAACCCTCTATTGCAAAGAAGGCCGGGGCCAGTTGTTTGCGTTTGCATATTTTCCTTTAACAAGAATCCCTCGTCCACCGACAATACTTTAAACCCTCTTTTCAAGAGGGTGTTTTAAACGCTGGGTCCAGCGTCACGCTGGCCAGGCGCTTGCCTGGCGGCGCCTCTCGCTACTTTATTTTCAACACGAAAGATTGTTTGAATGAACCAAAAAAATATTCGTAACTTTTCCATCATCGCCCACATCGACCACGGAAAATCCACCCTGGCGGACAAACTGATTCTCACCACCGGCGGCCTGCAAAAACGCGAGATGAAAGAACAGGTTCTGGACAATATGGACCTGGAGCGCGAACGCGGCATCACCATCAAGGCCCAGACCGTGCACTTGAGTTACAAGTCGCAATCCGGCGAAAAATACATGCTCAATATGATCGACACGCCGGGGCACGTCGATTTTTCCTACGAAGTGTCGCGCAGTCTCGCCGCGTGCGAGGGCGTTCTGCTCGTCGTGGACGCCAGCCAGGGGATCCAGGCGCAAACCATCGCCAACCTCAACCTGGCCATGCAACACAATCTGGCGATCGTTCCCGTCATCAACAAGATCGACCTTCCCAGCGCGGACGTCGAACACGTCAAGGAACAATTGGAAGACATTCTGCAGGTGGACTCCACGGACGCCGTCCCGGCCAGCGCCAAGGCAGGTCTGGGTATTGACGACATTCTGGAATCCATCGTCAGAATCATCCCGCCGCCCGAGGGCGACGCCGACAAACCCCTGTGCGCGCTTTTGTTCGACGCCTGGTACGACGCTTACCGGGGAGTCGTCGTCCTGGTACGGGTGCGGGAAGGAAAAATAAAAGTCGGCATGAAAATTCGTCTCATGGCCACGGGGCGAGAATTTGTTGTCGAGGAATTAGGAGCATTCACTCCCGCTGAAAAAACTTTGAAGACCCTGAAAGCCGGCGAAGTGGGATATTTGATCGCCAACATCAAGGAACTGGATCAAACCAAAATCGGCGACACTGTCACCGAAGCCGAACGCCCTACAGAAACGGCGCTGGCCGGTTATCAGGACGTCAAGCCCATGGTGTTCAGCGGCCTGTATCCCATTCAGGGCGAGCAATACGAACCTCTGCGCGACGCGCTGAAAAAACTCAAACTCAACGACGCTTCTTTCACCTACGAGCCGGAAACCTCGACGGCGCTGGGCTTCGGGTTTCGTTGCGGCTTTCTGGGCCTGCTCCATATGGAGATCGTCCGGGAACGGCTGGAACGCGATTTCAAAGTCGATTTGCTGACCACCGCCCCCACCGTTGTCTATAAAATGATCGGCGTCGACGGCTCGGTGACACTTGTGGACAATCCTTCCGATTTGAAGGAACCTTCCAGCATCGCCGGCTTGGAAGAGCCTTATATCAAGGGAACCATCATTCTTCCGGAAGAATATATCGGCCCCATGATGGCGCTGACCCGGGAACGGCGCGGGTTGCAGACCAAGATGGAATATCTCGACCCTACCACCGTCCTTCTGGAATATGATTTGCCGTTCAACGAAATCGTTTTGGACTTTTACGATTTGCTAAAATCCATGACCAAAGGGTATGCGTCGTTTGATTACGAATTCACGGACTTCCGCCCGGCCAATCTGGCAAAGCTGGATATCATGCTAAATGGAGAACTGGTGGACGCATTGTCGATGATCATTCATAAAGACAAGGCGAGCCACTTTGGATGCGATCTGGCTAAAAAATTGAAGCTTCAGATTCCGCGGCAGATGTACGAAGTCGCCATCCAGGCCGCCGTGGGGAGCAAGGTCGTGGCTCGCCAGACCATCAAGGCGCTTCGCAAGAACGTGCTCGCCAAATGTTACGGCGGGGATATCACCCGCAAACGCAAGCTGCTGGAAAAACAAAAAGCCGGGAAAAAGAAAATGAAGCAAATCGGTAGTGTGGAAATTCCGCAAGAAGCATTTCTAGCCGTACTGAGGACCGATGGCAAATAATCAAGCGAGTGAAACTAAAGAAGCTCCGGAGAAAAAGAAACAAAAATCTCTGGTCCGGGAATACGTCGAGGCCATTGGGATCGCCCTCATTCTTGCCCTGTTCATCCGGGAGTTTTTTGTCCAGGCGTTCAAGATTCCCTCCGGGTCCATGCGCGAGACTTTACAGGTGGGCGATCACATCCTGGTTTCGAAATTCAATTACGGAATCCACCTGCCCAATCAGATACCGTTCACCGACATTGTTTTTTACGACGACTATCGCTTGTTTCCAAAAACGCCGAAGCGGCACGATATCATCGTGTTCAAATTCCCCAAGGACGAGACGCGCGATTTTATCAAACGGGTGATCGGCCTGCCGGGGGAGATTCTGGAAATCCGTGGGCAAAAAGTTTATATCAACGACAAGCCGCTGGACGATCCTCACGCCAACCACTCCCAACCGCCGGGCGAGTCGCTGATTAAATTCCGCGACGATTTTGGTCCGGTGCGCATTCCCGAAGGCCATCTGTTCGTCATGGGCGACAACCGCGAAAACAGCCAGGACAGCCGGTTCTGGGGGTTTTTGAAGATGGATAAGATAAAGGGGAAAGCTCAGATGATCTACTGGTCCTGGGACAAGTATCAGGAGAAAGTTCCCATGCTCAAGGGATGGGTGCGCTCCGACAGGTTTGGCAAGATGCTGGATTAAACCCAGGCAAGCGCCTGGAGGCAGTTAGTGTATCGTTTAGGGGAAGCGGTTCAAATACCGGTGAGATTGCATCTCGAATGCAATAAAGAAAGTTCGGCAAGTTGGCGTTTTCGAGTTGGGAAAAACTTCTCAATCGTCAACTATCGGGTCCAGCGTCACGCTGGCCGACTCTCTCCTAAAATTTTCTCGATCTTTGTTACGAGACGGGAAAACTCGATGGGCTTGGTGTCGTAATCGTCGCAACCGGCGCGGATGGCTTTATCCCGATCCCCCGTCATGGCGTGGGCGGAGAGGCCAATGATGGGAATGGACGCGGTTTGTTCCTCGGCCTTGATCCTGCGGGTGGCCTCGTAACCGTCGATTCCCGGCAGGCCCATGTCCATCAAAATCAAGCCGGGAGTTTCGCGGACGGCGATTTCCAGGCTCTCCTCCCCGTCGACCGCCCAAACCACTTCATAGCCTCGTCGCTTCAAACGCCGGGTCAGCATGTCCTGATTCAGTTCGTTGTCTTCGACCAGCAGAATTTTAGCCATGCGCGGTTTTTCCCCTGTCGGCAACGTTATCTTAAACTCATGGTGACCAGCCACCAGGCCCCAATGCTGGCGACGTAACCGACGGCGATGGCAGGCGCCCATTTTAGATGCGACATGAAGGTGTAGTTCTTCCGGTCCACGCCCATCACCGCCACGCCTGCAGCGGAACCGACGGAAAGCAGGCTGCCTCCAACCCCGGCGGTGAGAGTGACCAAAAGCCATTGGTCCAAGCCCATTTCCGGACTCATTTTCAAGACCGCGTACATGACCGGAATATTGTCGACAATGGCGGAAAGGATTCCCACCAGAATATTGGCGACGGTCGGTCCTAAAGTTCCGTAGGAGGAAGCGCTAGCCAGGGCCAAATATCCGATATATTGCAAGGCGCCCACAGCCGTCAACACTCCGAAGAAAAATAAAAGCGTGTCGAACTCCACGCCTTCCATTTTCCTGAAAATGTCGAACTGGCGTTCGGAGTTGCCGGAGGTCCCTTTTTCTTTATGCCACTTTTCCTCCCCCCAGCGCTTGAGGTAGTAACCGTGGATCATTAAAAAGCTCAACCCGAACATCATGCCGAGATAAGGGGGGAGATGCAGGAACTGATGAAAACTTACGGCGGTGGCCACGGTGCTTATTCCCAGGACCACGACCACCCAGGCCCCCGGTTTAAGCTCGACCTTTTCCTGTCCGCCTTCCGGCTTAAGTTTGGGAACGAAGGGGAACATGATGAGCGCCGGAACCAGCCAGTTGACGACGGAAGGAATCAGCAGATAGGAAAACTGCAAGGTCTCCACCTTGCCGGAAGTCCAGACCATCAACGTGGTGATATCGCCGAACGGACTCCACGCCCCGCCGGCGTTTGCGGCCACGACGATGTTCACAAACGCGGGGACGATAAAATCGCGATTGCCGCCGCTGACCGCCAGGGCCACGGTGGACATTAAAAGAGCGCTGGTGAGGTTGTCCGCCAGAGGCGACAGAAAAAAAGTAATGAGTCCCGTGACCCAGAAAAGCTGGCGAAAGCCAAGCCCTTTACTCAACAGCCAGGCGCGCAGGGCTCTAAAAATATTTCGCTCCGCCAGAGTGTTGATATAGGTCATGGCGACGAGGAGAAAGAAAAACAACTCTCCGATTTCCCCGATCAGTTCTTTTATAAAATGGTGAGAGCCCTCTTTCCCATGAGCCGCCTCAAACCAGGCGATGATCAACCACATGAGACAGCCGCCGAAGATGACGGGTTTCGACTTTCTCATGTGGATTTTCTCTTCGAAAACCACCAGAGAGTAGGCCAGGGCGAAGACGATTAAAACTACAGGACCCACCCAGGAATCAATCAATTCGTGCATATGTACCTTAAAAAAAATACGCCGCCCGTCCGCGTCTTGGAGCGAACGTAGCGGAATGAATTATTTTTATTTACGCTTCGCCCTGCGATCCGGCTCGAGATACATATAGCCGAGTCCGGCGGCGACGGCGTACCCTTTGCTGGTTTCCACCGCGGGACGCAGGCTGACGCTTTTTTCACTGCCGCCAATCAGAACATGGACGCCGGCGCCCACGCCCGCCGCGACCGATGCGCTGCCGCCCACGTACTTGCCGGCAAGCTGATAGGTTCCCGGCTTAAACTGCGCCGCGACCACGGAGAAGATCAACTCGATATCGCGCTCAAAATTAAGGTCGACGCCGAGTCCTATCCCCGTCTCGCCTTTATAGTATTCCCTCCCGCCGTTGACGTCCTTAAATTGGCAACGGATATAAGTGGTAGAGGTAATGATCAAATTGATTCCCTTGCCGGGAACGTCCTTGCATTTGAGAATGCCGGCCTTGACCCCGGCCTCGCCTGCCGTCGCAATGGAAGCTAAAGAACCGACAAACAAAATCGCTAACGAAAAACTCAAAATCCATTTTTGCACCGCGGGTATGCGCATTGTTTTCATCTCCACTTTTGGCCTTAAATAAATTTTTGAAGCGCCTCGCCTAGGATAAACGTTTTATTTGCCGGGCACAAAGTTTTTCATGTCTTAAGAGAACTTGCTCCGGCGACGGCGCCGGGGCCAGCAGTTTGCGTTTAGACAATTTTTCTTAAACTGCCAACTGTAATCCGGAATCCCCTATCCACACCCTTTAAAAGAGAGGATTTAAACACTGGGTCCAGCGTCACGCTGGTCGCCGACCGATGTCTTTTCTAAAATGCAGGCCGTCCCATTTTATTTTGCCGACGGCTTCGTAAGCCCGGTCTATGGCGGCGGGCAAGTCTTTGCCCAGAGCTGTCGCGCCCAACACTCGACCGCCGTTGGTAAGAACCCGGCCCTCGGATGGCGACGTTCCAGCATGAAAGACGACAAAGCCGGATTGTTCTCCAGCTTCCTGCAATCCGGAAATTTCCTTTCCCCTGGCGTATTTCCCCGGATAGCCCTCGGCGGCCATGACCACGCACACGGCGGATTCGTCGCTCCATTGAATCCTCTGGTCCTTCAACGTTCCATCGATACAGGCGTCCAATATCGGAATCAGGTCGCTTTTCATACGCATCATCAACGGCTGGGTTTCAGGGTCGCCAAACCGCGCGTTGAACTCCAACACTTTCGGTCCGGCGGAATCGATCATCAACCCGGCGTAGAGGACGCCTCGGTACGGGCGCCCCTCGCGCGCCATCGCCTCCACCGTCGGATACATGATCTCCGCCATCACGCGCCCCTGCAATTCGGGCGTCAACAATGGCGCAGGGGAATACGCGCCCATGCCGCCGGTGTTGGGTCCCTTGTCGCCGTCGTACGCCGCCTTGTGGTCCTGCGCTGGTTCCATCGGAATGAGGCTTTTACCGTCGGCGAATGCTAGAAAAGAAACCTCTCGCCCTTCGAGAAACTCTTCGATCACTACCTGGTCGCCCGCCGAACCGTATATCTTTTTTTCCATGATTTCTTCCACTGCGAGCAGGGCTTCCTCCCGCGTTTGACAAACGTAGGCGCCTTTGCCTGCGGCCAGTCCATCGGCTTTTACGATGATGCGGTCCTTGCTTTGCAGATAGGCCCTGGCGGCGGCGGGATCGTCGAAAACTTTATAATCTGCCGTAGGGACGCCGTTGTCGCGCATCAGGTTTTTGCAAAAAACCTTACTGCCTTCCAGGCGGGCCGCTTGCGCCGACGGACCAAATGCGCGCAGGCCGCGCTCCCGGAAGCGGTCCACAATTCCCAACGCCAACGCCTGCTCTGGACCCACCACGCACAGGTCGACCGATTCACGCTCCGCAAAATCGGCCAGCGCTTCGACCTGGTCGGCGGCGATATCGACATTTTCGGCCAAGGCCTCCGTGCCGGCATTTCCCGGCGCGCAATATATTTTTTTTACTTTGGGACTCTGGGAGATTTTCCAGACCAGGGCATGTTCCCGTCCGCCCCCGCCCACCACTAACACACGCATGAATTTACCTTTTCAAAGTTGGAGAATTCCGCAAAGAGGATACAATAAGCTCCGGACGACAGGGATCAAAATTTATATAAAATAGCGCGGGTTTGCAAGCCTTAACCTGAAACGACACGACGGATGCTAAGGTTAGAATCAATTTCAAAATCGTTTGGCGTCAAACAGGCGCTTCGCGATTTTTCCCTAGAGGTCGGCGAAGGAGAAATTTTCATTCTGCTTGGAGCCAGCGGTTGCGGCAAAACCACTCTATTAAGATTGATCGCCGGATTTGATCGACCGGACTCCGGCAGGATATTCGTCGGCGACCTGGAAATCGGTTCCCTGCCTGCGGAGCAGAGACCCGTGGGATTTATTTTTCAGAAGCACGCCCTGTTCCCACACATGACGGTGTACGACAACATCGCCGTCGGACCGCGCATCCGCGGCGTTTCGGAAACGGAAATTTCCCGGCAAGTCGGCGAGCTATTAAAAATCGCGCGTATCGAGTCCATACGCTACTCTATGCCCGGCAGGATTAGCGGCGGGGAATCCCAACGCGTCGCCCTGGCCCGCGCCATCGTCAACCGCCCTCGCATCCTGTTGCTGGACGAGCCGCTCTCCGCGCTGGACCCAAGCTTGCGCCAAAATCTGAGGCGGGAGTTGACCGAGATGCAAAAATCCTTCGGCGCTACTTTTTTGTTCGTGACCCACGATCAGGAGGAAGCCATGAGCCTGGGCGGACGCATGGGCGTCTTGGAAAATGGCGCGCTCCTACAAACGGGTTCTTCGCGCGAACTTTACGACCGCCCCGCCAACCCTTTCGTCGCGCAGTTTCTTGGGGAGAACAATCGCTTGCATGGCAAAGTCGTGGAGAGCTCTGGAAACCGGGCGACGGTGGAATTATCGTCGGGAGTCCGCGTCCAAGGCGTGTCCGGTCGCTCGATAGAAACCGGCGGGCAAACGATCTGTTTCATGCGCCCGGAAAATTTGCAACTCGTCAAGCCGGACAGCGATTGGGATCGTTTCAATCGCCTGACGGGAACGGTGGAGAGCCTCGAGTTTTTCGGCTCGCACACTTCTTATGGAATTCGCGTGGAAGGTTGCGAACGCATTCAGACGTTGGCGATGCACGGAGGGAAGACAGATCCGGGGGGGGGAAATTTGGTCGGCGAGCGGGTCGACGTCGTTTTTCGTCCGGAGGACGTTTTGGTATTCGAGGCGGAGGCGGAAAATGCGAATTAAATTTATCTCCGTCGCGCTGGGACTGATGGCTCTCCTGTCTGCCTGCGGGAACGACGGCGAACAAACTAGGACTGCGCATAAGCAAACTCTGAAATACAAAGTCGCCACCGACCCAACGCTGGTTCCCATGTCCTTTTACAACGAGGAGCACAAGCTGGCGGGATTCGAGATCGACCTGATGAGGGAAATTGCACGCGTCGCCGGATTCGATTATGAAATGGTCGGCGTCGACTGGCCCGCCTTGTTTGGCGGGTTGATCGCCAAAAAATACGACATGGCCATAAGCTCCGTCACCATTCTGGAGGAAAGAAAACAACGCATGGCATTCAGCGTTCCCTATTTGCAAAGCGGCTTGGCCTTGCTGGTGCGGACGAACCAGGAAGGCGTCGCAAGCGTTGAGGACCTGGAACGATTGAACCTGTTAGCCGGGGCGCAGGTGCGGACGACGTCGTATTTTTATCTGGAAAAGTTTCCGAACATTCGCAAGAAGGGTTACGAGTTGTTCGGCCACGCGGTGGCTGATTTGATCAACGGTAAGATCGACGCCGCGGTCGGCGAAAGCACGGGGACGCTTTATTTCAAGAATCAGCGCAAGGACTATTTCACCAAAATCAAAATGGCCGGGGAAATCCTGACGCGGGAGAACTATGGGATCGTTTTCCGCAAGGAGGAAACGGCGTTGCGGACGTCGGTCGACGCGTCGCTGAAAAAATTACTGGGGGACGGAACGATTGCGCGACTTCACAAGAAATGGGATCTCGGTAAAGCGGCCAGCGTACCCCTTTCAAAAGCGGTAGAGCAATGACCGAACCGAGCAAAAATATTCAATCGCCAACAACTGCTAATGGACGCCGCTCCGTAGAAAAGTTGGGTTGGAATTTGGCGGTCGCTATCAGTTTTATTCTGCTGGTCTACCTTCCGGGGCGCGAGGCTTTTTTAATCCAGGAGGAAGTGCCCGGCGGCTACCTGCCTCTATTGAAACTGCTGCCTCTGGGCGTCGCTTATACTTTTGGGATCACCTTGCTGGGAAGCGCGGCGGCGATTGGGGTCGGACTCCTCGTCGCTTTGGGCAAGCTTTGCCCTTACCGGTGGATACGAGTCGCGGCGGATTTTTACACGGAAGTTTTACGCGGCCTGCCTCTGCTGGTTTTGCTGTTTTATATTTATTACGCGCTAGGCGAGTTTCTGAACATCCCGGCCCTGGCGGCGGCGGTCATCGGGTTTGGAACCAGTTACGGGGCCTACATGGCCGACGTGTTCCGCGCGGGCATACAAGCCATCCCAAAAGAACAGGGCGAGGCGGCGCGCAGTCTGGGGATGACGCCGCGCCAGGCCATGCTGAAAATCATCCTGCCGCAGGCCATGCGCACCATCGTCCCCGCCGTCGGCAACCAGACGCTCGGCATGCTGAAGGACACCAGCCTGGTTTCCGTGCTCGCCATCTCGGACGTCCTGCGCGTGGGCAACGAGTACGCCACCCGGCATTTCAATTACCTGGAAACCTACTCGTATATCGCCCTCGCTTATCTGGCGCTGACGCTCCTGTTGTCGCGCCTCGTGCTGTATCTGGAATCGCGCTGGCTGGAGGCGAGCTGAATAAGCATTTGCCAAATCTGGTTTTTTTTATTAAATTGGGGCGCTCAATCCCCCAGGACATTACATTTAGGGCAGGAGAACAAACTTCGGTTCGTTGATAGAGAAAGGTCGTCGCAATGAAGAAATCATTTTACGTCAATGGCAAGGTGGTTCAAGCGGAGAGCACAGAGGCGGCGTTTGAAAAATCCGGAGCCGCCGTTCCGGAAAACTATCCTCCCGAAAAAGGTTTTGTAATCCAAAATTTCCGTTGGTCGGAGAAGGACGACGATTACAGCGTCGAGGATTTGAGCGAGAACGGCTATCGGGTGTTCGACACGTGGATTCCCGCCGAGGAGTATTTCCAGAAACTGACCGACGACGCCATCTCCGGGTTGGGTTACCGGCAAGTGCGCGTCGACCTGGTGCAGTACGCCATGCATTCCCCCCGCGTGCAAAACTCCAAAATTCTAATTGCCTGAACGGCGACGCCGCCGGAGGCAACCGGCGAGGCGCCGGGGCCAATTAGTGTAACGTTTTTGTATAATGCTACGGGCAAGGGTAAGTTTGCATCTCAAACCCCGCCCCCACGCAAGGGCCTGTCCTGGGCCTGACGGTTTTATTTAATTGAGATAGATATATGCCGGATTTCGGATCCTATTTTAAAAATTTCAAGGGTGATTTTTTTGGCGGTCTCACTGCGGGAATCGTGACCCTGCCTCTGGCCTTGGCGTTTGGGCTTCAGTCCGGTTTGGGCGCGGTATCGGGACTTTACTGCGCCATTTTTCTGGGGATGGTCGCCATCACTTTTGGAGGGACGCCTTCGCTGATCAGCACGCCCACCGGACCCATGACGGTTGTCGCCTCGCTGGTCGTATCTCAAGCTATTGCCATGGAAGGCGGTCTGGATAACGCCATGGGAATTATCCTCGTCATATTTTTATCGGCGGGCGCTTTCCAAATCCTTTTTGGCGCTGTGAAGTTAGGGGGCTATATCAAATATATTCCCTATCCGGTTCTCTCTGGTTTCATGACGGGAATCGGGGTGATTTTGATTTTGCTCGAAATTTATCCTTTTATAGGCTTGCCATCTCCCAAAGGAGTCCTAAACGTTATTTCCGGTTTATCCGAGGCCTTATCCAAAATCAACGCTCAAGCCTTGATTTTGAGTAGTCTCACCGTTGTAATCATTTATTTGCTGCCTCGTTTTACTAGGGCGGTTCCCTCCACTCTAGCCGCTTTAATTGTGGGGACCCTGGTTTCCATTCAGTTCGGGTTTTCCGTTCCCCTGATAGGAGAAATTCCCGAAGGTTTGCCCGGATTCCAAATAGGCCGCCTCTTGTCCTTTGATTTCCATCAAATGAGTTTCATCCTCAGTTCGGCGTTGACCCTGGCGGCGCTGGGATGCATTGACAGCCTGCTCACTTCGGTGATCGCCGACCAGGTCACCAAAACCCGGCACAATAGCAACCGTGAATTGATCGGCCAGGGGTTGGGAAATTGCGCGTCTGCGCTGTTTGGAGGCTTGCCGGGAGCGGGAACGACTATGTCGACCATAGTCAATGTCAAGGCCGGAGGGAGAACGCGGGTGGCGGGCGTTATTTCCGGCGCTTTTTTGCTGGCGATATTGCTAGGTTTGGGAAAGTACGTTCAATACGTGCCGATTCCCGTGCTGGCGGGTATTCTGGTCACCGTCGGTTTGGACATTGTGGATTATAAAGGGTTAAAGCAATTGGTGAAGGTCGACCGGATTGAAGGTATGGTTCTGGTTACTGTACTGATGATGACGGTTTTCGTCGATCTGATTGAGGCGGTGGCGGTGGGAATGATTCTTTCCAGCTTGCTGTTTATGAAAAAGATGGGCGATATCGGAGAAGAAAAAGACGTAATTTTTCAGCTCCATCAATTGAAAGTCAAGAAGCCCTGCAGCATGAAAGACGAATTCGTTTTGCCCAGGGATTTTTCGGATAATATTTACATCAAAACCATAAGCGGGCCGGTATTTTTTGGGTTTTCTCAAAGTTTGCAGGATAATATTAAAAAATTACCTCAAGGAAGCACGCTCATTTTGGAGATGAACCGGGTTCCCTACGTCGACCAATCCGCCGCCAACGTTTATAAGTCCGTCGTTATGGATCTAATGAATAAGGATATTGAAGTTTTACTGGCCAATATAAAAGGGCAACCTTTGAAGATGTTTCAGGATATAGGCCTGATTCCCCATGTCATTAACCAGGAGTCCATTTTCGGGGATATTTTCGACTGTGTGCGGTTGCTGGAAAAGAGGTTTGTTACCGAGGATATCCACATAGCTCGATTAAAATAAAAATTTTACCGCTTCCCCTTCATTTCTCCCTTTGTTTGGAAATGTTAGTGAATATGGTAAACTTTCCCACAAATAAAACATCAAAGACGCTCTTATAATCAGGAATCCTTAAGGATTTATCCCTCCATGCCATCTTCTCTAAATCCGTTGCAGAAAAAACCAGAACTCAAATACAGGGTTATCGTCGTTATTTTGGCGATGGTAATTTTGATCGCGGACGAATTGCTCGTCCAGGGCGTTTCAGTGGGGGAGGCTTATTGCGCTTTGGTTTTGGTGGGCCTGAAGGCCAAAGACAGACAATTGATTTTAGTCTCCGCTATTGGAGGAACGATTTTGACGCTGGTGGGGGTGCTCCTATCCCCTCCCGAAGCCCATTTATGGATCGTCGAGGTAAATCGCCTGCTTTCCATTTTCATGATTTGGCTGACGACTGTTTTTTGCCTGCAACAACTCCGGACCAGCGCGGCCCAGAAGGAATCGGAGGAAATCAAAGCCGCCTATGAAGGCATCAGGCAGGAAATGAAATTTACGAAGTTGCAACGGACCATCGCGGTTTTAATAAACTCCCAACAATCCATTGAAGATGATTTGGTGAACGCCTTGCAGGTTATTTGCCATCATACCGGTTGGCCCGTGGGACATTTATATCTAAAGGACGATGAAAAGGACGTCTTGACCCCGACGAAAATCTGGTTTCTCGAAAACCCGGAGCTGTTTAGCTCCTTTAAAAAAGTTACCGAAGAATCGTCGTTTAAAATTGGCGTGGGATTGCCCGGACGAGTCCTCCTCAGCCGGCGTCCGGAATGGATCATCGACGTCTATAAAGACAAAAACTTCCCGCGCGCCCGTCAGGCCGAGGAAATCGGGGTCCATGCCGGTTTTGCTTTTCCCATTTTGATCGAAACCAAGGTGATGGCCGTGATGGAGTTTTTTGCGGAGGAAGCTTTGGAACCCGACCCCAGGCTGTTGCAGGTGATGGAGAGCGTTGGGTATCTATTGGGCAGGGTTTTTGAACGTTATCAAGCCAACCTGCAAAAAGAAGAATACCACGATCACTTGCGGCGGCTTTACAAGCGCCTTGAGTCGGCTCGCGAAAATGACGAGGAAAAAACCATCGCCGACGGAATCCATGACAAGTTGAGAGGGAATATTGACCAGGAATTAGAGGCCCATTAAAGCTGATTTCTGCCCCCAGGCCAGCCGAGGTAGCCCTCGGAGGCAATAGCTGTGGCTCATTCAAAAAGCTAACAACAAGGGTGAGCTTGTATCCCAAACTTTTCCACCGGGCGTTGCCCGATCGGCGCCTTCGCCGACGGTCAGTCGCGCCGCGCCAGACGAACGGCGTGGGAGATGGTCTTGTCGTTCTTGTCGTACCAGTAGGCGCAACCGTTGAGGTAAAACAGAATCTGCCCTTCCTTGCCGCGCGTTTCGCTGGTCCAGGTGCAGTTGCCCGCGCCGGGTGGAAACAGGGCGTCCAGGTGAATGTCGCCGTTTTTGAAATCCTTGTTCAACTTGTCTGCGTCGTACAGCGACAGCGCCTCCTGCAGGGTGGGTAGCCGCCAGTTGTCATGCCCTCCAAATTCCTTCTCGTTCATTTCCTTAGCGTAGCCCTCCGCCTCGTCCCAGGTGACTTCCCGGTCCAGGTCCAGCCGAGAATCGTTGGCCATCCAGGTCAGGCTGGTCAGGGAATCGTAAATCGTTTTATCCGGTCTTTTCATGAACCTCGTTTTTTCCTGCGCCATAACGTCCTTTTCTCCCATTCTCTTATTCTAAAGATATCAATCGCGAACCGCGACGGGTCCGCTGTCAGATTTGAATT
>JAJDBB010000015.1 GCA_029261555.1 Nitrospinaceae bacterium | reverse complement strand
ATGTCTTCTCTTCGCTGGCGCAAAGGGGGAACCTCGATAGGAAACACGTTCAAGCGGTAATACAAATCCTCCCGAAACTTTCCTTGCTCCATGGATTTTTTGAGATCCCGGTTGGTGGCGGCGACAATACGGACGTTAACGCTCCGCGTTTTTTCATCACCGATGCGCTCGTAGGCGCCTTCCTGCAAAACCCGCAACAGTTTGCTTTGGAGATCCAGCGGAATCTCACCCACCTCGTCGAGGAACAGGGTTCCGCCATCCGCCAGTTCAAAACGGCCCGCCCGGTCGCGCACCGCGCCGGTAAAACTTCCCCTAACGTGGCCAAAAAATTCGCTCTCGTACAACTCGCGAGGAATCGAGGCGCAATTGACTTTCACAATCGTGCAGTCTTTGCGCGCGCTACGCTTGTGAATCTCGCGCGCCACCAGTTCCTTACCGGTTCCGGATTCCCCGGTGATGAGAATATTGGAGTCTGTGGGGGCCGCCATTTCTATCTGGCGAATGATATTCGCCAACGCCGGGCCGGACCCAACGATATCGCCGTAGGCCTTTGCCTCCAGAATCTCTTCTTTAAGGTATTCGTTTTCCAGTTCCAGCCGACGTTTCAGTTCCTGGATTTCCTCCTCCGCGCGTTTCTGCTCGCTGATATCGCGGAAGACCACCACCGCTCCCAACAGTTTCATGTTCTCGCGAATGGGGGTGCTGGTGTACTCGACTGGGAAACTGGTTCCGTCCTTGCGCCAAAACACCTCGGCGGTCGCTTGGTGGACCTTCCCGTCGGTGAAAGCTGCATAGATGGGGCAATCGTTGCGATCATAAACCGTTCCGTCAGGTCTGGAATGATGAACCAGTCTGTGCTGGCATTGGCCGATCATTTCCTGGGCGCTGAATCCGGTCATTTTTAACGCCGCCTGGTTTACGAAAGTGGTTTGCCCCTTGGCGTTCAGACCGTAGATACCCTCGCCTGCAGATTCCAAAATCAAGCTGTTCAGGTATTGGGGGTCTTTTAGTTTTTGCGGCGAAGAATCATCGCTCATTGTATTTTTTGGCTCAGTGGACATGAGCTTATTATACACGGAGATAATAACGAAATATTGTAAAAATATATTTTTATATTACTAAATTTAATTAATAACTAAATTTAGTAAAAAAATATATACCGGCTTAAAGTTCATAACTTTTTTAAATACAAATGGTTATGTGGTTAATTTACTTTTGGCACAGAAACTGCTCTATGTAATCCATATGAGATGACGCCAACACGGCAAAACTTTAAAACTAAAAATTGGAGGAAATCAAAATGAAAACTGCAATCATCGTTCTTTCGGACCCTAAGAGCGGATCAGAGGAATCTTTAGGACGAGTCTTTAATGCGCTGGCCACGGCCTACGATTATAAGAACGCCGGCAAAGAAGTCTCCATTCTTTTTCAAGGCGCCGGCACAAGATGGCCTGAAGCTCTGGAAAAAGAGGACCATCCCGCGCACGATTTGTTTGAAGCTGTTACCGACAAGATCCAGGGAATTTCCTGCGCATGTGCCGACGTGTTTGGCGCCGACGCTTCGGGCTACGACCTGATCAAGGACAACTCGGTTCCCAAAACGACGGGTCTTCCAAGTCTAAGCAATCTTCAGGATCAGGGTTTTAATGTCCTCACTTTCTAAGCACAACCAACCCCCCTGTTAATCGCAGGGGGCAAGATTTTCAATAAATGCACAGGGAGATAAAGTCATGGCAAAACATTTTATGGAATTCGCATTCAACGATAGCGTCCGAAGCGTTCAGGAAAAATATGGAACTCGCGCGCCTTACGAGAAGATGGAAAGCCAAAGCGAATTTCGCAACAAGCTCACCTGGCAGGAAAAGGGCTATATCAAAAACCGGGACAGTTTTTATATGTCTTCGGTTGGCGAAAACGGCTGGCCCTATATGCAGTACCGAGGCGGCCCAAAAGGATTCTTGAAAGTCATTGATGAAAACACTCTGGCATTTGCCGATTTCCGGGGCAACGGTCAGTACATCAGTACAGGAAACTTAAACGCTACCAAAAAAACGGTTCTGTTTCTCATGGATTACGCGAAACAGGAGAGATTAAAAATCTGGGCGGAAGGCGAGGTGTTACACGCCGCCGATCATCCCGATCTGCTGGAGAAATTAAGAATGCCAGATTATGACGCCGCCATTGAGCGAATTTTCATTTTCAAAGTCCATGCATTCGACTGGAATTGCCCGCAACACATAACTCCTCGCTATACAAAAGAAGAGATTCAAGAGGGGATGGTTGAATTGGACCGAGAACTGCTAAATAAGTAGAGGAAAGTCACCTTTGTTTTATTTTATTTTCGGTAAAACTTTAAAAATTAAAAAAGAAAGGAGCGAGTAACATGACAACTATTCTTCGTATCGATGTCAGCGCACGGAAAGAACGTTCCCTTACTCGCGAGCTCTCCAGGCACTTTATAGATGAATGGCTGAAACAGCGCCCTTTCGATAAGATCGTTCAGCGTGATATAGGCCTTAACCCGCCGCCAGCGGTCAGTGAAGATTGGATCGCCGCGGCCTTTACACCTGAAGAAGAAAGAATCAAAGCCCAGCAGGCTACGCTGCAACTTTCTGACACTCTCATCGACGAAGTTGAAGCTGCAGATGTCATCTTGCTTGGAGTACCCATGTATAACTACGGGATGCCGGCCGCGCTTAAAGCGTGGTTTGACCAGGTTATCCGTGTCAACAAAACCTTCACGTTCGATTTAGCGCGCGGTGATGAGCCGCTTGAACCCATTTTGTCCGGGAAACATCTGGTTATTCTTTCCTCCCGTGGTGAGTTCGGCTTTGAGCCGGGGGGGGTGCGGGAACATATGAATCATCTCGATCCCCATATTCGGACCTGTTCGAAATATCTGGGCATCGTCGAAGATCATCTTATTGCAATCGAATACCAAGAGTTTAGAGACGGGCGGCATGCGCAATCTGTCAAAAACGCTCACAGAGCCGTTCCCAAACTGGTTGATCATCTCATTGAACAAAATGGGGCGAGATGGGATCAAACCGAGATTGCTGCCGCAGAACAACTCACAGCAAATTATGGAATAGAATGACCTGACCGTCGCTGGCGGCTACGTTCACGGCAGAGCATGATTAATTGGAAAAATATTTAGTATAAAAACGTTATTCCTCTTGTTAAAGAAAGTAAGGAATGAATACTTTTGCACAAATCAATGCGATCGAAAAAGAAATTACCAAACGGAAACAGCTCGAAATGGTTCTCGAAAGAGCGACGCGCCAAAACAATCTGATTCTGAATGCGGCAGGAGAAGGAATTTATGGCCTGGATAAAGAGGGCTATATCACCTTCGCCAATCCGGCGGCCGAAAGAATGACGGGGTACTCTTTCAGTGAGCTCTCTGGCAGAAGACAGCACGACATGATCCATCATTCGAAATCCGACGGCGCCCCCTATCCCAGAGAGGAGTGTCCTATTTACGAGGCGTTTCGGGACGGGGCAGAACGCCGGATCTCCAACGAAGTGTTCTGGAAGAAGGACGGAACTTCTTTTCCCGTGGAATACGTGAGCGCTCCCATCCATGAAAACGGAAAGCCCAATGGGGCTGTGGTGATTTTCCAGGATATTACCGAACGTAAAAAATCTGAAAAGGAGTTGAATCAATATCGCGACAACCTGGAAGACCTGGTGGAAAAACGAACCTCCGATCTCAACCGCGCCAACAAAAAATTAATTGAAGCCAACGACCTCAAAAATGAATTCCTGGGGATCGCTTCGCATGATTTGCGCAATCCTTTATACATAATTCAATCCTTGAGCGAGGTATTGCTTGAAAATTCTCAATCGGGCGTCATGCATAAAAATCAAATAAAACTACTGGGAAAAATCAACAGTTCCAGTAAGCATATGGCGGTTCTCCTGAATAACCTGCTGGATATTTCCAAAATTGAAAGCGGTAAAATTGAACTGAATAAAAAGGCGCAGGATTTTAACTTGATTTTAGAAAACCAAGTTGAATTAAACCAACTTATAGCTGACAAGAAAAGGATCAGGCTAAATATAAAATTGGGGAATATTCCATCTTTATCGGTTGACAAAAATGCGATGGTCCAGGTCATTGATAACTTCATCAGTAACGCAATAAAATTTTCTCCTCCGGATACCCGGATTGATATCGGTACCGACAATACCGGCAACGAAATCCGTTTTTGGGTCAGGGACCAGGGGCCGGGAATCTCCAGAGAGGATCAGGAATTGTTGTTTGGTGAGTTTCAAACGTTAAGCGCAAAACCCACCGGAGGGGAAAAATCCACAGGACTGGGACTTGCGATAGTTAAAAAGATTATAAATCTTCATGGGGGGAAGGTGGGGGTTTCCAGCGAACCCGGTAAAGGATCCACCTTTTATTTCACCATTCCCCAGGATTCAAAGAACTAACAATAATGGGACTGGCATTGAACCCAGGGTGATCGATGAAAATACGTTGGCTTTTTCAGAGTTTCGAGGAAACGGACAGTACATCAGCACAGGCAATTTGAACGCCACCAAAAAGAAGGAGGCAATTCATGTTTAAGGTTTTGATGGGATTTAACAAAGGCGTTCTTGCCATGGCAAAACCCTGGCAGGCGTGGATGGTTCTACTTGTATCAGTAAATTTAGTTTTGCCATTGTTCTTTCTGGGAAGACCGGAAGCGATAGTGGCGCTTGTAGGCGTTATGGCCAGCATGTCTATCATGATGACCTTATATGCAAGGTTTGGGTTTGTAAGGCTTCTTGGTCTTGGCCATATTCCATGGCTTTTTACGGTTCCCTGGCTGTGGTTGCAATTAGGCCGGACTACAGAAAGCGGCCTCTTTTATTATTGGCTTCTTGCCATAGTCGTGATCGACAGCATTTCACTGGCAATTGACGCCGTGGACGTCGCCCGATACTGGAAGGGCGAACGCCAACCCATTGTTACGCTGGAACAATTTTAAAAACAAAAGAGCCGATATTTTGTTTTCGTTTTAGGTTCCAGATTTTTTGTTTAATCCGGTCAGCCAGTAGCGGCCCAAGGACTGGGTCAGGGATAGGTTGCAATCCAGCGCCTCGGAAATAACCTTCTCCTGTAACATGTCTTCTTTTCTTCCCTGGCGATACACCTTACCGTCCTTCAAATACAGGACGTGGGTGATGGAGGGCAGGATTTCTTCTATGTGGTGGGTGACGTAGATCATTCGCGTGTCCGTTTGCGACAGCTTTTCGATGGTTTCCAGTACTGTTTCCCGGGTGGGAATATCAAGCCCGTTGCAGGGTTCGTCCAATATCAGCAGTTGGGGCTGGTTCACCAATGCCCGCGCCAATAGAACGCGCCTCGCTTCGCCATAAGACATTCGCCGGAAATGTTTCCCGGCAAGATGAGCGATCCCTAAAAATTCCATCCACTCCATGGCGGTCTTTTTCTGCTCCGATCCCAAGGGTTGCCATAACCCGATGCTGGAATGAAATCCCGAAGCCGTCACTTTAAGTCCGGTGACATTTTGATCGTAGGTTTCCTGGAACTCGGCGGAGACAAATCCGATCCGGCTTCGGGTTTCCCAGATCGGTGGCCGGTCCCGTCTGCCGAACCATCGGACTGTTCCGCCCCACACGGGGATCAGTTCGCCATGCGCCAGTTTCATGAACGAGGTTTTTCCTGCGCCGTTGTTGCCAACAACCGCCCAGTTCTCGCCTTCCTTCATGGTCCAGGAAATGGAATCCAATACCCGCGAACCGTTGATGTATACCGTAGCGTCGTTTATTTCAATCAGTGAGCCGTCGGAATCCGAAGCGCTGGTTTGGGATGATTGGAAAGACATGGCGTTAACTTTTTGTTAACCGAGGAAATTGAGCGAAAAAAAAACGGCAAGCCTTTTTAAAAAGACTTGCCGTTTGATAGAGCGTTTGAACAGGGGTTGGGAGCGGTTTAGTGTCCGCCGCCTCCTCCTCCGCCAGAAGACCAAAGATAGAAAAAATCAAGTCCCTGAACCTTCATCAAGCCCCAGTTGATAAAAAAGAAATACGCCATGCAAGCTAAAGAAGCGATGATAAACCAAATGACGGATTTAACCGTTATGAACGGTCGTTTCTCTTCGGTGATGCCAGATTCTTCCATTTTTTAAATTCTCCCCTGTGTAAATATTTTTTCAGCCGTGAGCGGTTTTCTTTAAAGAATCTCCCTTAGCGCCAAACGGAAGCGAACCAGTAGAAGAACCACAAACAAAAAATAACAGTGCCGATATAAATCCACGGTCCGGCTTTATCCTTGAGTTTTTGTAAGTCCATTTTTAGCGCGACCCTTTAAATAATTAATAATTAGTTTGCTCTTGACAGTTAAAATCCCTGAATGATATTTTGACCTTCAAACAACGACTCTCATCTTAGAGGAACTATATGGCCAGCAAAGACGGAAAAATATTCGATACAATCGTTCTAATCGGTTTGGGAGTTAACGTCTTAACGGCGGTTTACCTTCTTGCCATGTACTTCGAGATCATTTAGATTGCGGACTTTAGCACAAGAATTTAAAACCTGTCAAGGGTAAATCCCCCTGCAAAAAAGTTTTTGGCGTCCCTCCCGCCAACTAAATTCGGAGGTCGTTTGCCAGGGTTCCCTCCAGTTTTTTTCTAGTGTTTAGCGGGATAAATTACGTAAAGCATCAGATACGTCAGGGTGCTGGTGACTAAAATCAAGGCGTAGACGATCATGGTGGCGCGTCCCAAAACCCGGTGCCGGCGCGCGCCGTTGGGCAACCATCGTTCAATCAGTTTTTCCAGACTGACGACTCCGGCGATGGTGGCAAATATCAGACCCCAGGCCAGGCTGGCCGCCGTGGAGGCGTGGCGCACGAAAATCAAAAACGCCTGATTCGCCGCCCACAGTCCGAGGAGGATGAAAAGGACGCGGTTGAACGGTCCCGAAGAAACTTTCAAAACCTGGTCCAGCAAAACGTAATCCCCGTTCTCCTTCTGGCTGGCCCGAAACCCCTGGACGATCATATAACCCGCCATAATCAGGCCAAAAACCACCAGAGTCAGATGGGTGGTGAGAACCGGAATAAAAACGTTGTTATAAACCGATTCCGGTCCGCCAAACCCTTCCTTGCCTTCCAGCGCCAAAACCCCCAGTTGCCGGGCGTAATAGTAGCCGCAAAAATATACGACCATGGAAATCATGGAGACAAATATGAGCTTGTGATGTTTGGTTCCCAGACCTTTTTTGGCCAGTCCCCAGGAAATTAAAAACAGGAGGGTGAACACGACCGCCAACAAATAGCTGAGGTCGGCTCCCAAGGTTCCCGCATCGGTCATGAATCCGGGTTTGGCGAGAAATTCTTTCATGTTCAAGGCAGTAGAGGAGACGCGGGCAGGGATCAACCTTTATCGAGCAACCAGGCGCCGCCGTAAAATTCGGCGGCCCCCACCAGCGACCAGACGAGCAAGGATTCCATGCCCATTCGGGTGAAGAATAAAAAAACGACGCCGGTCATGGTGACTAGTCCGGCAAGTTGCAGGGCTTTGCCCAGAAAATATCGAAACGGTTCCATGGATCGGATTACTTTATTTTTGTCTGTACCTTTGCATTGGCCGCAATCAGGGTTTCCAGGTGACCTCGACCGAATTCCTGAGCCTTTTCGCTTACCAGTTGCAACACCAGTCTGCCTTGATTAGTGAATATGCTTGGAATTTCGGGAAGTTTTTCTTTGTAGGTTCCCGAGTCCAGCGCTTGCTGACGTTTTTTGATTTCCTTGTTGTCGTAAAATTCGTCCAGCGCATATTTGTAAATGACTTTTACATAGTCTCTTTCTTTTTCAGAGTCTTTTTTGGATCCCCAAACGATGTTTTCCATTTCCACCATATCGGGTTTTTTCTTTCCATGAGAAATGGCTTTTTTCAACTCGGAAAAATAAGTTTTCATCTCTTTGGGAGTCTGAAGGTCGTCCTGTGGGATTTTTGAACTGATCTCTATTTGAACCTCTCCTTCATTGAGGCTTGATCGACCCACTTCGTAGGTGATATTGTCGTGATTGAACCTTCGGCCTTTTTTGGGCTTGTATTTGGTTTGCATCTCTTCAACCAGACCGACCAGGCCCTCGTTGACAAACTGACTGAATAAAATTCCTTTTAACGTCGACATCAATCCTCTCCTAAACAGATTATTTCCAAATCAAAATTTCAAGTAGAGCCCTATATTATTAGGCTCCCAAAAGTGTTTCTAAAAATAAAACGACAAGCGTTTTTCGGGAAATCCCTCGGCGGCGTGAAAACAAAGGGTGCAGTGTAACAATTTTTCCCAGAACAGGGTAGGAAAGTTTGAGTTGCAAGTTCAGCCTTGCCCGCAGCGTTTTCCTAAACGTTACCCTATCTGCCTCCGGGGGCTTCCCCGGTCAGCTTTCAGGGTTTTGAGCCGTTTCCGGTGGGACCCAGGCGGTTTTGTCTTTCAGAAAACTGGTCGAACCGTTGTCCTGGTAAGAATAGCGCAACTGGACGCAACCGGTTTCCTTGTTGGAACAATAAAAACTCAAAAATTGCATTTTGACGTATTTATTGTTTGCAGTCCGCAAGGCGTACACGTTTTTCTTTGCGGAGAGTTTGTGGGTCAGGTAATTGTACTTGTACCACTTCGCTAGGACCGCGTTTTCGGGCTCGGTGCGCGTCGCGTTGTCCTGAATATATCCTGTCTTGGGCGCTTCCGTGACCGAATCGAAATCCACTTCCCCAAGATCAATGAGTCCGGCCCGCCCGTTTGGGTTTGTCGCCCCGCCGTTGGAAATCACCTTGCCGCGGCGAAACGCCAGATCCCAATTCAGCGACTTGGGATCGTTCACCGCAACTTGCTTGCCCTCGGTAAAATTCAAATACGCCCAGGTTTTGTCGGAAGAGGCGTTGATCACCCCCCAGTGGGAGTCCAGCATGTTTTCGACCTTGACCGGGTTTTCAAAAACCGGTTCCTCAATGGGTTCCATTTCCCCGGTTTTTGGGAGATTGACGCTGGGCGAGTTCAAAAAATTATCCAGCTTGGAAACTTTCAACGGCAACCAGAAAAAGGCAACCAGAAGCAGAGACAGTACGAGATTGACCAAAAACAAATTCCGCCACATTCTTCTTTTGCGGAGGTCTGGTTGCGCTTGAGAGCGGTCGGAATCCGGATCGGGCGGGAGGTTTTTAAGGCTGTCTAAATGGTCGTTCATGGCGAGGTCTGATTAACGCTTTTGCGTGTCTTCGAAAACCCGGATCACCTTTTTCATGGCTTCATGGGCCAATTGTTTCTTGTCGAGCCAGCGGATGGAGTTTGGTCTGGAATCCGGATCAAATACGGAAAGCAGGTTGATTCCTCTCGGCTGACCGCCAACGTAACGGGCGCCCCAGATAACTTTTCCCGTGTGGGCGCTAATTAAAAAAGCTCCAAACTCCAATCCGGGAGAATAACTTTTCACCAGATTTCCACGGCGGTCTTTATAGGTATCCAGGTATTTTGTTACCGCGCCGATCATCACCGCGTCCAACTCCTTGAACTCGGTAAAGGATTGCGGCGTGAAATTATTGCCGCCCGATTTTTGCCGGTGCGGACGAAATCTTAATTGCGGCGTCGTGGGAGTGGCGGGAGTCGAAACAATTTTCATCTTGAAAGCTTTTTCCTGCATCTTCAGCGGCGAGGTCACCGCAAATTTTGGAAAGCTTTGCAATCCCATATACATTTCATGCGCGACAAAATCGCCCGCCGATTCGTCCCGGTTCGGATAGTAAGTTTTGTTTTCAAAACCGAAAACGCCAATCCGCCGCAAGTCGCGAAACGCTTTTTCGTCAAACACGATGCTCTGGATCTGGTTTTTACGCGGGGCGCCGATCAAGTCCTTGTAATATTCCGGAAGCCGGTCGCCTTTCGCAAATTTCCTCATGTATTCCGGGAAAGCGTGCGGCTCGTTGATTTGATCGTTCAACTGAGGGTCTAGGGGGCCATTCAGGGAATCGGGAACTCTAATCCCGGCATTCGCCCCTCTGGCCGAGGTTATTTCCGCTTGCTCGCGATCAAAAGCGTCGCCCTGGCGCGTACCCAACTCCAAAGCCCCGGCGAAGCCCAAGGAAACCGTCCCCACCAGAACAACCAGGGGTATCCCGAGTATCAACGCTTTCTTCAATGGCTTATGAAAAGTCACAGTGAAATAGCTCCCTCTGAGCCGACGGCTTGGGTTTTATTAATCGATCCCGCTTGATACTCTTAATAATATATCACGAGACTTTTATATTCAACAGCTATCCCAATGTGGTCCCCGCTGCAACGTTATTTTTCATTAGCGATTTTAACGCTGTCCTGTAATATAAATCGCTTTTACTCCTCAAAGCGCTCTGACCCTATGAATCCTCAAAATGCGAATAGAGCCTGGGACTGGACGCCTCCTGAAGTCCAGCCCTGGATTCTGGGCGCCCTG
>JAJDBB010000014.1 GCA_029261555.1 Nitrospinaceae bacterium | reverse complement strand
CGCGACTTTGCGTTGTACTTTCAGGACGAGGACAACATCCTGGGCACGTCTTTCATGCCTTACCTGCAGAACGTTGCGGGGTTGACGGGCGTGAACTACCGGTTGGAGCCGTGGTTGTACCGCGAAGACGCGGGTTGTGAGCTGGGTAACATGTTCACTCCCTGCGTGACGGCGGATTCGGATCCAGCGACTCCGGTGTTGAAAGCTCATGTGGGCGACCGCATTATGATCAACGTGTTCGGCGCGCACAACGAGCAGAACCAGATGTTCAACCTGGACGGCCATCAGTGGCGTCGGCACATCAATCAGGAGAACTCGGATATGATCGACGTCGAGGAGTTTGGCGGCGCCGAGTATATCCAGGCGTACTTCAACGCGGGCGGGACTTATGGCACGCCGGGTACGTATCTTTGGTTGAATGCGCGGACCCCGTATCAGCAGGCCGGTCAGTGGGGTTATTTGAAAGTGTATCCGAAGGGCGAGCGTTCCATCCTTCCGCTGAGTGGTAAAGGCGGCAAGGGCGGTTCCACCGCTTCCATCGACGCAGACGATAAACTGTCGATGAATCGGTAAACTTTCGTAGCTGTTTCAATCCAGGGGGGCCCCATTTTGGGGTCCCCCTTTTTTTTGATTAATGGAGCCATATTTTATTTTTTGATTCAAAAAATTATTGATGCTAAATTAGCTGAAAATTTTTCCCGATCGATCTAATGAAAAACAAATTGGTAAAAAACCTTCTAATTTTATTTTGCCTTATTGGGACAATTGTTGGTCTCGAAGGTCCGGCTATTGGCGGAGGATCGCCGGGAGGAATGGATGGTAAAGCCGAGGGCACGCCTCTTTGGAAAAAGGGCGAGGTTTTGTATCGCCATTATTGCGTTCATTGCCATGGCGAAGAGGGCGACGGGGACGGATTAAATTCAGAGTTTTTGGATAAGGAACCTGCTGAGTTATCCAATAAAAAATTCATCCAGAAAAAAAACAACCGGCAGATTTTTCGCGTTATTAAATTTGGAGGCGTGGGCGTCAGGAAATCTCACTTGATGCCAGTATTTGGTTTCACTCTTTCCGAGCGGCAAATATGGTCTTTAGTGGCTTATGTTCGAAAACTCGCAGACGACGATACAAACAAGGTGGAATTACCTCCCGAGGCGGAAGAAAACCGGCCTACGATTCAGCCGGTTACTATCCTTGACAGAGATAGGATTTTAGATCTGTATGATGATGAGAAACAGCGAAGTGCCTTGATTCAGCTTGGGGAGCATTTATTTTTTAAGAAAAAAAGTTGTTTCGCCTGCCATTCAGTGGACGACGAGGGAGGGAAGGTCGGCCCGGATTTAACCCGCGCGGGGTTTTTATACAATCCGGAATGGTTGTATATCTGGGTTCATGATCCCCAAGGGGTAAAGCCCAACACCAAAATGCCGAATATGGGATTGAATGAAAAAGAGGCTACGGCAATCGCCTTCTTTTTATCCATTCTCCGGGGGGAATCCGAAGATCCGTTTGAGGAGCTGGGGGAATTAAAAATTCTATTGGATGGAAAAGGCGACGTTCAAAAAGGCGAAGCTTTGTTCTTCGACGCCGAAGGCAAGGCCGGTTGTTCGAAATGCCATGCGGCTCGGGGGAAGGGCGGGAGCGTGGGTCCCAACCTCAGCTTTGTGGGAAGCAGTCGGACCTCTCATTTTTTGTTGGAGTCAATTTTGAAACCCAACTCGGTGGTCACGGTCGATTTTAATTCGATGGCGGTTTTAATGAAGGACGGAGAGGCTATTAAGGGGATCAAGAAAAAAGAAAACGATGAGTTTTTGGAAATCGTCGATCAAGAGGGAAGCGTTAAGAAAATAGTAAAAGCAGATATCGAGAAAGTTGAAATTGAAGAGGAATCCCTGATGCCGACGGATTTTAAGGATCGTTTGAGCGATCAGGAAATCCGAGACGTTCTGGCGTTTCTTGAAAGTTTGAAAATTCCTTTGAAGGAAGAATCAACCGCCGGAAAATAAAGATCTCCCCAATAGTTTGCAGGCTTGCCGCTCTAAGCTAATCCTAGCTGGGTCCAGCGGCACGCTGGTTAATCCAACGCCAGGTCGAACCAACTTGAAACGGTCATTTTGCTACCCGTTTCCCCCGCCGTTCCGTTCCACACGTTGAACCCAATTGGAACTGTTTTGCCGCCCGATTTAAACTGCGTATCTCCGGCGTTTTCCGTAGCCATTTTTCTTTTTAACGTCAGCCGGTATTGTCCGTATTCGTAAAGCGCGCTCGATTTCACCTGGGCGTCTTTGGTCGACTCATAGGTTCCAAGTCCCTTGGCTTTTAGCGTTTTGACCTTATTGGGATGAGATTCCCATTTCCAAAGGTTCACAGGCCAGTCGTCTTGCCCGTTGAGAAAATATGGCTTTCCTTTTTTAGCCGGATCTGGAACGGGGAATTGCAGGGCTACGGCGTCTGGAAACTCCTGGGGATCGGGAGGGATTTCTTTTTGTTCTTCCGGTTCCACCTGGCCGATTAAAAAATCAGGAACCGGCGGCGGAGGCGACCTTTTTACGCTGTCGGTTTTTTGCAATACGGGATCAAAATTCGGGTCGTCCCAAATGATCTGAAACGCAATTTCGTCGCCGTTGTGGACGGCCTTGACGTTTAAAGCATCGCTGGTGGAAAAATAAAGTTTCTCTTTACTTATGATTTGCCCGCCCAGGGGAATCATATGAGAGTCTACGTTTTTCCAGAAGTCGTCGGCGGAATCGATCGGAATTTCGCCGCTCACCTTCTTGACGGAAATTTGTTTTGTGATTTTGGGTTTTTCGCCAGGGGAAAGGGTTTGCACATAGTGAACGAGATCCCAAAGCTCCGGATCTTTGATGAGCTTATCGGAAAATCTGGGCATGGCGGAGCCGTAAAGCCCGGTCCTCAAAGTGAGGAACAAATCTTCTCTGGACGCGCCGCGTTTAAAAGTCCAGGATTTACTCAGGTTTCGCGGCCACAGGGCGTCGGTTTCTATATCGACGATTTTTGGCGTTTTGTTGCCATCGCCCCTGCCTTCCACGCCATGGCACCCGGAGCAGTTGACCATGAAATGTTTTTTGCCGCGCGCAATGCTTTCAACGGTTATCTTGGGGGGCGACGTTGGAACGGATATTACTTTGTGCTTCTTTCCCCGTTTTGCAAACTTTTTAAATTTCTTCGCCAGGGTTTTAAGGTAGGCGACCAGGCTCCAGCGGTCGGACTCGGGTAGATGCTTCCAGCCCGGCATGGCGGTGCCATTCAACCCTCGGTTGATTATTTTAAAAATATCCTCGTCGGTGGGGATTTTACCGTAACGCGTGGTGCGCAGTTTGTATTGTCCTTTGGTCAGGTTCCTGGGTTTGGGACTAGAGTAGGGTGCCGCGATTCCGTCGCCTTTTCCCGTTTCGCCGTGGCAGACCGCGCAATGAGCTTGGTAAACCAGCAGGCCTCTTTCGACGCTGGGTTCGGTCTTTGTTTCCGGTTCTTCGACCCAGATTTCTTTTGCGGTTTCATAAATGAAAGCGGTGACTTTCCAAACTTCGCCCTCGGTCAGTTGGTCTTCCCAGGCGGGCATGGCGGAATCCCAGGGATTCAGCTTCTCCGGAAGATCCATGCCGCCTTTCATGATCCTCCAATAAGCATAGGCTTGGGGTTTGTAGATGACTCCGTTGGTGGGGTGCCGGAAGTTTGCCGGGGGCGGAAAAAAGCGGTCGCCAAAAACTCCTTTGCCGTCAAGCAAATCTCCATGGCACAGGAAACAGTTTTTGAAGTAGACTTTCGCGCCTTCTTCAAGGTGTTTTGCGTAGTCGGGGGAATCTTTTTGATAGGGGTTCTTCAAGGCCGTCAAATCCACCGTTTTGCCTTTTACTACGATAGATTTTGGCGTGTCTGTTTTGTCCGGGTTAAAGCCGCAGGCAATTTGGGAGCTTCCAGACAGTAAAATGAGAGCAACAGCGAAAGCGCAAAAGCGTCGAGAAAGGTTCTGCGGCGCGCTATTTCTGGTGGGGAGCAATCCGGCCATTAGAATTTATTAGGATTGCGTTTGTGCGGCTTGGCGTCCTTTTTTATTCTTCCTGATTGGATGGTTTCGTAAAGCGGGCGAATCACCATGTCCCCGTTAAATTCAAAATCCAAGTCGACGACGGAGTTCTCCTTGATCGTGATTTTTTTGGATTGGGATTTTGTCAGGCTGTGCCAGGCGTTGACAACGTATTCTCCGGGAGGGATGTTGTCAATTTTGAAGGAGCCATCATTTTTGGTAATGAAATAGTAGGGGTTTTGAATCCGGTATCCCCAGGTTTGCATGAATTCGTGCATGCCGCAAATCATCTGCATCAGCTTGAAATTTTTTTGGAACCGCACTTCGCCGGCGGAAACTTCTTCAGCCGGGATGGGAATGTTGAGAATAATTTTGCCGCGTTCCTTCTGATACACTTGGCTGTTGTGCATGACCGCGTCTTGATTGTCTACGGTAAACTTTCCTCCCTGTCTGATTACGCTGACGTAGGGATAAAAGGTGCAACCTTCAGCGAGAATATCCAAGGGGCGGCTGTCAAACGGCTTGCCCGCCTCTACATGCTCCAGCGTGACCACGACGTCCTTGAGTTCCCCGTTTGGGCCGACTACAAAATCGTTTAGAATCCTGTTCATGTTGTCGAGGTCGGTGGACACTTCGTCGTCCGGGCTGACTTCGGCGCACATATCCATATTAGGGAATAATACGAGATGATAAACACGGGGAAATGGAGACCTTCCGGTAAGACTAGTTTTGCCCTTTATGGTCCCGCCATTCATGACGTCGATTTCCTGATAGCTGAAAACGGGCGCAGAAAAAGTCAAGAGAAAGGCCGGTAGAAGCAGAAAAACAGTGGTAAGTTTTTTCATTACTTTATTCTCCCAAGATTTGGCCCCTTGCCCGGGCGCCTGATATCAGGTTGCTGGATAAGACGACTTCTCGCGGTTTTTTTGAGGAAATTCATGTGAAACCAGAAACGTTTCTATGGATTGACCAGGATTGCAAGCGCGCCTTACGACGCTTAACTTCCAGCCCATAAAACGCCCTGCTAAACGTTCATTTTATATAAATGGACTGCCAAGTCAAGCGGACTCTTTTAATGGTAATCGCCAAAACGGGCTAGCAAGTATTTGTATTTTTTTGAAACGGATTTTAAATTTTCATCGAAATAAATTTTATGGAAAGCGGCTCTTTGCTTTCAATAATTGCCTTCCCAATTAAACCGTCCTCATTTAGAATAATGAAAAAAGTTCTATTAGTAGACCTTATAAACCGGCTATTTATTCCCAAAAAGAGGTTCGTATGAGAAAGACAATTATAATATTGGCGATAGCGCTTTGGTTATCGCCCGCCGTCGGGCAAGCAGGGGCTCCTCAAAAGGGCTCTCCGGCTCCGGATTTTACCGTGACCTCGCTGGATGGAAAAAAATTAACGCTCTCTTCTCTGAAGGGAAAGGTGGTTTTGTTGGGAATGTTTCACATCTGTGTTCCCTGCATGAATCAAGCTCTTGAATTCGACAAGGTCCGTAAAGCGATCGGCGAAGATAAACTGGCGATTGTCGGGGTGAACACCAACGGAGACTCTAAAAAGGCCGTTCAGGATTATCTCGATAAATTTCCCAGCCCGATCCATTTTGCCTATTATGTAGATCTGGACATGTCGGTAAATAATTCTTACCTTCAACGCGATATGCCCACTGTTATTATCATCGATAAGGAAGGGGTCATTAACGCGCGGGTTCCATCGGTAAGCTCCGATCAACTGATACCCTATCTTTCGAAACTGCTTTAATAGTGTTTCCCTGCTATCCACTTCAAATGATTTGGCGGTTTAACATTTTATGCGGGCAGATTTTAAAATGAGTCCGACGACAAAAGCTTTGATCTGGCTCACGGCCTTTGCCGTTTGTTTCGTTCAAAATTTCCCGGTTGTTCAGGCGGCGGAAAAATCGTCGCTTAGGGAGTCCACCTATTTTGTCCAACTGAGCGCTTTCAAAAGTAAATCCAATGCGGAAAGTCTTATGGACAAGTTGGGGCGGAAGGGGTATCGCCTTCATCTTAAAGCGCCGTTCAGAAGTAGCGGTTGGTTTAAGGTGATGATGGGACCTTACGCCTCCCGGAGGCAAGCGGACGCTATGGAGTCAACCCTCCTTAAAAAGGAAAACATCCACGCGCTGGTTGTTAAGTCAAGTTTTAGTCGACCGAACTCGTCGCCCGTACCAATACAGGTGGAAACGCGGAATCGTAAAGCCGTCAAGGATTATCAAGAAGGGACTGCGGCGGACGATGAATTTAAATTTCGTCCGCTCAACGAGTCGGTGGACACCGTGGTATCCCTTTTTCTTTCCTGGAAAAAAGCCTGGCAGGAGAAAAGCGTTTACGCTTACCTGGATTTTTACTCCGACGAGTTTCAACACGACGCGGAAAGTATGGAGGAATGGAGAGAGTCCAGGATCCAGGCGTTGATGAAAAATAACGACATCAGTTTGGAGTTTGAGGACATTAAAATTTTGAAGGGCGACGAAAAGGTTAAAATGACCTTTGTACAAAAGTATTCTTCCAACCAGTTTTTTGATCTTGGGGAAAAAACCCTGATATGGAAAAACGAGGATGGAAGCTGGAAAATTATTGAGGAAACTTGGAAGGATATTTGAGCCTTTTTCTAAAAACCTCGAAGTTAAAATTCTCTCCAGTCGCGAAACGGTTTGTAAACTTTTTCTTTTTTTCGCGCGACAAAAAACTCCCCCATAAGATGAGAATTCTCTTTTTTATTTTTTTTGTCGGAGTGGCCTTTCCGTCGGCGTCCAGCGCTTTCGATTATTCCTTTGAAGGTTGGGCGCGTGGCGGCGCGCAATATGTTTTTGACTCTCCCAGCGGTTTTGACGACGTCGACAGGGACTTGGAATTACGCCTAGGCGTCGTGGGCAACGTATTTCGCAAAAATGAATGGAGCCTGGATTATGAGTTAAAAGGCGACAATCGCATCACGGGAGGACCCAGGGAGCAGGCGGGTTTTAACAACGACTTTGAGTCGGAATTTTTCCGGGGCTGGTTGAGGCTGGAAAATGAAACGGTTAAAATCCGGGGCGGACGACAAGCCATTCTATTTGGAGCGGGGTCGTTGTTCCGACCTCTGGGGTTTTTCGACAACCGCAATATTTCCGGTGTGGTTCCGTTTACTCGCGGAGTTGACGGTCTCCGAACGACGATTTTTCTGAGCGCCGATACGTTTGTCGATAGTTGGTTGGTTTCTGCCGATAAGGACAGCCGTGTCATTGCTGGAGGAAGGATCGAGTCGCAATTGGCCGGCCTCGAAACAGGTTTTGTTTTTCAATACCACCCCGCAACGGATCTGGAGTTTTTATCTCAGTTTGACCGCGAACTTTTTCAATTAGGCTACCATTTAAAGGGGGAATACGGCGTTGGCTATTGGCATGAAGCCCGCTTAGACGTCGGCGCGGAACGCTTTGAAGAGAATCTTCGCTTCGATTCAGTTTGGGGCGCCGATTACACTTTGAACGTTGGAGAGGGCTTGCATGTATTGGCAGAATATTTTCTTTCCGTTAAAAACAATCCAGACCCATTGATTCCTTTCGACGATACAACTCTTCATCAGGTCGGAGTCATGATGGATCAACCCGTAGGCGTGGACTTCGTTTGGAGGTTGTTTGGGTTTTTTGATCTACGCGACGGCGGCTTTCAATTTGCGCCGCAAATTGAATACTACCTGATGAAACAAACCTACCTCTACTTGAACGGCAAATGGGGCGGGAACGTTAATGGGAGTGACTCGCCAGGCCGCCTGTTCCGCAAGGGACCGGTTTTTAATGGAACTGAATCCTCTGTGGGATTCACCCTGATCTATTATATTTAGAGCGTTGGTCGCCATGCTGGAACTTAAAAACATAGGAAAAATATATCATGCGGGCGACCAGGAATTTCTCGCTCTGCGGGACGTGAGCCTTAAAGTCGAGACCGGCGAGTTCATGGCTTTCGTCGGACCGTCGGGATCGGGAAAAACCACTCTGTTGAACCTGATCGGCGGATTGGACAGGCCAACGTCTGGGGACATTATTCTGGATGGAATCAATTTTTCCGATAAGTCGCGCGACGAACTTTCTTTCCTGCGCAGAAAATATTTTGGATTTGTGTTCCAATCCCACAATTTACTGCCGGTTTACTCTGTTTATGAAAATGTTTTATTTCCCCTGCTTTTAAACGGCGAAAAGGAATTGGAGGTTCGCGACAAGATCATGGGCCTGGTTGAACAAGTAGGGTTGGGACCGGAAGCCCATAAGAAGCCGCATGAGCTATCCGGCGGGCAGTGCCAACGAGCCGCTATTGCCAGGGCTTTGGTCAAGCGCCCCAAGTTAATATTAGCGGACGAACCGACCGCAAACCTGGACGCTGAAAATTCCTACAACATTCTTGAGCTGATGCTGGACTTGAATAGAAAATACGGAGCCGCTTTTATTTTTTCCACTCACGATGAAAAGGTCACGCGTTATCTTAAACGGGAAGTTCGCCTGGAGGACGGTCGCATTGTGTGGGACAGGGAAAAAGAATAATTTCCATAAATAGTCGCGTAGTTCAATTATTGGTTCCTTTGCACCCGCCAGAATATATAATAGAACCGAGTTGGAAATTGTTCTTAACTTCATTTAAGGAGGAGAAAAATGGAAGACGTCGGCGATTATATGAGCGCTCCCCCTATGTATGTTGAGTCCGAGTCTACCGTCCAGGAGGCCGCACAATACATGCAGGCCCAAAATGTCGGGTCCCTTTTGGTGAAGAGCCTGGATGATTTTGTCGGCATCCTCACTGAAACCGATATCACCCGAAAATGCGTCGCCGTTGGGAAGAGTCCCGAGGAGATGGTGGTGACGGATTTAATGACCTCTCCTGTTAAAAGCATGGATCGTTATTTACCGATTGAGGAAGCCAACGAGTTCATGCGGAAAAATAAAATTCGACACCTGGCTGTCACGGAAGAAGACAAAATTGTCGGCATGTTGTCGATCAAGGATTTGGTTGCCTTTTTCGTGAAGTCTTTTCGCACCTCCGAGTGAATAAAATTGATTACCCAAAGACGGACGGGGAGTCAGTTCCCCGCCCGTCTTTACCCTCATTGGGATCCTACCCTTGATTTTTCAGGTTGCCCTTAAAAACTTTTTCCGCCAAGGTTTGCGCGCATTTTTAAATGTATTGATCACTGCGGTCACTATGATAGCCGTTGTGTTTAATCTTTCCCTGCTCAACGGATTCCAGAAACAGGGAACCCGCAATATGGTGGATACCGATGCGGCTGGCGGGCATTATGTGTCGCCCGGTTTCGACCTGTTGGATCCCACACAGTGGGAAGACTCGACCCAAATCGCGCCCGCTTCCTTGAAAGGCCTACCTCCATTGGACAAGGCAGAGGTTCTTGTCTTGCAAGGACAAATATTCCCAAACAACCGACTTTATCCCGTCCAATTGCGCGGCGTCGAAATCGACCAGGAGCTTCTGAAACTGCCGCTACTAGGCTTGAAATCAAAGCCGTCAAAAGTCTCCGACTCCATTCCCGTCGTCATTGGATTAAAAATGGCTCGCAAAGCGAAACTTAAAAAAGGCGACGCCGTCGTTTTAAAGTGGCGAGACCGGTTTGGCGCCGTCGACGCCCTGGACGTCGAAGTGGTCGACGTGGCTGATTTTCTCAATCCAAGAATCGACGAGGGGATTGTCTGGATGCGGCTGGACCATTTAAGGCAAATCACGTCCAGGCCGGAGGAAGTTAGTTGGGTGGCTGTGCGCGATACTATCGGGCCGGTTGTGGAAATGGAATTTCGGAGCGTGGATGACCTCATGGTCGACTTGCTGACCCTTCTGAAACACGACCGCATGAATGCCTTCATCTTGTGGTGCATCCTGATGTTTCTGGCGGGAACCAGCGTATTCAATACCCAGATACTGAACGTTTTTAAAAGGCAAAAAGAGATTGGAACTCTGATGGCGCTTGGAATGAACTCCAAAAAGGTCGAAAAGCTTTTTGTGCTGGAAGGAGGCCTGTCCTCTCTTGGCGCGGTTCTTGTCGCGCTAGTCATCGGCGTCCCCCTGTTCATGTGGTTTCAGCGGACTGGGTTGGATATCTCCCACCTCAAGGAATCCACCATCCCTGTTTATGAGAGCATCCGCCTGGACGTCCGGCCCGGGGAAGTCGTGGCCTCGCTTGGCGTTATAGTGGGGATCATGGTTTTTGTCGCTTGGCTTCCTGTTAGAAAAATATCCCGCCTCGATCCCGCCCTGGCTTTGCGTGGAAAGGCCATTCGATGATACGTTGGCTGATTCTCGGGGTTGCGCGCGACCGAACCCGACTCCTGTTTCCCTGGCTGGTGACCACGGTAGGGGTGACGTTGATGATCACTCTTCTCGGATTCATCGAAGGCATTTTTATGGGCATGGTGGACATGACCGCTAAGCTGGACACGGGACATCTGCGGCTGGTTAACAAACCCTTCTACGAGGAGGAACATTTAAATCCTCTCGACCGCGCATTGGCCGCAGAGAAGGAAACTAAAAACTGGTTGACGCAAAATTCTGATTCTAAAATCCAATGGACCCCGCGAATTCGTTGGGCGGCTCTTATGGACGTCCCCGATGAAAATGGTGAAACTCGAAGCCAGACTCCGGTTACCGGAATGGGCTTGGATGTTTTACCGGGTAACAGTTCAGAAATAAATCGGCTCGGCCTGGAATCATCTCTGGTCAACGGTCGCCTGCCTGAACGTTCCCACGAAATGTTGGCGGGCTATCTGTTGGCGGAATCCCTGGACTTGGAAATTGACGGAACGGTAACCCTGCTGGGTCAATCCTTCGACGGCGGGTTTGCGGCGGACAATTACCGGGTGGTGGGGTTTGTGAAATTTGGCGTTGCGGCCATGGACAAAAAAATGGCCCTGGTTGATCTTGGAGACGCGCAAACCACGTTCTATATGGAAGACATGGTAACGGACTGGCTGGGTTTCCTCCCGCCAAAAGTTCCCATTTTCGACTACGATAAAATTAAAAGCGATCTGCAATCGAAGCTGACGAAGTGGATGCAAACGCCGCCCGGCGATTGGGTTGAAGACGATTTCCCGATTTTATTGTCGGTGTTGGATCAAAGAAATATGGATCAGATTTTCCGAACCTTTTTAATGGTGCGAAAGGTTCTCGTTGTCATATTTACGTTCATCATGTCTCTGGTTTTGTGGAACGCTGGGTTGTTGAACGGCATTCATCGTTATGGAGAAATCGGGCTTCGGCTGGCCCTGGGCGAAACGCATGGACAATTATTGCGAAGCCTAATGATTGAATCCCTGATCATTGCCGCGTTGGGTTGCCTGGCGGGTTCTTTATTGGGAGGGGCTTTCGTTTATTACCTGCAAGAGGTGGGCGTGAACATGGGCGACGCTTTTGTTCAGACGGGAATGATGTTCAGCGACGTCATGCGAGGACGCCTCACGCCGTCCGGTTTTCTTTATGGGATCGTTCCAGGCCTTGCCGCTTCGGTTTTGGGAACCCTCGCTGCGGGAGCCGCTATCTATAAAAGATCGACCGCCGAATTATTTCGTGAACTGGAAGCGTAGGGAACTACATGAAAATTCTAAAATTTCAATTAGCGAACCGGGGAGCTAAAGGTTTCTTCGTTATATTATGCCTGGTTCTATTAGGAGCCTTCGGTCAGGCCGTTAATGCGCAGGACATGGACCCCGATGAGTTGTTGCGGCGGGTGGACGATAATTTGTGGTCGCAGACAAAAATTATCGAGGGCCGCCTGATTGTCGACAATGGCCGACGGGAAAGAGTTTTGCAGATGCAAACCTGGATGGAGGGCGTGGAGCGTTCCTACAGCGTTTATCTCAACCCGCCGAGGGAGCGCGGCGTCAAAATGCTTAAAGCCCGTTCCAAACTCTGGATGTACACTCCCCGGACCGACCGGAAAATCCTGATCGCCGGTCACATGCTGAGGCAATCCATGATGGGGAGCGATTTGTCCTACGAGGATATGATGGAAGATAAAATGCTGAGCCGGAACTATAAATCAGCTATTGAAAAATTCGAGGATTTCGAGGGAACGCCCTGCGTGGTGTTGTTGTTGATCGCCAACGATAAAACTACGACCTATCAAACTCGAAAACTTTGGATCGATCCTGAAAAGAAAATTGTGTTGATGGAGGAGATGTATGCGAAAAGCGGTAAATTGTTAAAAAACGTACGTTTCAAGGGCTACCGGCAAACCGGCGACCGGTTGTTCCCCAAGAAAATGATCTTCCGCGACCTGTTGAAGAGCAATACAAAGACGACCTACGAATACGATTCAATTAAATTCGACGCTGAAATTCCCGCCAAATATTTTTCGCAGAGTATTTTGAAACGGTAGCGGCTCCGGTTAGTTTTCTGCCCGAGTCTGCACGAACTCAAAAACATCCTCCAAAGAATTTGCCATCACGGCATTGGACGATGAAAACTCGTCCCACGTCCCGTCACCGTTGAGAATTCCCAGAGGTTTATCATAATCCCGCGCCAGGTTTATTTCTGCTCGCGTTCCGGCTCCTCCGGGAAGGGCGATCAAAATATCCGCTGTGAGGACGATGATATGGTTGCGGCTTGCCGGCTCCATACCGCGCTCGCCGGACAAGTGCAAGTGGGTGCGAATGCAATAATCTACGTAGGGGTTGGGATAATTTGACGGCGCACGGTAGTCCCGCCTTTGCGCTGGGTCGTCGCAGGGGTTTTGCGCAGGGAGAATTCCGAGAACGACTCCGGCGCGGTCGACCACGGAAGCAAAGCCTCGGGCGGTTTCCTCCATCACCCCGCCGCCTCCGCCGTTTATGAGATCGTAACCTTGCGCCGCAAGCCACTCCCCCAATGGGAAGCTCAGTTGCGGGAACGCATTGGATCCAGATCCCAATACGCCGACTAGAGTCCGCCGACCGGTCACAATACTGGGTCCAGCGTCGCGCTGGCGGGAATGGGAGACTTTTCATATCCAATCAATGCAAGGCGTCGGAGCAACTCCTCAAGATGCGCCTGGGAATTGTCGCTGGCGGATTCATAATCGGACGTCTTCAATGCCGCCTCGTCGCCGCGTTTTATCAAATGAAAAATCAGCGAGGCGGCTTCCGAAATACGTTTTTCAATTATTTCCTGCGACGTTTTTTGACCGCTGACGCCGTCGTGCAGGTTGAGAAAAATATTGTAACTGCGCTTGCCGCCGTTTAAAAATTCTTTGACCCTCAGCGTCCCCGTTTTTGCGGTGGATTTCCAGTGGATAGATTTTACCGGGTCGCCGGGATTGAATTCCCGAATGGAGAACAGTTCGTCGCCGCTGGTCTGGACGTTTTGTTCGCCTTCGATGGAATCTCCGGTAGCCGTGGGGAGTTCGACGTCTTCAATTTTTGGCAACACGACGCAATGGATTTGCATCGGTACGTCCCTGGTTTTGACAAAAAATCCGAAGGGGAAACTGGTGGTTATCCTGCAGGAGTCTACGTCCATCGGGCCGCGCCGTATTCCCTTTAGTAAAAGGTTTTTCTCGGCGGTTTTTCCCGCAGGCAGGTGAAACTGGTAGGCCTTACTGTCGGCGGAGTAGCGATGGTCGATGGATTCCGGCAGCGAAAAGTTGAGGGAAAAAGACGGCGCGCGTTTTTTTCCGTTGGTAATTTTTAGGCGTAATGGATAAGTCTCTTCATAATACAGGGTCTTGCTGATTTGGCCGCTCGCTTGAATTTGTTTTAGAGTTAGCTCCGAGAGCGTTCCCGATACGGCGATGAAACTGCAACACATGGCGAGGATGAGATACAGCAGATTGTTTCCGGTGTTGATCGCTCCAAGTCCGACGCCGAAAACCAGAATAATAAATCCCGCCCCCTCGCGTGTCAGCGCCAAAGTCCTATTGTAATAGGCGAAGGTGAAGATGGGTTTGTAATTGAGTTTGTTTATCAAGACGACCCCTCCGGACGTTGGTCAGACGGGGATTTCCAGGCTTTCAACAATGTCGTTGACAATGGCCGCGGCGTCGCCGAAACGCCGTTGGGTTCCGCTTTGCCGCGTTTCGGGAATCACCCGGTGGGAAAGAACGGGACCGGACATTTCTTTTATGTCGTCCGGGAGAACAAAATCCCTGCCGTCGACTAGGGCGCAGGCGCGCGCCGCGTGCTGGAAAATGAGTCCGCCGCGCGGACTCACTCCAAGCGACAGGTGTTTGGAATTTCTGGAAGCGGAAACGATGCTCAAAATATAATCCACCATGATCGGTTCCATCCGAACCCCGTCCACCTGTTTTTGCAAGTCAATCACTTGCCCTTTGTCCATCACCGGGGAAATTTGATCGATCCGGTTGCCTACCGTGTGGGTGGTCAATAAACGTTTTTCATCTTCCAGCGTGGGATAGCCCATGGAAACGTACATCATGAACCGGTCCAGTTGCGATTCCGGGAGCGGGTAGGCTCCGTGGCTTTCGATTGGATTTTGCGTGGCGATCACCATGAACGGGTCTTCAAGGTGGTAGGTGGCGTTGTCCACGGTGACTTGCCGTTCGTTCATCGCCTCCAGAAGGGCGCTTTGCGTGCGCGGCGTGGAACGGTTGATCTCGTCCGTTAAAACAATGTTGGCAAAAATGGGACCGGGCTTGAACTCGAACCGCGCTTCTTTCTGATTAAATATGGAAACTCCCGTGACGTCCGAAGGCAGAATGTCGTTGGTGAACTGAATACGCCGGAAGTCAAGGTCCAGGGATTGCGCCAGCGCGTGCGCCATGGAAGTCTTGCCCACGCCGGGCACGTCTTCGATCAACAGATGCCCTTTGGCGAGCAGGGTAATGACGGACAGGCGGATGGTTTCCGGTTTTCCAATTATAACTTGCCCGATGTTTTTTTGTAAACGATCGAGGGCTTCCTTGGCCTGGTTCATCGGTTCAATTCCATGAGCGCCTGTTTCATGTCTTCAAAAACAGCTTGTCGGTTTTCCAGGGTGTAGGCCCGCAACAAATACGCAGGATGAAATGTGAGGATCAATTTACTGCCGTGAAAATCGTGCCAGGTTCCGCGCTCCTTGGTGATGGCGACCTTGCGACCCAACAGGACGCTTGCGGCGGGGCGGCCCAACGCAACGATCACTTTGGGCCGAATCGCTTCGATCTGTTTTAGCAGGAAAGGTTGGCAAGCCTCGATTTCGTCTTTTTCCGGGTCGCGGTTTCCGGGCGGACGACACTTAACGATATTACAAATATAAACGTCTTTTTCGCGATTCAGCCCAATGCCCTTTTCAATGATTTCGGTGAGCTTTTTTCCGGCCCGTCCGACGAAGGGCAGGCCTTGCGCGTCCTCGTCCGCTCCGGGACCCTCGCCTACAAACATGAGCCGTGCGTTGGGGTTTCCCGATCCAAAAACGATATTCGCCCGTCCCTCGGAAAGTTTGCATCGCGTGCAATTCCCCATTTCTTCGCGAACCGCTTGCAGGCGTCCGGCGGCGTCGCCGTCGTGGCGATCCTTTTTCATGCGAACCTCCGTATTGGGCGGTGAAATCGGTTGTGCGACAGGGGAGGGGGTAATGGGCCTGTTGCAGAGAAGGGAGTTAAAATCCTCTTCCAACGGGATTTCCGTGTAACCGGAATCTTTAAGAAAGCGTAGATAATTTTCAAGTTCAACAAGGGGATCGGCGTTTGCATGTTGGGCGCTCATAAACTTCAGAATAACAAAGACCGTTTTCCAAAACAATGAAATCCTGATTGGTAATCTGATTGTAAAAGGCCCATGCGTTTTAAAATTGAGCGTTCGGGGTAAAAACGTTTATAATCCCGACGGTAAGTAAATCGATGGAGGTTAAAATGTCAGAACTAAAAAGCGCCTGGGAACTCAGTTTGGAAAGAACCAAAGACGTTGTTTCCAAGGCAAACCGCAATTTAACGGATTCTCAAAAAAAGAAAATCGCTGAAATCCGCCAGGATTATAAAGCCAAAATCGCGGATAAAGACGTTTCCGTTCAACACAAAATCAAAAAGCTCGCCGACCGCGTTCCTCCCGAATCACTGGAGGCGGAGAAAGAAATTCTTCTGGCCGTGTTTGCGGAAGAAAAGGAAAAACTGGAAAAGGAAATGGAAGCGGAAATCGAGTCTTTCTACTCGGAAAAATAATTTCCCCTGATCCCTTAACGCCCTCCGACTGTTTATTCTAATATTCTCGTTTTTTCGTTAACATTTTTTTCGGCCTGATCGGTCATGGATAATATTAATTTATGAAAGAAACCATTCGAAATTTGATTGCCGAGGCTTTGGATAAAGCTCGGGACGCTGGCCAGCTTGACTTAAATTGTTCGCCTGAAATTGTTGTTGAAGAACCCAGAGATAAAAAAATGGGGGATTTTTCCACCACCATTGCCATGGCCCTGGCCAAAACCGAAAAGAAAAATCCTAGAGTAATCGCGGAAGCCATCGCCGGAAATATGAAGACTACGGACGGCGATCTTGCCGGGGTGGAAATAGCCGGTCCGGGATTTATTAATTTAAAAATGGAGCCGTCGTTTTACCTGAACGGATTGCTGGAGGTGGCGAAGAGAGGGACAGGTTTTGGTAATTGCGATCTGGGGAAAAATCAAAAAGTGTTGCTGGAGTTTGTCAGCGCCAATCCCACCGGGCCGCTTCACGTAGGGCACGGAAGGGGCGCCGCCGTGGGAGATATGTTGGGCGCCCTGTTAAAAAAAGCGGGGTACGAGGTCTTCAAGGAGTACTACGTCAACGACGTTGGCAACCAGATGAACACGCTGGGCCGCTCCACCTGGTTGCGTTACCAGGAACTATATGGAAAAAATATAGACTTTCCCGGCGATCATTATCAGGGCGAATATATAAACGACGTCGCTCGTTCGGTTCAGGAAGAAAAGGGCGACTCGCTTCTGGAAAAGGCGGAAGATGAGGTTTTGCCATATTTTCGCGAGTTTTCCGCGCGGTATATTTTGGATGGAATTAAAGAGCACCTTCAGGCGTTTCGCGTTGAGTTCAACGGCTGGTTCAGCGAGGAGAGCCTTTATGAAGGAGACTCGGTGGACCGCATCATCGACGGGTTGAAGGACAAGGGTTACGTTTACGAAAAGGACGGCGCGGTCTGGCTCAAGACCACCGACTTCAATGATGAAAAGGACCGGGTGGTCGTCAAGCAGTCGGGAGATCGGACGTACTTCTGCTCGGACATCGCCTATCATCAAAATAAAATCAAGCGCGGGTTCGACAAGATCATTAATATCTGGGGCGCCGATCATCATGGGTATGTGGCTCGTATGCAGGCCGTGGTGAAGACTCTTGGGTTCGACCTGGAAAATTTCCACACGCTTTTGGTGCAGTTTGTGGCTTTGAAAAGAGGCGGCGAGAAGGTTGCCATGTCTACCCGCTCCGGCGAATTCATCACTCTGGACGAGGTGGTTCGCGAGGTGGGAGTTGACGCGACGCGGTTTTTCTTTTTAATGAGAAGCTCCGACAGCCATCTGGATTTTGATATGGACCTTGCCAAAAAGGAAACGCCCGAAAATCCAGTGTTCTACATCCAGTACGCTCACGCCAGAATTTGCAGTATATTCCGGACGGCGGAGGAGCAGGGGTTCGCCCTTCCCGACGTTTCTAAAATTAAATTGTCCCGCATAAAGGAAAAAGAGGAGTTGGACCTGGTCAAAAAAATCCTCGCCTATCCGGAGGTCATTCAAAAGAGCGCCGAGGCGTTGGAAGTCCACAGGGTATCTTTTTACCTGCAAGAGCTTGTCGGGCAGTTTCATAGTTATTACAACAAACATCGGATCGTGACCGACGATAAGGAATTGACTCTGGCGCGGCTTTTCCTGGTCGATTGCTTGCGTACACTGATCCGTAGCGGATTGGGCCTGCTTGGCGTGTCGGCGCCGGAGAAAATGTAAGTTGAAATAATTAAGTCCGGTAGTCCCGCCTGCCTTTCCATGGTTTGCTGATTCTAAATTGAGCCGTCCCCTTTGAAACGATTTCCAAAATTCAGTTCGATTTTTCTGGCGCTGGCAGTCGCCGGGGGGGCGGGATATTATTTCGGGGAAAATGGGTCGGGGTCGTTTTTTGACGGCGGCCAAAAGTCATCCGAATTTGTAAAAAAACAATCCGTTAAAAAACCAAAAAACCTACTACGAAAAAAATTCGAAAATGGGAATACTATTTCCAGGCCCAGGGAGAAGTATACTTTTTTTGAGGTTCTCAACGACCCTGGGATGGAAACCATCGTGGAATTAAAAATTAAAGGCTCCGAGCCTCCGGGAGATTCCAAAGCGAAACGCCCGGAGGGAGAGGAAAAAAGAGGCGGAGAGGGATTTGCGCTTTCCTCGGCGACCCTGCAACCGGTTGAGGAAAAAAGGGTTTATACGGTTCAGGTGGATTCGTTTCAGGACCTTGCCGGAGCGGGCAATCTGGAGCATTATTTAATAAAAAAAGGCTATTCGGCTTTTGTGGCAACCTCTGAATCTCCCCGCGACGGTAAGGCGTCTCACCGGGTTTTTATGGGGAAATTCGGCGCTTATGAATCGGCCCAAAAGGCGGCTGAAAATTTAAAACGCGAAGAAAACCTGCCAGGGACGGTGATCTTGATTTCGGAATGAAGGCTCCTAGAATTTTTGCAGAACTTCCACTTCGTCGTCTATCCGCGGGCCTCCGTAAAAATTTTCAAAACTGTCGTACCAGGGTTGGAAACGGTAGCCCTCCAGATCGTCCTGATACAATTTTCGCCGAATATCTTTCGATTCAAATTCAAAGTCGATTTTCGTTTCGCCATTGGGAGCGATGGTTGCCGTTCCTTTCCTGAGAGGAATGAACGGATGCCAGGCCATCACCTCGTAAGTTCCGGGCGGGACGCCGTCGATGCTGAACCGGCCTTGGGCGTCGGTGATCGCGTAATACGGATTTTCAACCATCAGTCCGCGGGTTTGTAAAAATGGGTGGAGGTTGCATTTGATGACAAATTCGCGGGTGTCGGAGTGGACCAACGCAGAACGCACTTGCGATGAATTGGCCAAAACCGGCTTGTTGGATTTTTGGCGAACGCGCGGATTTTGAAATTCGTAAGTGGCGATTTCGTGGCGAATGGGATCGAAATTTTCGAGGAGAATGTTTTCTCCGCGATTGACGCCGATCACGTATTTGTCTGAATGGCATCGCCGGATATTGAAGCTCTGCATGGCGCCGGGTTGGGAAAAGGCCTTGCCCTTTTTTACGCCAAGAATAGCGACGACGGCGTCCTTCAAGTCATGATTTTCCGAAACGGTAAAATCGAAAAGAAGCCTGTGGCCTTTGCCGTCCGAGATGCGCGAACAAAACTTAATATTTGGAGCATGGATCAGGTGGAAAGATCGCGCCCTGGGTTTCTCCCCGGAAAGAGAGATTCGACCGGTGAGTTTTCCGCTCTCGCCCGTAGCGGCAATTTTATAGGGCGGTGGAATTTCGCTGAAAAGTTTTTTTGCCAGTTTGCCGCTTTTATAATAAAGTTTGTCGACCTGTTTGAAGGCCTTTTTATGTTCGCCGCGTCGGCTGTAAATCAGGCCCAGGTTGTAAGTCGCTTTGGAAAATCTGGGGTCCAGGTTAAGCGCTTTAAGCATTTCTTCTTCAGCCTCGTCCAGCAAGTTGAGGTGTAGGAAGGAGACCCCCCGGTTGTAACGGAAAAAAGCGTTGTCGTAACCCCGGGCCTGCGCTTTGTCATAGGCCAGCAATGCTTCTTTATGTTGATCCATGCCGCTGTATGCGACGCCCAGGTTGGCCCAGTTCAGAGGGGCGTTGGGTTCTTCGCGGGCGGCGATTTTAAACTCCTCCGCGGCGTCGGCCCAAAGCTCTTGTTGGCTCAGGCGCAGGCCTTTTTGGTAATGTTCGTTGGACGCCGCGGCGACTCCCGCCGCGCCTAAAATTAGAACCGCGACTAGCGTTGCGATAAACGGGCGCCGGAGTTGAGTTGGCTTAAAATTGAATTGAATCATATTTCCTATTATGTTGAGTTAAAAGTTTAATTAACTTATCAATCGCCGTAAGGCTTGTCAATAAACGCCCCTGCAGACTGTTGTTAAGATATTCTACGCGCAACTCTTATTCCATAGAGACGCAATTTATTTGCATGTTTTCAAAAAATATTTTCCGAGTCCCATGAAAGTTTCACTTATCTCCTTTGACCCGCATCCCCTGTTTCGAGGCGGAATCGCCCAGACGATCGTTGGAAGCAAGTTCCCGGGCAACCTGTATCTTCCGGAAAGAATAACCCACAAGGTCAGGTTGGACGATCATTCCGGCTTGATTCTGTACGAAGTTCCCGCAAAAAACAAATCGCGGCCTCTGGTTTTAATGGCGCACGGCATGGGCGGCTGTTCCGAGTCCGGTTACATGCGGCGCATTGCCAACAAGCTTTGGGTGCAGGGATACGGGGTCGTTATGATGAACCATCGGGGAAGCGGAGCCGGTATGGGGTTTAGCGACCGTCTGTGGAACGGCGGTTCCAGCGACGATTTGGGCGCCGTCGTTAATTATCTCGTAAAGAAAAACCCCGGAGCGGAATTGCTGATTGTTGGTTTTTCCTTGAGCGGCAACATTTTACTCAAATATCTGGGCGAAGGCAGAAAGCTTCCGTCTCAAATTCGCGGAGCCTACGCCGTGAATCCGCCGGTTGACTTGAAAATCGCTTGCGATAAAATTTCCCAAGGGGAATTCTCCAGGGTGTTCAATAAATATTATATGGACCTGATCAACCAGCAGGCCTGCGCCTTGGTGGAGTGTTATCCCGAGGCGTTCATGCCTGGGACGGATCACGCCACGATTCGCGAGTTCGATAAAAATTACACAGCGCGTTCCGCCGGGTTTCTCTCCGCCGACGATTATTACGACGCTTGCAGTTCTAAAGTATTTTTGGACGGGATACGGGTTCCCACGACCGTTTTGTGCGCTTTGGACGATCCGTTTATCCCGGCCGGTTTGTTTAGTCGGATCAGGCAAAATCCGGCGTTGCATTATATTGCTCCCCAATTTGGCGGGCACATGGGATATCTTTCCCGTAACAAAACCCCGTTGGGCGACCGTCGCTGGATGGACTATGCCGTCGTCGAATGGGTGAAACGCATGACCTGAAAAATTATTCTCAGCCGCCTCATCTTATGACGAAACCTCAACATACCCGCCAGCTTTTTCGGATGCGTCTGGCTTGCCTAAAAAATAATTTCACTAGGCCCAGTCCCGAAAAGTGGATGCGTTGGATTTTGATTCTGACGCTCGCCGCCTTGTTTCTGGTTGGGGATTTCGCTTTCTTCCTGCGCATGATTCGTTACATGGACACGCTTCCTCTGGAAGTTGGCGACGAGTTGATCGTCCAGTTGCTGAACGTCGTGTTCCTGACTTTGTTCATGATGGTTTTATTTTCCAGCGTGATTTCTTCCCTGACGATTTTTTATATGTCCAGAGATCTGGAATTTTTGCATTCGCTTCCCACCACAAAAGACTCCATCCTGACCCTGAAGTTCTGGCAAAGCGTTCTGCAAAGTTCCTGGATGGTCTGGCTCTTTGGTGTTCCCATTTTCATGGCCTACGGTTATCACTTTCAAACCACGCCGGGGTATTATGCGTATCTGATTTTCAGTTTTATACCCTTTGCGATCATTCCCTGTATTTTAGGGAGTCTGGGGATCATGGCCCTCATGAGATATTTCCCGGCTAAGCGCACTCACCAGATTCTTACCTTTCTCGGTTTGATGTTCCTGGTCGGATTGGTGGTCTACATCCGCTTCCTTTCGCCCGAAAAGTTTTTTCGCGACGACGTTTCCGATGAAATGATAATGGCTTTTGTCGACAGCTTGCGGGCGCCGCAATACGATTTTCTTCCCAGCAGTTGGATCACGCGGGGCTTGATCGAATGGAAGGCCGGCAACTTTGAAATCGCCTACGTCAGGCTTGCCTGGCTGCTGATTTGCGCTGGAGTTTTGTTTGCCGGGTTTCGCCGGATCAGCGAACGGATTTATTTTTCCAGTTGGCGAGCCGCTCAGGAAATCAACGGCGCTCCCCAATCGAACACAGCGGTGAAATTTAAAAATGGACCGGCTGCTTCCCGCTTTTCAATTCCCGCCGCGGAGAACGCTCTGCTGATGAAAGACGTAAAATTATTTTTCCGCGATCCGGGGCAATGGTCCCAGTTGTTCATTCTTTTTGCCCTGGTCGTGGTGTATATTTTTAACATCATGAACCTGCCGCTGAGCAATCTGGTGTTGAAGAACGTGGTCTCCGTTTTAAATATCGGGATGGTTGGATTCGTTCTTTCGGCGCTCATTTCCCGGTTTGTGTTTTCCGCCGTCAGCATTGAGGGAAATATGATGTGGACGGTTTATACCGCGCCGGTAAAAATGGGACGCTTCCTTTTCGGGAAGTTCATCTTGTATTTTCCGCCGCTTTTGATCGTCGCCGAAATTCTGGTTGTGAGTTCAAATTATCTTTTGCAGGTCGACTCCTATGTCATGCGCATGTCCATGTCCGGCGTTTTTTTAATCACCCTGGGATTGGTCGGCATGGGCGTCGGATTGGGCGCCATGTACCCCATGTTTCGTCATGAAAATATTTCCGAGATATCCACCAGCGCCGGAGGAATCATCTTCATGATATTGAGCCTGATGTACGTCGGCGCGGTGGTTGCGCTGGGCGCGCGGCCCATGTACGTTCATTTTAATGAGATATTTTTGTTGAAATCCGTCGGCGGCGTCGACGTTCCTATTTGTTACGGATTGATTATATTGCTCACCGGCGTCGTCATTGTCGAACCTTTGCGGCGTGGCGTCAAAAACCTGGAGACGATGGACTTGTAAAGCGCGGCAAGCCTGCCGCCGAGCGCTCGCTATGGAACTTTTTCCCGATTACGAAGAAAGCAAAACGGAACCCCCGCCGCCCTTGGCGGACCGATTGCGTCCGACCGGATTCGACGCGTTTCTTGGGCAGGAGCATTTGGTCGGGCCGGGGAAACCTTTGCGCCAACTGATTGAAAAAGGTTCCCCCATGTCTTTTATCCTATGGGGGCCGCCGGGTTCGGGTAAAACCACCCTGGCGCGGATCGTTTCCCGGCTGACGGACAGTTGGTTCCGCGAGATCAGCGCCGTGAACGCCGGAGTGTCCGATATTCGCAATGTTATTTTTCAGGCGCGAAAAGTCTGGACCGGAAAAAAAATGCGGAGCATTTTGTTCATCGACGAAATTCACCGTTTCAACAAAGCCCAGCAGGACGCCGTGTTGCCCTACGTTGAAAACGGGGTTCTGCGGCTGATCGGCTCCACGACGGAAAATCCATCGCTGGAAGTGATCCCCGCTTTGCGGTCGCGTTGCCAAGTGTTTCGGCTGAACTATTTGTCCGAGGAACACATACGGTCTTTGCTGAACCGCGCTTTGCAGGACGAAGCTTTGGGGCTTGGAAAGGATAATATTTCTTTTCATGAGGAGGCGCTGGACCGAATCGTCACGCACGCCAACGGCGACGCCCGCCGGGCGTTGAATATTCTGGAGGCAGGCGCGGCCTTTTGCCGCCAAGAGGAGGGGCAAATTGAGGCCGTTGGCAAAGACGTTATCGAGGGAATCATTCAGGAAGCGGCGGTTCTTTACGAGAAGGGCGGGAGCGAACATTACGATCACGCCTCGGCGTTTCAAAAAAGCTTACGAGGATCAGACGCCGACGCGGCAATTTACTGGCTGGCAAAAATGATCGCCGGCGGAGAAGATCCCCGGTTCATCGCCCGGCGATTGATAGTTACGGCGGCGGAGGATGTGGGGTTGGCCGATCCCAAAGCCCTGGAGCTCGCCGTCGCCGCCGCTCAGGCCGCCGACAAGTTGGGGTTTCCCGAAGCGCGCATTCCCCTGGCGCAGGCGGTTATTTATGTAGCCCGCGCTCCAAAGGACAATACTGCTATCGTCGCCGTCGACGCGGCGCTAAACGATATTCTCAACAAGGGACGGTCTTATCCTGTGCCGGATCATTTAAAAGACGCGCATTACAAGGACGCAAAAAAATACGGATATGGAGTGGACTATAAATACCCTCACGATTATCCCGGCGGAGCGGTGGAGCAGGACTATTTGCCGGATGAACTCAAGGGAAGAACTTACCTGCCTGAAAAGCCGGACAAATAAATTGCATTGTTAAAAATATTTTTGAGGTTTTATTATCCATGAGCGAAACGAGTAAATTCAAGGACGCGGATTCTATTTTTGAAGGGCGTTTGCGCGGTAATCAGTTAATGGCTTCGGGGCTGAGGCTGGGGCCGCCGGAAGGCCGCCTGCTTTGGGAAAGTCCCAAAATGGCGGAAATCTCCTGGCTGGATCTGGACGACAACCGCTTGGGGGATGAAGGTCTTACTGAACTGGCGGAATGCGAGAACCTGGTCAACGTCAGTTATTTAAATCTCAATAAAAACGGAATCACGGACGAAGGAATCAAAGCGCTCGCGAATTCCCGGTTTCTTGCAAAACTCAAACGCCTTCATTTGAAAGACAATCTGGTGAAAGGGGAAGGAGTGATCCATCTGTTCAACTCGCCCGCCCTGGGAGGGTTGCAGTCGATTAATATCCATGAGGGCTGGTCCTGCAAAAAACGCGAAGGTTGGCGTTACAATCCGCAGGGTTCCAAATGACTTCACTGCCACCCAGCCGTCAACTACATATCCACGTCGCGGGTCCCGATGGTCCTGGAATTCTCGCCGAGGCCATGGGGTTGATTGATTCTTCCCGTTGGCGCGTTGTAGATATCAAGCAGTTTGTCTTTAACGGACTGTTGAATCTTTCCTTGTTTTTGGAAGGGAACGAAAGCTCTTCCCTGGCGCCTATAAAAACCGCGTTTAACGACTTTTCCCAAAAAACGGGACTCAAGGTTCATGTGTATCCTTTGCGTGAACTCGCGCTTCTTGACTCCCCATACAAGCATCGCACCGTTATTACCGTGTTGGGGGAACAGATTTCCGCGGAAACGCTTCGCGAACTTACCCGGACTTTTGCCTCTCTGGATATTAATATCCTTCGCATTGAACAACTCGATTCCGGAAACCATCATGTGATGGAGTTTGTGATCGGAACGCGCCGTCCAACGCAGGTGGTGGAGGCGATGGACGAGTTGGTTCGCTTTAAGGAAACCCATGCCGTGGATATCGCCGTGCAGGAAGACACCCTGTTTCGCCGGAACAAGCGCCTTGTCGTTCTGGACGCGGATATGACCTTTTTGCAATGCGAGGTAATCGACGAGTTGGGCAAACTGGCGGGAGTTGAAACGGAAATGAAGGCCATCACGCATCGCGCAATGGACGGGAAAATGCCTTTCAAATCCGCGCTCAAAAAAAGGGTGGCTCTTTTAAAAGGGCTGCCCGTTTCCAAGTTGCGCGGCTTGACCCGGAACCTGCCGCTGACGCCGGGCGCGGAGGAGATGGTGAAAATCCTCCAGCATCTGGGGCACAAGGTGGCCATCGTCAGCGGAGGATTTCAGATTTTTATCGACCACCTCAAAAAGAAGTACGGGCTGGATTATGGATTTGCCAACCAGTTAAAAATTGAGGACAACCGGTTGACCGGAGAATTGGAGGGAGAGATCGTGGACGCGCCGGCCAAGGCCCGGATTTTGAAATCGCTGGCCCGGGAAAACGGGATCTCCCTTAAGCAGGTTGCGGCGGTGGGCGACGGGGCAAACGATATCCAGATGCTGGCTCAGGCCGGGTTGGGTATTGCGTTCAACGCCAAACCGATCGTCCAAAAACACGCCCGCGCCAGCATCAATATTTCCGATCTAGGTTTGATATTGTATTTCCTTGGTATCGACGGCAAGGATCTCAAGGAATTGCGCGAAATCGTAAAAACCGCGCCTCGAAAAAGATTAATTCGGATTTAAATGGAACCTTTTTCTTTAATGGCGTTATGAGCAAGGTCTTCCATCTGGGGGGAAAGGCTCAGGGTCATCTGATTAAATGGAATGGTCAGGTTGTTTTCATTGCATATGGAAACGAGTTCTTTATTTATTGTTCTTTTGAACGAATAATACTCTTCGGCATATTTTCCGTTTACAACGGCAATTATGATTAGATTTAAAGAGCTTGCTCCCGCTTCGTCAAATTGGACTTTTAATTTTTCAAAGGCCGGAGGGGTGGCTTCTAATTCATCCCTAAAATACTTTTCAAGGTTTGTTTTAAATAACTCCGGCAGGTCTTCACATATTTTATCTTGTGTCCCGTAGTCCAGCCCGAATTTGATGACAAGGGTATATCCAGAAGAAAGGTTTCTGGGCTTGAGCGTTAAAAACTCCGGAGTCAAATAATATTTCCTGGAACCGAGATGTTCCACGATCACCTGTTCTGGAGTTTGGCTTATTATTTTTCCGAAAGTATCGTCGGATAAAATCACCCAATTCCCAATTTCCGTAGGAAACCAGTCTTCTTCTTTGACGAAAGGCCGTGAATGCTCCGCGGCCAATTCTCCAACGGGTAATTTGATACTTCCTCCTTCCAGGCGTGGATTCATTAAAATTGCATACATGCCCAAATCTTTCACCAGCCAGGGCACGCCCTTCCAAAATAAACGTTCGCCTTCGCGTACGGATCCAAAGTTTAGAATCAGACGCAATTCCTGTAAAAATCTTGGAAGAAGTTGGCGCGAGGTCCAGGCCAGGGCTATTAAAAACATGGCGAGCATGCTTAATAGCAACCAGTCGTTCAATAAATAGAGGGCTAAAAGCCCGGCAAGTACGGCGAGACCAAATATAAAAAAATTGTAGGACGCTTTAATGATTTTTCTTGCCGGACGGTTCAGCGCGTCCAGAAACCGGGTTTTTTCGCTAAATATTCTGTAGACATGAAACAAAGACCACCATACACCTGCAAAGGAAGCCAGGGAAATAAACAGGTTTCTGCCTCGTACTTCAAAAAAATCGCTAAATGCTTCTGCCAATACGCCAAAAATCGATTTGTCCGACTGCTGGATTTTAGCCAGGCTGGCCTCGGCTTGGCCCAGCTTCAAAACCAAAAACTCAGGATTGTATTTGTCGTATAATGCGTCCAGTTTGGTTTTGAAGTTATTTACCAGGTCTTTTTTTTCTAATTTTTCTCCGTTGCTCTTTTCTGCTTGTTTCAAAGCGTTCGGTTTTATTTGATCGAGGTCGTTAAGGTTTTTTCTGGCCGTTTCATAATTCTTAATTTGAACCTTTAAGGCTTCAATTTTGGCATTAAGGCTTTCTATCCTTCTGGGCCGGGAGGTAATTTCTCGGATTGACTTTAAAATTGGTTTGGTGATTTCTTGTAATTCGTCTGTCCAGCTGATTTGTATTTCTTCAACTTTTGGGATTTCCTCGCCGTGAAGCTGGGTGGATAAAGTCTCAAAACTGTTATTTAGAGTTTCGAGTTCTTTTTGCAGACTTTTGATCTGGTCTTCGATTTCCTTGGTAGAGGCTTTTTTGGATAGATCGACCAACTCTTTCCGAATGCCAACGCTTTTTTTGACGACTAGAAATAGATTGACTTGCCGGTCTTCCAGGGGATCCAGTTCAGGTTGTTTTTTCTCGGCGGATGTTTGGTCTTTAGACGGAATGTTCTTTTCGGCATAAACCTGGGTAGAAAATAATATTAGAAAAAGTCCGGCTGTAACCCAGATCCAAGTTTTTCTTGAGAACATTTTGCGGGGGCTGAATTGATACTTTGAAAGTTGGTGCGATAAATACATTTAAAATTCCGTCGAAAAAAGTTGGATTCAACTTGTAAGTGCAACAGTTAGTAAAAAGTTCTTTTTGAAGAGTAGATCATAGGGAGTTTTAAATCCAAGCGATTTTCTGGGCTGTGATTGAGCCGTTCCATGATGATTTTGAGTTCCTCGTCCGCGACGTCGTCCAGACGTTTTGGCTTCGGTAGATATTGCCGGATGAGTCCGTTGGTGTTTTTGTTCAGCCCCCGTTCCCAGTTCGCACAGGTGGGATTCCGCGCGGATGGCGGAATCTACATTATGGCGTAGCGATAGCGCATCTGCTGAAAAAAAATTTAAGAGGGGATAGAGGTTTTGCTAATTGATGAGGACCATTCCGAAAGGATAGGCTTCCGAACAAGGGCTATGCTCTGTGGCGACGTCCCAACCGGTTCCAGAGACGGTTTGGGGCACGTCGATTCCGCAGGCTTGCAGAGTGGGACGAGCTTCCTCCGGAAACTGGCATTGCGTTTCGACGGTGCACACCTCGCACAAATCGCAGGGCAGGGCTTCGAGGCCAAAGGCTTTGTATTCTCCCTGTGTCTTGAGGCGGGATTCCAGGGAGAGGACTATTTTATGGACGTCTTTGGCGCTGGACGCTTTGATCAGGAGCGCTTGCTGGTAGTCCATCAAAATATCGGACATGTCGTCCGCGTTCGGGGTGCAGGGCGGACAGGTGAATAGTTTGCCGAAATGCGAACAACCATACTGGCACTGCAACTTAACCCAATTGCCCAACATGATATTTTTCGTGGGGATGATTTTGGCTTCAACACATCCAAGGGAGAGCGCGACGTCTACTAGTTCTCCGTTGGATAAATTTTTTTGCGGCAGCTTTCTGAGGTTCAAGTTTTTCATCCTGCGAAAAGAAAAAAACCGGATGGGAAATGATGTTCAATTAATTCCCTCCATGAGCTATTATACGCCAAGGCGTTATTAATGGTCTGGGAGAGTTTGGGGAAATGCTTTTGAATTTTAGGCTGCGGGGATAGCTCCGGGTTCAAGAGGGCGGCGGTTTCCTGTGATCTATTGATTAATAAGCTTTTTTTGGGGTATTTGTTGCTCTTTTGCTTCAGACGCCAGGATAGAAATAGTGCAGAAACAACATTTTTATTTCCGACGCGATGCCTTTTCCCTATAAAGCCGTTTTATTCGATTGGGCCTACACGCTTGTGGACCTGGTGAATGAGGACGGTTTTTTTGCGTTTCAGGAACTCTTCCGGTTTTTGGAAGGGAAGGGGATTGCGCTCCCCGATGCGACCGAGGCTTTCCAGTTTACCGATTCGATTTTCAAAGAAACCATTCGAACTTCCCGTGTTACCCATCAGGAGGCGCATTTTGAGACGGTTTTAAAATGCCTCTTGTTGCGTTACCAAATCGACGTTGGAGAAAAAACCAGTTTGGAAGAAATGCTTCGCGTCTATTATGCGGCAATTCATTCCTGTCGGAAAGTTTATCCAGACGTTCTTCCGGCGTTGAAATACCTGTTAGACGGCGGGGTTCGGATGGGAATCATCTCCAACACCACCAACCCGGGATTCATAAAACATAGCGAGCGCCGGAAAACCGGGTTGGACAAGTACTTTGAATTTTCCATATATTCGACCGAAGTTCCTTTCCGCAAACCCCATCCCTCAATATTTCGTCTCGCCCAAAGCCGTCTGGGTATGCCTCCGGAAGATATACTTTTCGTGGGCGACCATTTACAAAACGACGTCAAGGGGTCGCAGGACGTTGGCATGTGCGCCGCCTGGTTGAACAGAGACGGGGGGCCACTCTCCAACGGTATCTGCCCGGAATATATCCTTGGCGACCTGACGGGATTGACGGGATTGACGAAAACTAAGAGTCAGGCTTTGGATCGCGCATGACGTCGCAATTTTTCATCACGCGGGAGCAAATCTCAAACGACGAGGTCTTGCTTCGCGGAACCGACGCTGCGCATATCCATACGGTCTTAAGAATGAAACCCGGCGACCCTATTGAAGTCCTCGACGGAGAGGGAAGCCGATATCAGGTTACATTGACGCGAGTCGATAGAAAAGGCGTCGAAGGACGAGTCGTTTCGTCGGAACTTTATGAGGCGGAATCTCCGGTTGAAATCCATTTGGGAATTCCCCTCCTTAAAGGCGCTAAGTTGGACGACGCTATTAGAAAGGCTGCTGAACTTGGCGTTAACGCCCTTTCGCCTCTTGCGACCGAACGTTGCGTGGCGCGGGGGATTGAGTCGCGATGGGATGAAAAAGTTAGGCGCTGGGAAAAAATCGCTGCCGAGGCTTCCAAACAATGCGGGCGCACAAAAATTCCCGAGATCAAAAAACAGCTACAAAGCGTCGGCGCTTTTTGCGAGAATAACCGGGGCCGGACCCTCAAGCTGGTTTTTTGGGAGGAAGAAAAAAGTTTTCGCCTGAAAAACCTCGAGAGGAAAACCGTCGAGGACATTGCTTGTTTCACCGGACCCGAAGGCGGGCTTACCCAGAGCGAGATCGAAACCGCCCGGCGTTTTGGATTTCAGACCGTCACGCTGGGCCCCAGAAGATTGCGGGCGGAAACCGCGCCCACGGCTGTTTTGTCCATATTGCAAAATCTTTACGGCGATTTGTGAAATCGCTATGATTCCTTTGTAACCCCGTTCAACCTACCAGGCGATCATGAGCTATCAATTTAAACTCGATTTTTTTGAAGGCCCCCTCGACTTACTCCTGTTTTTGATCAAGGAACAAAAGATGGATATCCAGGATATTCCCATCTCGGCAATCACCGATCAATACCTGAGCTATCTGGATTTGATGCAGGATCTGAACCTGGAAGTTGCCGGCGAATACCTGTTGATGGCCGCCGAATTGACGCGGATCAAGTCCCGGACCCTCCTGCCCGCCAAGCCAGAAGAGGAAGAGATCGATCCCGATACCGGAGTGGACCCGCGTGCCGAACTGATGCGGCGTTTGATGGAGTACCAGCGTTATAAAGACGCCGCCTTCCAGTTGCGTCAGCGCGAGTTCGATCAGTCGCAGGTCTTTTCGAGGTCCGGAGAGGTGACAGTCGACGAGAAGGAGGAGACCTTGGTCGACGCCAACGTCTTCGATTTGCTGACTGCGTTTCAGAAAATGGTTCAGCAGAAATCTTTCAAAAAAGATTACGAGATTGAAGTCTCCATCCTGTCCGTCGAAGACCGGATCAAATACATATTGGAAATCCTGAACGGGGCCGACTCGGTAACGTTTGAATCGTTGTTCACTCCGATAAACACGCGACAGGAGGTGATAGTTTTATTTCTGGCGCTGTTGGAGTTGATGAAGCTGGGGCTCATCCGCGTTCAGCAAGTGGAGCGGCTGGAAACCATTCGCGTTTACAAAACCGTCGACAAAGACGAGCAGGAGGAAATATTGAAGAACCATCAGGGTTCGCCGTCCGAGACGCCATCCGAGTGACAAAGCTGGAGTTTGTCCGGGGCAGAACAGCGTTTGACTTGATTAGTGGAATTCCTTAGACTGAGAAAAAGCGTCGGAAAAATTTTTTGAGGAGAAAATCACATGACGAAAAAAGTTTTGGCTATGGCCTTGGTTGTTGCATTCCTGTTCGCCGGTTGTGCCTCCAAGGGCGGCTACACGCCCACGGTAGACACGGCCAACGATCCCAACGCGCAGAATCTAACGAAGGATGAAAACGAATGCCGGGTAATTGCAGAAAACTCCGCCGATACGACCAATAAGACCTTGAAAGGCGCCGGCGTGGGCGCTTTGATTGGAGCTGCGGCAGGGGCCGCCATCGGGGCGGCGGTTGGCGCTCCAGGTCAAGGCGCCGCTATTGGAGCCGCCGCTGGAGGCATTGGCGGGGGAGCCAAAGAAGGTCTTGAAGGGGACGGCGATTTCAAAAGCGTCTTTAAAAAATGCATGACCAACCGCGGTCACACGGTTCTGGACTGAGCGCCCTAAGTTTTTTGATTTAAAAAGGAATGGAATTTCCCTGAGATTAGCTTGGATTTTTCCGCAGGCGCTAAATAAAAACCCGTTCACTTTGGTGGACGGGTTTTTTGTTTTGCGCTTTTTGAAGTCTGCTCGGGCTTGCGTCTGAAAAAGTGATTGTTATTGACCGTCTTTGTTCAAATAGTTTAAAATTTACAAAGACTTCCATACTTAAACTTATTGGGCCAATGTTTAGTCGTTTCCGGGAAGACATTCAAGTTGCGCTGAAAAAAGATCCTGCCGCCAGGAATTTTCTGGAGGTTTTGCTATTTTATCCCTGTTTTCACGCGATCGTTGCTTACCGGTTTTCCCATTGGCTTTGGGATAAGGGTTTTCGCTTTATTGCACGGTTCATTTCTTTTTTGGCTCGCGGCGTTACGGGAATTGAAATTCATCCCGCCGCCAAAATTGGTCGGCGTTTTTTCATCGACCACGGCATGGGCGTGGTGATTGGAGAAACGTCCGAGGTTGGCGACGACGTTTTTATTTATCACGGGGTAACGCTTGGCGGCTTGAGCTCTAAAAAAGGCAAGCGGCATCCCACCATTGGCGATCACGTTACCATCGGCGCGGGCGCCCAAGTGTTGGGACCCATTGCCGTTGGAAGAAACTCCAAGGTCGGCTCGGGATCGGTGGTGTTGCAGGACGTGCCGGAATATTCCACGGTGATCGGCGTTCCGGGCCGGGTGGTGTTTTCCGGAGTGTGCCCCGTTCAGGAGGACGACATCGGGCCGGAAGCTTTTCCCGATCCCGTTGCGCGCGCGCTGGAATGCGTTCTTGAAAAGTTGCCGCAAATGCAAAAAGAAATTCGAGAGCTTACTGAGACGGTTAATAAGTTGAAGAAGGCCTCGCCGACGGGAGAAGCTGTCCATTTTACCGATAGGCATTAATCGTTGATCTTGTGCCAGGTTCGTTGTTTTTCATAATTCAAACTCACTGTCTCCCTCTGCGTTTTACCTCTGGCTGTAAACTCCACAGACTAAAAATGTGCCAAGGATTTTCGATTTGATTTATCTGGACCACAACGCGACCACGCCTTTGGCGCCTGAGGCGTTGGAGGCGATGACGCCTTATATGCTAGAGCATTTTGGCAATCCCTCCAGCATCCATTCTGCGGGCAGAAAGGCCCGGGTGGCGCTCGACGAGGCCCGCGAACAGGTTGCGGCCTTGATCCATGCCCGTCCTGGCGAAATTGTTTTCACCGCCGGAGGCACGGAATCGGACAACCTGGCAATCAAAGGCGCGGCTTGGGCGCTTCGGGATAAAGGGCGACATATAATCGCCAGCCAGGCGGAACACCCGGCGGTGTTGAACGCCTGCCGGGATTTGCAGAAGCAGGATTTCAAAATCGATTTTCTTCCGGTGGACGGCGATTGCCGCGTCGATCCGCAAAGCCTCATAGACGCCATTACCGAGGACACGGTTTTGATTTCCATCCATCACGCCAACAACGAGGTGGGAACCGTGCAGGACGTCCACGCGTTGGGGGCAATTGCGCGCGAACGCGGAATCTTGTTTCACACAGACGCCGTGCAAAGCGTGGGGAAAATGCCCATTGCCGTCGACGATTTTCCCGTCGATCTGCTGTCGTTTTCGGCGCACAAACTCAACGGACCGAAAGGGGCGGGAGCCTTGTTCATTCGGAGCGGCGTTCCGCCATTGGCTTCCCTCGTCTCCGGCGGCGGTCAGGAAAAAAAGCGCCGAGGCGGCACAGAAAACGTCGCGGGTATCGTGGGATTTGGAAAAGCCGCCGAACTGGCCGGAGCGTTTTTGGATTCCGACGGCCCGGCCCACCTGAAAAGTTTGCGCAATCGTTTGCTGACAGGATTGGAAACAAGCGGGTTGGAATTTAAAATATTCGGCGCATCCAGTCTGAGTTTACCCAATACGCTTGGAATTGGGTTTGACGGAGTATCAGGGGAAACATTGATGATTGCTCTGGACTTGGAGGGAATTTGCGTCTCCACGGGTTCTGCCTGCAGTTCAGGGGCGCTGTCGTCGTCCCATGTATTGAAGGCGATGGGGGTTCCGGACGCCTGGATCGACCGCTCGCTGCGCATCAGCGTGGGCAAGTTCAATACCCTCGAGGAAATGGACAAGGCGACGGAAGCATTGACGCGACTGGCGATTAGGATCAAATCCGGATCCGGCAAGCCTGCCCAAGCTCCCACGGTTGAAGATGCCGGGACCTGAGCACAACCGGCTCTTAATTTATATTAATTTTAGTAAATTTAAGTAATTATACCAATCTTACCCAAGCTTTTAAATTAGATTGACAAAATAAAATAAACTGAATATAATTCATTGAAAATTAATGAGATATCGACCCTTCTCAATTATGGAGAACAAAATGTTCACGACCAGACGTCCTTTTCTTTTATTTGCGACATTGTTTGTTTTTAGTCTCACACTGAACGGCTGTCAGTATATGCCGTGGGCCTCGGATGAAGACGAGGATCTGGTGTTCGAGGATCAAGCCTTGTTTGACAAAAAGCCAAGCGAGGACGATTTTTTCGCGGAAGAGGGGTCGAAGGATGAGGGCGGTTTTGCCAGTGTGGACCAACCCTCCCAGGTTGGAGAAATGCAGTCCGACGTCGAGTCGCTCCAAAAACAGCAGGAAGCCCTGACGACCAAAGTGAGGGAGTTGCAAGAGGTGCTGGAGACTTTGGAGCCGCGATTGGAGGCCACCCAGCAACAGCTTGAAGGGAGTTTGGGAAACCTGTCCGGGAAATCTGAGTTTCTTGAGCCTGAAGTCGATGAGTTAAAACGCCAGATTGAGATGATGAACGCGGAAATTCAGACCCTGCGAACCGCCCAGCAGGAAGCCAAAATGAGCAAGCCTGCGCATCGGAAGGGTGGGTCTAAAAGCAGAGGTGGCGCTATTCCCGCGGATTATAAGAAAGCCCATGACGCTTACGTTAAAGGCCGTTATGACGAATCGATTTTATTATTTCAGAACTACGCCGTAAAGAATCCGCCGGTTCATTTACAGGACAACATCCATTATTGGGTAGGCGCCAGCTATTTTAAACTTGATATGCACGACGACGCCATCAAGCAGTTTGAAACCGTTATCAACAAGTATCCGCGCGGCAACAAGATTCATGACTCGCGCTTGATGTTGGGAACGGTTTATCACGCCAAGGGCGATAAAGCTCGTGCGTTGGATATTCTGGAGTCCGCTTTAAATTCCAACCCGCCCCGTGACGTTCGTTCTAAAATCCAAAAGAAATTGAGCGAAATCAACTGATCGATCTTTTACCGCCAGGCGGCTCGCCGTCCGTTTGACAAGACGATCCTCCCCAAGAAATGAAAATCGCGCTGGTCCACGATTGGTTGACAGGGATGCGGGGAGGCGAAAAATGTCTCGAAGTTTTTTGCCGTCTGTTCCCGCAAGCCGATCTCTTTACCCTGTTGCACCTGCCTGGCAAAGTCTCTCCCGTTATTGAATCCCGCCGCATCGTCACCTCCTTTTTGCAACGACTCCCTGGCGCAGAACGCCATTACCGGAACTATCTCCCTCTCATGCCCGCCGCCATAGAGAGCCTTGACTTTCGCGGCTACGACCTGATTTTAAGTTCCAGCCATTGCGTCGCCAAAGCCGCCAAGGCTGATAAGGGCGCCACGCATCTATGCTATTGCTTCACCCCCATGCGTTATATTTGGGATCAGTTCGACGTCTATTTCAACGCCGCTTACTCGAAAAAATCGGTATATCTTGCCATGTGCGCCGTCCGGCCCTGGTTACAAAAATGGGATATACGAACCAGCCGTCGAGTGGACCGCTTCATCGCCATTTCCCAGTTTGTTCAAAAGCGGATCAAAACTTGTTACGGCAGGGAATCGGATGTGATTTATCCTCCCGTAGACGGGAATTTTTTCAAGCCGGTATCGGGGAGCATGGTGGGCGATTATTTTTTGATCGTGTCGGCATTGGCTCCTTATAAGCGGATAGATTTAGCGGTTGAAGCGTTTAATGAATTGGGGTATCCTCTGAAAATCGTTGGGCGGGGTCCAAACGAGGCGTATTTACGATCGATTGCCCGGCCTAACATCGAGTTTTTGGGCGGTTTGACGGACGATGAGATTCTCTCCTGTTATGCTGGATGCCGGGCCTTCATTTTTCCCGGAGTTGAGGATTTTGGCATCACGCCTTTGGAAGCCCAGGCCATGGGGCGGCCTGTAATAGCCTTTGGGCAGGGAGGCGTCCTCGAAACGGTGGCGCCCGATCCGGAAACTTGGAAGCCCGGAACCGGAACCACAATTCCTGAGAGTAGCGACGCCCAGCCTACCGGCGTTTTTTTTCACGAATCCACCTCTGAATCTCTTTGTCTGGCGGTAAAACATTTCGAAAAGATTGAATCCCTATTCGATCCCGACCTTATCCGCGCCCATGCCATGAAATTTGATTTAGAAAGGTTTGCCAGTCAAATTTCACGCTATATTGAAGAACAGGTTCCCAGCCTTCGATGTTGAAGAAATACGGCCAACTTTTTAATTCCACCCTGTTTATTTCCGACACCCTCGTTATCTTTTTTTCCTGGCTGGCGGCGTATTACTATCGTTTTTACCTGGATGTTTTACCCGTGTGGGAGGGCGTTCCACCGCTGGAGCAGTATTTATGGGCCTTTCCCGTTATTTGCCTGGCGTTTTGGTTGAACGTCCGGTTTTGTGGTCTGTATGAACCGTTGGGCGGCAAATCGAGCCTGACGGAATATTACAGGATCGTCAAGGTCGTCGTTCTCTCTCTTTTCATGGTTGCGGCGATTTCGTTTTTTTATCGAGGCGCTTCTTATTCCCGGCTGGCGCTGGGGTACTTCGGACTCATCAGCGCCGTTTCATTGGTCCTGAATCATGCTTTGGTTCGTTCCCTGTTTTTGAAGTTAAGGGAAAAGGGCCTCAATCTGACCAATGTATTGATCGTTGGAGCGGGAGAGCTGGGCCAGACCGTGGCGGAAAAAATAGATCTGCATCCTGAAATAGGGTTTAACGTTTCCGGCTATTTGACCAGCCATCCGGAGAAGGTGGGAAAAACGTTCAAAAATTTCCCCGTTGTTGGAACTATTGAACAGGTCCGGGATAAAATCCGGGAGTTAAAAATCAATAAGCTTTTTATCGCCCTGCCTTTGGGCGCGCACGAGAGATTGGAAGCGGTTCTTAATAACCTGGGAGAAGAAACGGTGGACGTCAAGGTGGTGCCCGATTTGTTGCGATTCATGAGCATCCAGTCCGGGGTCGAAGAGTTCGACGGTCTTCCGGTGGTGAGTCTTACCAGTTCGCCGCTTTACGGGTGGAACCTGGCGATCAAGAGGGCGACGGACCTTGGCTTCAGCCTGTTGGCGATTCCAGTCGCCCTGCCGCTTATGGCGTCGATCGCAGTTTTGGTCCGGTTGGAGTCCAAGGGGAGCGTGTTTTTCCGGCAGGATCGGGTGGGGTTGGACGGTAGAGTTTTCTCTATGTATAAATTTCGTTCGATGCGGATGAACGCCGAGGACGAGGCGGGTCCCGTTTGGGCCGAGAAGAACGATCATCGCCGGACGCGCGTCGGGGCGTTTCTTCGCCGGACGAGTCTGGACGAATTACCGCAACTTTTTAACGTGCTGAAAGGCGAGATGAGCCTGGTTGGGCCGCGCCCGGAGCGTTCGGTTTTTGTGGAGGACTTCAAGAAATCCATTCCGCGCTATATGTTGCGCTTAAAAATGAAGGCGGGACTGACGGGTTGGGCGCAAGTCAACGGCTGGCGCGGCAATACCTCGTTGGAAAAACGCATCGAATACGATTTGTATTATATTAAGAACTGGTCCTGGTTGTTTGACATTAAAATTATTGTCATGACCCTGTGGAAGGGTTTTTTGAACAAGCATGCCTACTGAACCCAGAGTTGTGGCGGTGATACCCGCGCGTTGGGAATCGTCGCGGTTCCCCGGAAAGCCGTTGGCGGATATTTCGGGGAAGTCCATGGTCCGCAGGGTAGTGGAACAGGTCTCCCGGGCTAGGCGCGTTTCCGAGGTTATCGTGGCCACGGACGATGAAAGAATCGTCGCGGAAGTCGTAAGTTTTGGCGGGAAAGCGGTGATGACTTCGCCGGATCATCTGTCGGGAACCGACCGGGTCGCAGAGGCGGCGCGATCTCTCGATTGCCAGGTTGTGGTCAACGTTCAGGGCGACGAGCCTGCCATTCCGCCGGAGAACGTGGACTTGGCGATAGAGCCTTTTATGGACGATCCGCAACTAAAGGTTTCTTCATTGATGACGCCTATTGCCAGTTCCGGCGATTTGCTGGATCCAAATGTTTGCAAAGTTGTTGCGGATAAAAACGGGTTTGCCTTGTATTTTTCCCGGGCGCCGATTCCATTTCACCGGGATTCCTGGGAGAAGGTTTTTTCAAACAATTCCCTGGGGAGCGGGGGCCTGGATTATTCGGATAATTTTCAACACATCGGGTTGTACGCTTATTCGCGCGAATGTCTCCAGACGTTTTGTGAATTGCCTCCATCCCGGCTGGAATCTATCGAAAAATTGGAGCAGTTGCGTTTATTGGAGAATGGGATTCCGATCAAGATGATGAAAACCAACCGGCATTCTGTTGGAGTGGATTGTCCGGAAGATATCGCAAAAGTTCTGAAATTTTTTTAACGCCGTTGGAGAACCGGAGGAATCGATAAAAAAGTGAAAAAAAAACCTTCCCGAAAAAACGCTAAATTCATTTTTGTTACCGGCGGCGTCCTGTCGTCGCTGGGCAAGGGGATCGCCGCCGCTTCCATGGGCAGTATTCTGGAGAGCGCCGGTTTGAAGATAACCCTGATGAAACTCGACCCTTACATCAACGTCGACCCAGGCACCATGAGTCCTTTTCAGCACGGCGAAGTGTTTGTCACCGACGACGGGGCGGAGACCGATCTCGATCTTGGTCACTACGAGCGTTTTACCAAGGCTTCCATGCGGCGGCAAAATAACATCACGTCGGGGAGAATTTTTAACGACGTGATTCAAAAGGAACGGCGGGGTGAATACCTTGGCGCCACGGTTCAGGTGATTCCCCATATCACCGACGAAATTAAAAAGCATATTCTCAATCTGGCTTCCGGCAATGACGTGGTGATTTGTGAAATTGGCGGCACAGTTGGGGACATTGAAAGCTTGCCTTTTTTAGAGGCCATTCGCCAGTTGCGTTTCGAGATCAAACCGAACAACCTGCTTTACGTTCATTTGACGCTGGTGCCCTATTTGGAGGCGTCGGACGAGCTTAAGACCAAACCCACCCAGCACAGCGTGCAAAAGCTGAGAGAGATTGGCATTCAACCGGACATCCTGCTTTGCCGTAGCCAAAGAAAATTGAACAAAGAGATCAAACGAAAAATTTCCATGTTCAGCAACGTCGAGGAGTCGGCGGTGATCCCCGCCATGGACGTGAAGTCAATTTACCAGGTGCCTTCCAGTTTTCAAAAAGAGGGACTCAGCCGCGTCTTGTTGCGGAAACTGGGCCTGCCCGTCGTCGACCCCGATTTGAGCGGGTGGGATAAAATCAATGAGACCGTCAGCAATCCCAAAGGCGAGGTGACTATCGGGGTGGTGGGAAAATATCTCGGTTTAAAAGACGCTTACAAAAGCCTTGTGGAGGCCTTGAATCACGGCGGCGTTCATAATCAGGTCAAAGTCAATTTGAACTGGGTGGATTCGGAGGCCCTGGAACAGACGCCCGAAAAGGGATTGGAGGTTTTAAAGAAATGCGACGGGGTGCTTGTTCCCGGCGGTTTTGGCGAACGGGGAATCGAAGGCAAGATACTCGCCGTCAATTACGCCCGCTTGAATAAAGTTCCCTATTTCGGGATTTGCCTGGGAATGCACTGCGCCGTTATCGAGTTTGCACGCGGCGTCGGCAAGCTGGACCGCGCTCACAGCGCGGAATTTTCAAAGAAGTCGCCTCATCTAATAATCGATTTGATGTCCGATCAGGATGAAAAAGGCGATAAGGGCGGCACCATGCGCCTGGGCGAATACCCTTGCGTGATCCGTAAAAACTCCTTCGCTTACAAGGCCTATGGAAACCGGGAAGTCAACGAACGCCACCGCCATCGTTATGAATTCAACAATAAATACCGCTTGCAACTGGAGGAGGCGGGATTGAAAATCAGCGGAATTTCGCCCAACGGCAATCTTGTAGAGATCGTTGAGTTGGAGGACCATCCCTGGTTCTTAGCGGGACAATTTCACCCCGAGTTTAAATCGTCGCCCCGGGATCCGCATCCCCTTTTTCATAACTTCATCGCCGCCGCTTTAAAACACGGGCGCTCCGCTAAAGATTCTGAAACCCCGGCAGACGAATAAGGCTATCGGGAAGACTAATGCATCGGAAGGGTCACCACAATCCCTCCCATAACGTCGTTCATTTTGAAATCGTGTTTTTGGCTGTTGGGGTGTTCGTTGTGGCAGGAAACGCAGGTGGGGGTTACTGCCCGGTCGGAATATACGGCCTGGAAGTATTCTTTGTCGCCTATTTTGATCTTTCCAAAGTAAGGTTTTTCCGGCGTCGCAAGGACGGACTCCAGCCCGGCTCTTTCGAATTCGTTAGCCGGTCCATTATGAGGATTGACGGGCCAAAGGCTGATGAGCCGGAAATCCAGACCCAGGCTAAAGTTTTTTATTACTCCGGACGCGTTTAAAAGAAACTGCGCAGGCAACAACAGCGCGTTATCTTCCCACCAGTTTTCAGAGGCGAACAGCACGTTTTTGTTTTGTAGCCGATTGACGATGAACTTAGAGTAAATCGTTCTGTCGGATTCAAGAATGGAGTGAACATAGTTGGCCACAACCTTGTGAGCCAGCTTGTGGCCGCTTCCCTGCAACTTGTCCCCTGAATTTCCCAGCGCCAACTTTATATGAATACCCCCCATGACGTCGCCCACCTTGAAATCCTTTTTGGGACTTTCGGGGTGATTATTGTGGCACTGGACGCAGGAATTAGTCACCGCTAAATCGGGATAGACGACTTCGTAAAACAATTTGCCGTCGGTATTTATAATTTTTGAGTAGGAGGTTTTATTGGCGTTCAGGATTTTTTTCAATCCTTCTTTTTCAAACTCCGACACAGGCCCGTTATTTTTATTGATAGGCCATAAACTCATCAAACGATAAGACATTCCGGTATTTTGTTTATTTGAGAGCTTGGCGGAGTGAGATAAAAATTGAGCGGGAAGCATGAGGGTTTCTTTCTCGCGCCAGTTTTCATCGGCGTTTAAACCGATCGTATTCGAAAGTCGCTCAACGATATATTCCGAATAAATAGTGCGATCCGCCAGAAGCACGGAATGAATGAATTCCGCGGCCAAATGCGGGGAGACTCCCTTTTCCGCGCTTCCAGTTTGGGCGGAAACGACGGGCGTTAAATTTGATAAAAGAACAAAGAGAATCAGGGCGGCAAGAAAACAGCCAGGCGGTTTGGTTTTCATAGCGAACGCCCCCTAAGTAGAAAAACGGTTCTTATGAATTTGAAAGTCCGGTTTATTGGCTTTGAGCAAGAGCTTTTATAAGATCCAGTTTACCGATCACCCCGATAAGTTTTTCGTTTTCCACAACCGGCAAGGTATGGATATCGTTATTGGCCATGAGCGCGGCGCATTCTTCCACCGAGTCGTCCGGACTGGCCAAGACAATTTTTTTCGAATAAATGTCTTCAACCTTTGCCGCCGTGATACGTTTGAGTTCTTCTTTAAAAACGTTTTGGCTTTCCAGATAAATTACCGCGTCGAACACGGAAATGACTGTGGGGACATGAAGATTTTTATTTTGCTCGATCAAATCGCCTTCGGTCACTATCCCTATTACCCGATTATCCTCGTCCACCACCGGGATTCCATTAACTTCATGCTTAATAAAAAGATCAGCCAGTTCCTTTATAGAGGCTTCCTTATGGACAGTTGCCACCGATGAAGTCATGATATCCCGCGCCGTTTTCATAGTGAAAGCCTTTCGTATTTCAGGGAAATTTGATTAGTTGGTTTTTTCATGTTTTTTAATTGTTGGCGCGCGCCTACAATTTTTTCTCCGATTTAGCCGCGCTCGCGCTTTCAACCGCCGAGGTTTCCAAGGCGGTCAATTTGGAAGTCAGGTTCTGAAAAACCTCGTACAGGCCAAGAAAAAAATCTCCAAATTTGTTCAACCACTTGAACGGAAGCTCTCGTTGCATTTTGTAAACCATGTAAATCATCAAGGCAAGGTAGATAATATTGGGGATCCACACTGAAAGATAGGGGTCGAGTTTGCCAATGCTTCCCAGGTTCTGCGCGGAAACGAAACCAATATAATAGACGCCGATGGCCGCTGCGGCGATCGCATAGCTTCCCGATTTGCCCGAGCGGCTGGATTTGATTCCCAGCGGCGCTCCAAAAAAACCAAAGATCAAACAGGTGAACGGGATTGATAATTTTTTGCTCAATTCTACTTGCGCGGGATAATCGGTTCGGCCTTCCAGAAGCGCGGCGTCGATTTTGTTCAGTAATTGCTTGATGGAAAGCTCGCGGTTTCCCACCAGGGCCTTATTTTGCAGACGCTCCGTATTGGGCAGATCCAGGGTCAGGTCGTAGCGTTCAAAATTCATCAGCTTGTAATTGTTCTTTTTTTCTCCCAGGTCGTGGATGGCCCCGTTTTTTAATTGTAACTGGATTTTAAGCAGATCCGGGTTGGATATGACCACGCCTTCTTCGGCGACGATGATTTTGGGGTTTTCGGTCGCCGTCGCGTCGGAAATAAATATGTCCTTTAAAACTTCCCCGTTTTCTTTTTTCTTTACGAGGACCATGAGGTTGTCGAAATCCTTGTTGAAGACGTTGGGTTTGATTTCAAAGCTGGCGCGTTTTTGGACGATGTCATAAATTAGTTTTTTAAAGGACTGGTTGCCCCAGGGCAGGGCGTACAGCATGATAATGTTTGTGAACAAGTAGGCAATCAGAGAAAAATATAAAACCGGTTTCATCATTTCCAGGAAACTCCAGCCGTTTCCTTTCATGGCCACCCATTCGTTGTCCGATGAAAACTGATTGAACGTCGCCACCGAGGCGACCAGCACGCTGATGGGGATGGTGAGCGCCAAAAACGCAGGTGAAATATAAACGATCATCCGGAAAACCTCGAAAAACGAGGCCCCACGGTTGATGATCAACTCCGTCAGGTACAAAATTTTATCCATGTACAACAAGGCGGTGAGGAATCCGGCGCTTATTGAAAATATTTTAAGCAGTTCTATTAATATATATTTATTGATTATTCGCATTAAGCTGACTGCGACTCTCTGTGAAATTAACGGGGGGTAGACAATAAAATTCTGTTTTCCTTTCAGTTAATCTATACTATTTTTCGGTTTCTATAAATCAGGAAATTGACTTGTTTAATCGCTGGAATTCTAAATCGAGTTTAAAACTTCTTCCCCTCATAAAATGATTAGCCAAAAAGAAGGCGCCGACAACGAAACCGCCCGCTTACCGGAGTGGCTTAAAACCTCGCTTCCAAAAGAGAAAAGCTTTTTCAAACTGCGCGCGTTGGTTGAAAAATCCCGCCTGAACACGGTTTGCGAATCAGCGTCCTGCCCTAATATTGGGGAGTGCTGGGACGCCGGAACCCTGACTCTGATGATTCTTGGCGACTCCTGCTCCCGCGCCTGCCGGTTTTGCGACGTTCCCACCGGCGATCTGACGACGCCTTCTCCGGAGGAACCGGAAAACGTAGCCGGTATTTTATCCCAACTCAATTTGCGTTATGCCGTGATCACCTCCGTGGACCGCGACGATCTTGCCGACGGCGGCGCCTGTCATTGGGCAAAAACGCTTAGCGCTATTCGAAAGCGTTGCGGCGATCTTAAATTGGAGGCATTGATTCCCGATTTCCGGGGAAACGAAGATAATTTGAAAATGGTTTGCGACGCCCGACCGGACGTTCTGGCCCATAATATCGAAACGGTCGAGTCTCTTCAATCTTGGGCAAGGCCACAAAGCAAATATTCCTGGTCGCTCAAAGCGCTGGAAACGGCGGCGGGCCGTTTTGGGTTGGTCGCTAAAAGCGGACTCATGTTAGGCTTGGGCGAAAAGAAAGCCGAGGTGGCGCAAACCATGAAAGATTTGCTCTCCGTCGGATGCAGGATTTTATCTTTGGGACAATATTTAAGGCCCTCCCGGAATCATATGAGAGTTGTCGAGTTTATTTCTCCCGCGATGTTTGCGGAATATAAGGCCATCGGCGAGGCGCTGGGGTTTGATCACGTGGAAGCCGGACCTTTGGTCCGGAGTTCTTACAGAGCGGATCGGCAGGCGCAATCCGCTGGAATTGGAATGGAGTAAATAATGACTAAGCAGCGTTATATTTTAGGCTTTCGCGCCGTGACTAAATTGTACGTCGTCATGGAATTTGGCGGGCAGGAGGAATGGGATGAATCCTATGGAAAGATCGAAGCCGCCGGATTGTCCGTAAAAAAACTGGAATCCTTCGAGCCTAAGTTTGATGATGTGGATCTATACATCGACATGCGCAATTGGCAATGCCGGGGGCAGTTTAATTTGGACGATTTGATCCACGATTACGATGAAGACGACGATGATGATTAATAGGGTGGTGAAAAACTCCGGAAATATTCAGTTTTTCGTTAATGCAGTTTTCTAAGTCCAAAAGTTTCCTTAAAAAAGTTTCCCAGCACGAACAAGATATTTTCCTTACGTTCCGCCAGTCTTCTTAACGTGTAGGGAAGCCAGGATTTTCCATAGGGGACGTAGACCCTTACCTGGAAACCTTTATCCAGCAAAAGTTTTTGCAAGTCCCTGCCCACTCCGTACAGCATTTCAAAATAAAAAGATCGTTCGTCGATTTTCTCCCGTTCGGCAAAATTTAAAATTTCCTGGATCAAATACTCGTCGTGAGTGGCGATAGCTGGAATGAATCCTTCCTTTAAAAGCGTGAAGGAAAGTTTTTTGAAATTCTCCCGGACGTCGTCCATCGATTCTAAAGCGCGTTCCGGCGGTTCTTTATAGGCGCCTTTGCAAAGCCGCACGGAAATTCCCTGATGAATCAAATCTTCCACGTCCCTTTGGGTTCTGTGTAAATAGGCCTGCACCGCCTGCCCCAGTCGCTTGTGGGTTTTATGAAGCTCAATGCATAAGTCCAGCGTTCTTTGCGTGTAGTCTGAACCCTCCATGTCCAGGCGAACCGTGTGCTGATTGGCCGAATTCAATATCGCCTCAATATTTTTTTTGCATAAATCCTTGTCGACGTCCAAACCCATCTGCGTGACCTTGATGGACAAGTCCAGCGGGAAGGGAAAGGCGTCAGCCCGCCTCAAAATTTGGATGTATTCGCCCATGGCGCTTTCGGCCTGGAGCCGATTCGTCGTGTTTTCCCCCAGGACGTCTATGGACGAAAGGTAACCGGATTGGTTAAGGGATTTTATGGAACGTAACGCCGTGGGCAAGTCTTCGCCCGCGATATAGCGCTTGGCAAGAGGATATAAGACGTTCATGAATTTCGCCTCCTCGTCAATAAACGAAACCTACAGCTTCTCTAAGTAAATATAATACCTTTTGAGGAATTTTAAAGGGGCGTAAAAAAATATAAAAAGAGGAGAGAGCTATTTAAATGAAGCAGAATGTTCATCAAGAAAACCGAGGTCGCCAGAGGGGTTTAAACGGATGAACGTTTTAAGGGGATCGATGGACTTTTTAAATCGTTGTAGTTTTACATAGCACAGCGCGAGCAAATGATGGGACTCTGCAAAGTCCGGTTGCAAACTTATCGCCGCCTCCAAATAAGGAATGGCTTCCCGGTAGCGATGCGACTGGTACAGAGAGAGCGCCAGGAAATATTGTGTTTTGAAATGTTGCGGGCTTAACGATAGAGCTTTTTTGTAATGGATGACCGCCTCCTGATGCCGCAACCCAGCGGCCAACGCCACCCCCATTTTAAATTGCGCCGGGGAGTATCCCGGGTCGAGGCGAATACTTTCCCTGAACGCCTCCAATTTCTTATTATGCGAGCCAAGCGCCCCGTAGGCCAGTCCAAGATAAAAATGTGCGCGCGCCTTATCGGGTTCGATCGTTAACGCCTGTTGCAACGGCGCGACGGACTTTTGATAATCCCCGGATTTTAAATACAGAACGCCAAGCAACGCCTGTTTGTCCCCGTCGTTTGGGTTTTGTTGAAGCTCTTCAACCAGGGCGTCGATCTCTACCGTTTCCTGCCCCAAAGCAGGGGACGAAAAAAACATTCCCAAAACAAGGGCTGCTGGTATTAGTGGAAAATAAGTTTTCATGGGATCGGCGGGTATTTATCAATACTAAATTGTAACCAAAAAAAATTATCCAGAGGAAAAAATTATGCGTTCAGCGCATGGCAAGCGGCAAAACCGGTTTGCGAGGCGGTCTTGTCAGGATATTTGGAAAGACATTTCTTTCTCAGTGTTGATCCTTCCTGCTCCGCTAAAAAAATCGGACAGCGCGGATGAAAATAACATCCGGGAGGCGGGTCGAGGGGAGAAGGCACGTCCCCGACCATGTCTTCAAACGGTTTTCGCTCGCCCAGGCTCGGAACAGACGCCAAAAGCTTTTGCGTATAAGGGTGGCGCGGATTTTTGAAAAGTTCCTTAACCGATGCGTATTCCACCACACGACCGAGATACATGATGGCCGCTTCGTCCGCAAGGTATTCCACCACGCTTAAATTATGGGTGATGAACAAATAGGTCAGGTTTCTTTTGTATTGCAGGTCGCGCAGTAAATTCAGGATTTGCGCCTGAACGGAGACGTCCAGGGCGCTGGTCGGCTCGTCCAGAACGATGAACTCCGGTTCGAGAATCAGGGCACGCGCAATGCTGATCCTTTGCCTCTGTCCTCCGGAAAACTCGTGCGGGTATCTGCTCATCGCCGAGGCGGAAAGCCCGACTTCATTTAATACCGTTAGGATTTTTTTCTCCCGCTGACCGGCGTTCAAATCCGGATGATGGACTTCCAATCCTTCTCCCACGATTTGGCTCACCGTCATGCGCGGCGAAAGGGAGCCGAAGGGATCTTGAAAAACGATTTGCAAATGCCTGCGTATTGATTTTAATTGAGCCGTTTCCAGTTGTAGGACGTCCTGGCCCTGGAAAATAACTTCTCCCGTCGCTTCCCGGTTCAACCTTAAAATCGATTCGCCCAGGGTGGTTTTGCCGCAACCCGATTCGCCAACCAGCGCCAGGGTGGAACCCGACTTTATCCTCAAGTCGACGTTGTCCACCGCCTTGACGTAATTTGAAACCCTTTTTAAAACGCCCTTGTAAATCGGGAAATGGGTTTTGAGCGAATTTATTTCGATCAAAATATCTTCGCTTGTTTCTTTTTGCGGAGCGGGAACCAGAGGTTCGTTCAAAGCCTCGTGAGATTTTTTCGATTCGTAAAGATGACAAGCCGTTTTGTGCCCGTCGTCCAATGCGTATATTGGGCTGTCCTTGGTTCTGCAAAGGTCCATCACCCAATGACACCGGTCCGCAAACAGGCAACCCTCGCCGTACTCCGTCGCCGGAGGCACCAGACCGGGAATGGTGTTCAAATAAAATTTGGACTGGCCCGGCTTGGGAATAGACGCGAACAAACGTCGCGTGTAGGGGTGCGCCATATTTTTAAAAATCTGCTCGCGGGTTCCCGTCTCCACAATCTTTCCCGCGTACATGATGGCGATACGGTCCGCCATTTGATTCACGATTCCCAGGTCGTGGGTGATAAGTAAAATGCTCATCCCGTTTTGTTTTTGCAGGTCGGCCATGAGTTTCAATACCTGCGCCTGAATGGTCACGTCCAAAGCCGTTGTCGGCTCGTCCGCGATCAGGAGTTTGGGTTCGCAGGCCAGGGCCATGGCGATCATCGCACGCTGTTTCATGCCGCCTGAAAGTTGATGCGGGAAATCGTCGATCCGTTTTTCCGGGTCTGGAATTCCCACCTGGTCGAGCAATTCCATGGCGCGTTGCCGCGCTTCCCCCTTGGTCATTTGTCGGTGGATACGGAGCGGCTCCTCCAACTGACTGCTCACCCGGTACACGGGATTGAGGGACGTCATGGGTTCCTGGAAGATCATGGAAATATCGTTGCCACGGACGGCGCGCATTTCCTCTTCCGGGAGAGCGGAAATATCCTGGCCGTCGAACTGGATCGTTCCCGATGGATGGAATCCATTATCGGCTAACAGCCGAATGATTGAAAAAGCCGTCTGCGTTTTACCGCACCCGGATTCCCCCACCAGAGCCAGGGTTTCTCCTTGCTCCAGTTCCAGAGAAACGCCGTCCACGGCTTTGGCCGTTTGGTTCGGGTAGACGCGAAAATATGTGCGGAGGTCTTCGACTTTTAGCAACATGCGATCAATTTGCCTTTCTGGGGTCGAAGGCGTTGCGGATTCCATCGCCGACAAAAGTGAGCAGGCTGAGAGTGATCGTCAAAACCGCGAAGGTGGGAAGGATGATCCAGGTCGCCTGCAGGTTTGCCTTTCCCTGGGAGAGTAATTCGCCGATGCTGGGCGCAGGACTGGGAACGCCCAGGTTTAAAAAGTCCAGGCTCACCAGCGCCAGGATTCCCGCCGTAACCTCGAAAGGAAAAAATGTGATCACCGGGGTGAGGGAGTTGGGCAATATGTGGCGACGCATGATTTTGAAATCGGATACGCCCATGGCCTTCGCCGCTTTCACAAATTCCAGGTTCCGCACCTTTAGGAATTCAGCGCGGATGTATGCGGCGATGCCCATCCAGGCGGTCAGGTTCAACACCAGGAAAAGAACAAGGACTGATCGGGTCAGCAAGGAGCTGATGATGATAAGAATGAAAAGGCGGGGCATCGATCCCCAGATTTCCGTGATGCGCTGGCCGATAAGATCAATCCACCCGCCAAAATAACCCTGGACGCCGCCCAACAGGCATCCGACCAGCGTTCCGGTAATGGCCAGGGAAATTCCAAAGATCATCGATATCCTGAAACCGTAGATCAGGCGGGCGAGAACGTCGCGTCCCCGGTCGTCCGTTCCCAGGTAATGTCCGTCCACCCTGGAAGAAAGGATAACCTGGTTGTCGATTTTGCTTCGGGTTTCAAAAGGAGAGGCCAATACCTCGCGTCCCGACCGGCTTTGTGTGGAAATGTATTTGTAGTCATAACGCACCGGCGGCCAAAGGAACCAGACGTCTTTTGGCTGGTGTTGGACCGCCGTTGGCTGAGGGACGGAAATTTCAGGTTTCGCAGTAAAGGCGTCTTCCTCTTCAAAATCTTCCAGCGTCAAAGTAAAAATAGCCTCCGGTTCCGGCGACGCCGTTTCCGTATCTTCAAAGTCTCCCAATCCAAGGCCAAACGAATCGTCCTCCGCCAGAGCCGGTTCTTCATCGTCAAAATCACTCAAATCGACAGCGGGGGAATTTTGATTGGTTGCAGGAACGCCCTGGATAAAATTTTGAAAACTTTGCGAGTGATAATCCGGCTCCGCTTCGGCGCTCCCGCCAAATTCCTTTTCGCTGTATTGGACAAAAGCGGGAAAATACAACTTGCCACCAACGCTCATGACAAGAGGGCGGACATTGCAAAGAATTTCCGCCGGCAGGGTGATCGCGAAAAGGGAAAACAGGAACAGGAAGCTGAACCAGGCGCGCTTGTCGGACTTGAATTTCGCCAGTTTTATTTTCAGTTCGGAATCCAGTTTCATTACGCGCCTCAACCCTGGGATTCTTCGAAGGAAATTCTTCGATCAATGAGAACGTATGAGACGTCGGTTAACAATTGCCCCACCAGTCCCATCAGCGAAAATATGAACAGGTTTCCCATGACAATCGGATAATCGCGCTGGATCACCGCCTGATAGGAAAGAAGGCCCAGTCCGTCGAGCGTGAAAATTTGTTCGATCAACAGCGATCCGGTAAAAAACATCGCCAAAAACCCGATGGGGAAACCGGTGACCAGAGGAATGAGGGAATTTTTTAAAATATGCTTGAACAAGACGGCGCGCTGGGAGAGTCCTTTTGCCTTTGCGGTGAGCACATATTGCTTGCGCATCTCCTCCAGCACGGCGTTTTTGGTGAGCATGGTCAGGGTCGCAAAACTTCCCACCATGAAGCAGATCAATGGCGCGGCAAGGTGATGCAGGTAATCGATAAGCTTCTCCCAGGCAGACCAGTCTTCATAACCCGGTACTCCTGCGGAGGTGAGACCGGCCAACGGAATCAGGTGCGCTACCGCGCCGTCGCCCGGCCCCAGAAAAACAATCAGAAAAATCCCCAAAACAAACCCCGGTGTGCTGTACCCGATCAAAACCACCAGACTGCTCGCTGTATCAAAAGTCGATTCGTGCCGGACGGCCTTGAATACTCCAAGGAAGATACAGACGATGTAAGTCGTAAAAAAACTGATCACGCCCAGGGAAGCGGAGACCGGAAGTTTTTCGACGATCAACTCCAGCACTGATTTGTTGCGGTAAAACGAATCGCCAAACTTGAAGACGAGAAACCCTTCCCAATTGTCGTAATCGAAAAATTTTTCAATAAAGGGTCGGTCGTTTTGTTTAGGGGAATACCAGACCAAGGTCCGCAGGTACCTTTCCCATAGAGGACGGTCCAGGTGGTAAATTTTTTTCAATTGCTCGAGGTATTTCGGATCGAGCTCCTCCTGTTTTCGTCCGGCGACGTCCAGCGCCGCTCCGCCGCCCGCTTCTGTCAACACGCCGCTATGGCCGCGAAGTTGGGATTTCATTTGGTCGACGGGGCCGCCGGGAACAAATTGGATGACGATGAAGGTGATAGTGAGGATCCCGACCAAGGTCGGGAACATGAATAGCAATCTGCGAATGATATAGCTGATCATGAATGTGGGAGGGTGTAGACGTTTTTAATGAGGATAGCGCTCAGGTTAATTCACAGCGCTGTTTGCTTTTCGCGCCTGTTTTAATTTATCGGCTTTGGACTGATCCAGCCACCACCATTGCAGAATGTTGTTCAGGATGTTGGCCTGGGAGGCGTTGACTTTTGGGCCGGAAATTCTATTCCAATAGACCACTCGGTCGTAAGCGATATACCAGTGGGGAACTAGATAAAACTGGTGCGTTAAAATTCGATCCATGGCCTGGATAGAGTCGATCAGTTCTTTTCGGGTTTTTCCCTGGACAATTTTTTCAATCAACTCGTCGACGGCGGGGTTCTTGATTCCCATAAAATTACGGCTTCCCGGAGTGTCCGCCGATTCGCTCCCCCACATGTAGCGTTGCTCGTTGCCCGGCGATCTGCTTTGGGGATAGCTGGCCACGACCATGTCGAATTTGAAGTTTCTCAACTTCTCTTCGTATTCGGCTACCTGAACCAGTTTGACGTCCATGTCCGCCCCGATTTTGCGAAGATTGTTCTTAAAAGGTTCGGTGATTCTCTGGAAAGCTGGACTGGCTAAAAGCGTTGTGAAGGCTAACTTTTTTCCGTCTTTTTCACGTATCCCGTCCTTACCCGGTTTCCAACCGGCGGAATCCAGCAGAGCCTTAGCCAGCGCCAGGTTTTTTTCATTCGACGTCCCCTGGCCGGGAGTTCCCACCGGTTTGGTGAAAACGGTTTTGGGGACGTGTTTGGGATATCGCTTTTTAAGATCGAGAAGGATTTTTTTTACCTCGTCGGATGGCAGGCCTTTGGCCTTCATTTCCGGATTATTGTCGAAGTAACATTCGTTGCGGGTGTACTGGCCATAAAAAAGATTTTTGTTGCTCCACTCAAAATCGAACGCTAGCGCCATCGCGGCGCGAACCTTTCGCGACTTGAATAAATCGTTGCGCTGGTTCATGGCGTAGCCCTGCATGCCCGCCACCCGGTTGTGGGGAACCTTGCGGCGAATGTAATAGCTTTTTTTTACGAAGTCGCCTTGAAAATCCAAAGCCCAGTCGCGCGAACTGTTGACCAGCATGACGTCAAACCCTCCGCCTTTGAATCCTTCCCGCTGGGCGACGGGATCGAGGTAAACTTTCCAGGTAAGCTTGTCGAAATTGTAGCGGCCTTTATTGGCGGCGATATCCTTGCCCCACCAGTCGGGGTTGCGTTTGAGAGTGATGTACTTTCCAAAATCGAATTTGTCCACCACATAAGGTCCGCTTCCGACGGCAATTTCATCGAAGTCGGTCCCAAAATTTTTACCCTCGGCGCCGTAGATATGTTTGGGGAGAATAAACATCTGTCCCGTTATCAGGGGAAGTTCCTGGTTGAAAATCGCAAAAGTATATTTCACTCGATGCTTGTCGAGTTTTTCGACTTTTTTAATATCCTTGAAGTATTGTTTGTAGACCGGATGGTATTCCGGGTGCTGGATAACCTCGAAGGAAAAAACGAAGTCGTCCGCCGTGACCGGGTGACCGTCCGAGAAACGGGCATTTTTATATATGTGATACACCATGCTCATGCGGTCCTCGGCGAGTTCCACTTTTTCAACCAGATTGCCGTATTGCGAAAAAGGTTCGTCGTCGTCGCTGGAACTGTCCATGGGCGTTTGAAAAACGAATCCGCCGACGCCTGGAGCGATGACTCCTTTTAACGAGGCGGGGTTCAACTTGGTAAAAGCTCCGAAATCGCTCAGTGTGAGCTGGCCGCCTTTTGGGGCGTTTGGGTTGGCGTAGTCGTAGGGTTGCCCCGGTTGATATTTTAAACCGTTGGTTCCATATAAAGACAAACCGTGTTGCGGTTCGGCAAAAGCAGGCGAAGCGAAAAGAACGTTCAGGGCGAGCAGGAGGAATAATTTTTTCATGGCGAATAGATTATGACCGGTCGTGAAGTTTGTGAAATAAATACCAATTGTATCATTTTATCCATTCGTTAAGTAAACCCCCCATGGAAACCTTTTCCTGTTTGGAAGGCTTGAATAAACGGGGGCGTTTGCAATTGTGTTTGTTTGCCGCAGGTTATTTTGATAGTCTGAAAGACGAAAAATTTAGGAAGCTGGACTTTGATTTTAACCGTTAAGGGTTCTCTAATATAATGATTACCAGAAAAACACGAAAAATAAAAATCGGCAGGCTGGAAATTGGGGGCGACGCTCCGATTGCTGTTCAGAGCATGGCCGCCACGCAAACAAAAGATATCCCCGCCACCCGGCGCCAGGTTGAAATTTTGGAAAAAGCCCATGCCGACGTGATTCGCATCGCGATTGACGACGAGCGCGATCTGGAAGCGCTCAAGGAAATTCGGAAGCATACCGACGCCGTTCTTTCCGTAGACCTTCAGGAGAATTACCGCCTGGCGGAAAAGGTGGCGCCCCATGTGAATAAGATCCGCTACAACCCGGGGCATCTGTACCATCTTGATAAGGACAAAACCATTCGGGAAAAGGTGGAGTTTATCGTCAAAGCCGCAAAGGACAACGACTGCGCAATTCGCATCGGCGTCAACGGCGGTTCCGTCGATCCGGATTACCTGGCCAAATATCCCGACGACTCGGTGGAAGCCATGGTGCGCTCCGCCGCCGACCATTGCAAAATTTTGGACGACCTTGGATTTGTGAATTATTGCGTGTCGCTTAAAGATTCGGACGCGGAAGAGGTGATCAAGGCCAACAAGCGTTTTGCAAAGGAGCGGCCCGACGTTCCGTTACATCTTGGAGTGACGGAGGCGGGGATGCCGCCTGAAGGCATTATCAAAACGCGGATCGCGTTTGAGCAGTTGATTTCCGCCGGAATTGGCGACACCATTCGCGTTTCTCTGACTCTGCCTAACGAGGAAAAGGGCGAGGAGATTACCGTTGGACGGCAGATTATCGACGATATTTACGCGGGCCGGTTTCGGTCTGTTCCAGAAAATTTTAACGAACGGTTGAATATCATTTCCTGTCCCAGTTGTTCGCGGGTCGAGAACGATAAATTTGTTGAACTGGCGCAGGACGTCCGGGAGTTGACCCGTTACGCGGAAAAATACAAACTCACCATCGCGGTGATGGGATGCCGGGTGAACGGTCCTGGAGAGACGGACGACGCGGACCTGGGCCTTTGGTGCGGTCCCAGCAAGGTGAACCTCAAACAAGGACCGGAACCGTTGGGGGCCTATTCGTACGATGAAATTTTGCCGAAACTCAAAGCTGAGGTTGACCGGATTATAAAAGAGCGTTTTGGGAAAGAACAGGAAACTGCCGTTTAACAAAAATTTGATATCAGTCGAGGGAAATTAATGGAATACGAAGTGGTCGAATTGGAAGGCCGGAAACGGAAATTGAAAATCAAGATTCCGGAAACCGTCATGTCCAGCCGAGTGGAGCAGGCTTACAAGGACGTCAACAAGCAAATTAAGATGCCGGGGTTTCGGCCCGGAAAAATTCCAAAAAATATTCTGGAGAAGCAGGTGCCGATTCAGTCCTTCGGCAGTTTGTTTCAGGAGTTGATGCAGGAATATTATGAGAAAGCGCTCAAGGAGTCCGGCATCACCCCGGCGGGCGAGCCGGAGATCGACCACGGCGAACTGAAGAATATAAAGAAGGACGCGCCGCTTTCGTTTACCGTTTTGCTGGACGTCAAGGAGGACGTGAAACTCAAGCCTTATATGGGACTCAAGTTTAAGCGTAAATTGTTCAAGGCGACGGATAAGGAAGTGGACGGCGCCATCGCAAAAATTATAGAGCCGTTGGGGGAACTGGAACCTTTTGAAGACGACCATGCCGCGCAGTTGGGAGACGTCGTTTTGCTGGATTTCGAAGGATTCCAAAGAGGAGGGGCGCGCCTGGAAAACGGCGACGCCCGGGATTACTCGGTTCGCATTGGCCAGAAAAAAATGATCGAGGGATTTGAGCAACAATTGATCGGACATAAAAAGGGCGAGGAGTTCGAGGTCAAGGTGGCTTTACCAACGGATTGGAACAACAAGATTAAACGCGTCAGCATGCCCATTCCTGGAAGCGAGGAAGACGAGGAAGTCGATACAGGGTTGTTTAATGTGCGACTGAAGGACGTTAAAAAACTGGTGTTGCCGGAGTTGACCGACGAGCTTGTAAAGCGAAAAGAAATTGGCATGGATTCGGTTGAGAAGTTTCGCCTTGCCGTGAAGTCCGACATTCAGGCGTTCAAGGAGAATCAGGAAGAGGTTCGAATTAAAGAAGAAATTTTCAACAAACTCATCGAAGACAACGATCTTACTCCGCCTGATTCCTCCGTAAAACGCGAATTAAAGTTCATGGTCGAGGGAATGAAATACCAGATGCAAAAATCCGGAATGAAGTGGGAGGATTCCGGGTTTGAAGAAGAACGAGCCAAAAAGGAATGGGGAGAAAAGGCCGCGTTCAACGCCAAGGGGTATTCCATTTTGGAAGCCGTAGCGGACGAGGAAAAAATTCAGGTTTCGCAAAGCGACATGGATCATGAATATCAGCGTCTGGCGGATGAAACCAAGCAGACCCTGGAGCAAATCCAGGCGCGGGTGACGAACAACCGGGAGTCCATGGCTCACACCACCTCGAAAATTCGCGGACAAAAGGCGCTCGACCTGATCTATTCCAATTGCGAATTTGAATTTGTCGAGGATACCGGAAAAGAAACCGAGTCTCCGGAAGACGCCAAGGCTTCTTGATGGGTCGGGAATAAAATGAAATTTGTCCGGGTTATAAAAGAAGAAGAGCTTCCTGTTGGAAAATCCATCATCGTTGCCGCCAAGAACGAAGAGATCGCTTTATTTAATTATAAAGGGAAATATTATGCCGTTGCCAACAAGTGCCTCCATAAGGGGGCGCCGTTGGGGGAGGGGAGAATCGAGGAAGGCGTTGTGATTTGCCCCAATCACGAATGGCGCTACGACTTGGAAACCGGGGGATGTCGGCAGAATCCTGAGTTGTTCACAAAGGTATATCCTGTCCGCGTGGCCAAAGGAAATGTCTGGATAGGCATTGAAGGGGACCAGAAACCCAAGGCTCTGGGAAAGGGTCCCAACCAGATGCCTTCCGATTTAACGGCCAAAATCGACCTGGTGCAAAAACCCATCAACCCCGACGAGCAGTTATAGTCGTCGCCGGGGCATATTTTAAGCTAGCGGCGAATCGTCCGGGATCTCCACCCATTTTGGATCGCCGTGCGTTTTATAGTTTTCCGTCCCAGCGAACGTTCCCTCGTGGTAAATATTCATTTTAAATTTACCCCCGCCAAACTTTTCCTCAATGTAGGGCACCGGATCTTCGATTTCAATCATATCAGGCGTTTTGAATTTTCCGATCAACTTGAACTCCATACCCATGCCCGAGGGGAGCAGGACGTAAAGTTTTAAATTGGTTTCGTGTAGAAACGACATCATGTCTTCGTCCATATGGTCGCGGGTATATTCGGCCCCGTGCTTTTGTCTCGACCGCCGTTTCAGGTAGTCCTCCAGTAAATTAAAAAACCACCAGTTGCCCATCTTCCTCGTATCGTGCAGGAAGGGATATTCCACAAATCCATATTTATTGATAAAAGGTTTTTTTGCCATGTAAACCGACTCCCTTGTATGATCTCGTTTGGTGAAATCATTATATTAATTTTTACGGAAGCTCGCAAGAAAGGGAATATGTCGGTAAAGAAGGATGGCAGGATTTTATAAAAATAATTATTGGCGGTTGGGGTTTGCTTCGAGTTTGTACGACCTGTTGACTCCGGAGTCGTATGCGGAGTCCATGAGGGCCGCTGTCGATTGCCTTCCCGACTTTGCGGGCATGACGGTTTTGGACGTCGGTTGCGGATCGGGTCAGGCGCTCTCTGTTTTTCAGGAAAAACGGTCCGCGTTAGGACGCTATATTGGGACGGATATTCAGACGTCCGGGCTTCACCGCTTAAGAACCAGACATTCAAGCGCACCGGCGAGGCCTTGGGTTTTGCCCTTTCAGTCCAATTTGAATTGCGGACTGGCCATTAAGAAAAATAGCGTGGACGCCGTACTGGCGCATTTTTCTTTATACACGCTTTCCGATCCGGCAGTCAGGGCGCAAGTTTTGCGGGACGTTAAGGAAGCGCTAAAACCCGGCGGCACACTGGCTCTGGTGAACCCTTCAATAACTTACGACGCCAAAAATATCATCCGGGAAAGTTTGGGGTCGGATAAGGCTCAAAATAAAGCTGGTCGGTTTTGGATAAAGAAATGCCTGCTCTATCCGCTGACGCTTCATTTTGGATTGAAATTTATCGAACGGCAATTGCAGGAAGAATTCTGGAAGTCCTACACGCTGGAGGAAATGATTGCGGAGGCGAAAGCGGCGGGTTTTGAAATCGTGCGGACCCAAACGGTCTACGCCAATTCGGCTTATTTATTGGTGGGGAAAACTGATTGAAGGACAGGGTAAAGGCGGTTGAAAAAAGAGCGGAGCGTTGGGGCGGCCCAACGCTCCGGCTCGATTGATTTATATACCGGCGGCTTTGGCCAGGGCTTTTGCCTTGTCCGTAACTTCCCAAGTGAAGCCGGGTTCGTTGCGGCCAAAATGCCCGTAAGCGGCGGTGGCGCTGTATTTTGGCTTGCGCAAATCCAAAGTCTTGAGGATGTCCGCCGGTTTCAATTTGAAGTGGTCTCGCACCAGACCTTCGAGCGAATCTGGGTTCACCTTGCCGGTGCCAAAGTCGTCCACACAAACCGAAACCGGGTCGGCCACGCCAATGGCGTAGGCGAGTTGCACTTCGCAACGGTCGGCAATTTTTGCGGCCACCATATTTTTGGCGATGTAGCGAGCCATGTAGGCGGCGGAACGGTCGACCTTCGACGGGTCTTTTCCGGAAAAGGCTCCGCCTCCATGGCGGGAGAAACCGCCGTAGGTGTCCACGATGATCTTACGGCCCGTGAGTCCGCAGTCTCCATGAGGACCGCCGATGACGAAACGTCCCGTTGGATTGATATGGATTTTCATCTTTTTGGCGCGAAACTTTTCCGGGATGACTTTTTCGATGACCAGTTTTTTAACGTCGGCTTTCAATCGGCTGTTGGAAACTTTGGCGTCGTGCTGGGTGGATATGACGACCGTTTCAATGTTGACGGGTTTTCCGTCTACGTAACGGACCGACACCTGTGATTTGGCGTCCGGCCTGAGGTAGGGGAGGACGCCTTTTTTTCTCAACTCAGATAATTTCCGCACCAGCTTGTGGGCGTACATGATGGGCATGGGCATTAATTCCCGCGTTTCATTGGAGGCGTAACCAAACATCATTCCCTGGTCGCCTGCGCCTTGTTCCTTTTTATCGTCGTCCACGCCCTGGGCGATGTCCCGGGATTGCTCGTCGAAAGAGACCAACACGCCGCAGGTTTCAAAGTCAAAGCCCTTTTCGGAATGGTCGTATCCGATTCTCTGGATGGTTTTCCGCACGATGCTGGGAACCTCAATATAGCAATTGGTGCTGATTTCGCCGGCCACGGTGGCGAATCCCGTAGTGATCATGGTCTCACAAGCCACGCGGGCGTGTGGGTCCTGCGCGAGTATGCTGTCCAGAATGGCGTCAGAAATCTGGTCTGCAATTTTATCGGGATGGCCCTCCGATACGGATTCTGACGTGAATAGAAAATTTCCTATGCTCATAGAACTCCCCTCTGTTTTGTCGGTGATGGTTTGGGATGATATTAGATTGGTATGGAATGAATCTTTGCGAGTCGGAATGAATAAAATATTCTAACAGGTTTTTCCCGGTTTTTCCTCAAAGGTCTGGTCGCGATCAAAATCCGAGGGAAAGCGCGTTCGCATTTCTTTCGAGATAAACTGGTTGATCTCCTTGATGGAAGACATTTCCAGAACCTGATTGGCAAATTCCCTGGCCTGGTCGAGACGGATATTTCGAATTATTTTTTTTACTTTGGGAATAGAATGTGGGTCCATGCTCAATTGATCCACCCGCCCTAATCCCAATAACAGCATGGTCGCCCTGGGGTCGCCGCCCAATTCCCCGCAAATGGTAAGAGGTTTTTTCGATTGCTCGGCGGCCAGAAAAATTTCCTTTAATATTTTCAGGACTGCAGGATGAAACGGCTGATACAAATGCGCCACATTTTCATTGGTGCGGTCCACCGCCATGACGTATTGGATCAGGTCGTTGGTTCCCACGCTGATAAAGTCGACGACTTTCAGTATGTGTTTGACCGAAAGGGCGGCGGCGGGCGTCTCAATCATGGCGCCGATTTCGATATCGTCGTCGAAGGGGATTTGATTTTCCAGAAACTCTTTTTTTACTTTTTCAAGGATTTCATTGGCCTGGGCGATTTCATCGACGTTGGAAATCATGGGATAAAGAATTTTTACTTTGCCAAAGAGACTGGCCCGCAAAATTGCCCGTATCTGGATAATGAAGAATTCCGGATCGTGCAACGACATGCGAATACCGCGCAAGCCCAGGGCTGGGTTGTCTTCCCGGTCGTGCCCGCCATTTTTTAAAAGCTTGTCTCCCCCAATATCCAAAGTGCGGATGACCACGGGGTGGGGTTCCGCTCCTTCAATAACCTTTTTAAACGTGTTGAAAAGGCTGTTTTCCGTAGGCATTGAAGACGAGGTGAGGTATAGGAATTCGGTGCGAAACAAACCGACGCCGCGCGCTCCGAATTTCTTCACCGATTTTATTTCATGTTCCATCTCTATGTTGGCGGCAAGATGAATGGGCCTTCCGTCCAGCGTTTCGGCTGTTAAATCAATTTCCTCCAATAGCTTGTTTTCGTAGTTTTGATAATTTTTCTTTTTCTTCAGGTAAGTTTTTAAAACGGCCTTGTCGGGGTTGACGATCACTTCGCCTTCAATGGCGTCGATGATGACCTGGTCGCCCGTATTAACTTTAAACGTCAAGTCTTTGATTCCCACCACGGCTGGAATTCCCAGAGCGGACGAAAATATTCCTATGTGGGAGGTTTTTCCGCCGACTTCGGTCGCCATTCCCAGAACGTGGTTTCTCGACATGGTCAGCGTATCGGAAGGACTCAGGGAATGAGAAATGACCACAACAGGTTCGGAGACGTCCGCAAGGGTTTCCTGATCGTGTCCTAGAAGGTTGCGCAGAATCCTGTGTACCACCAGGTCCAGGTCGTCCTGCTTCCCCTTGAGGTACTCGTCGTTCATGTTTTCGAAGAGCGTGTTGAATTTGTTCAAAACAAGAGTCAACGACCATTCGGCGTTGACTTGCTCGCTGCGGATATTTTCGATGGTTTCGCTGACCAGGATCTCGTCGTCGAGCAGGAGCATGTAGGTGTCGAGAATGATGGCGTATTTATCGGCCACCTTTCCCGCTTTGTTTTTTATTTCCTGCAACTGGCGCTTGGATTGGTCGATGGCTTCCTGGAATCTGTTGATCTCTTTTTCAATATTCCGGGGCTGGATTTTCTTTTTCAGCACGCAAACTCTGGATCGGTCCAGCAAATAGGCTTTGCCTATGGCAACGCCGCTGGAAACGGAGATTCCTTTTAACATGAAGGCCTCGACGTCGAAGCGCGGTGGGGGCGGCCATGAAAGGAGGCAAAGGAGGAGGCCGGAAAAACTGCGAGAATTATTTTTTTAGATAAAATTGGAATCTTCATCGATCAATGCCGAATAGATTTCATTCGCGTTGTTTGCCTGGAGGATTTTTGCTCGCAGATCCTGGTTTTTAAGCAGACGGGAAATGCGCGCCAAGGCTTTTAAATGCTGGCCAGTGGAATGGGGAGGGGCGATCAGCAAACAAACAAAGTTTACGGGGCGCTTGTCCAGAGACTCAAATTCCACCCCCGCGATGGAGCGGCCAAAAAGGCACAACAGACGGTCCGTAGAATCGGATTTTGCGTGCGGCACGGCCACATTTTCCCCAATCCCCGTGCTTCCAAGCTTTTCTCTTTCCATGAGAGTGTCAAACAACTTTTCCGTTTCACCGACGAGTCCGAGTTGCGAGAGGTGTTCGCACATCTCCCTTAGGATGGCCTGCTTGTCGGTCCCTTTTAAGTCCGGAACGACATGGTCCCTGGGAAAAATCTCAGCGATTTTCATAGTTGGCTAACATGAGGAAAGGTTTTGCCGGATACGTTCAGAGAGGTTGATTCTTTTTCTCTTCGGTTCCCTGCTTTATTTTAAGGCTGAGACGGCGGTCCTTTTCCTTCCGGATTTGTTTGTCCATCTTCTCCAGAGCGGTATCCATGGCGGTATAAAGATCGTCGGTTTCGCTTTTACTATGAAGCGACAGGTTTTTTGCTTTGAGAGTTACTTCTACATGGTGTCTGTGTTTGTCGACCGCGAGGGCGATATGAATGTCCGTAGACTCTTCCATTTTGGGAAGAGTTTTTTCGATTTTTTGATTCAAATGGTCCTTGATGCCTTCAGTGATCTCAATATGTCGGCCTGTCACTGTTAGTTTCATTAACCTGCTCCTGGGAATGGATTTTAAATTGTTTCGGCGTTTTCAGGGGCGCCTAGCTTACACAAATCGCTCAACAAAAGGAAGGCGATTAATAGAGTTTTTTTCGTTTGCTTGCCGGGGGTATGTTTAGTTCCTTTCGGTATTTAGTGATGGTCCGCCGGGCGATTTTCGCGTTTTTTCGCATCAAAACCTGCACCATTTCATCGTCCGTATAAGGCTTTTCCGGGTTCTCCTCTCCGATAAGATCCTTGATCATGCTTTTGACCCTGATGGACGACATATTATTTCCAATATAGGATTTAATGCCGCTGTGGAAGAAAAATTTTAGCTCGAAAATACCTTGGGGCGTGTCGATATATTTATTGGTCGTTATGCGACTGACGGTGGACTCGTGCATTTCAATGTCCAAGGCGACGTCCCTCAACACCATGGGTTTCAAAAATGAAAGTCCATGGTCCAAAAACTCCTCTTGTTGCTTGATGATGCTTTTCCCCACCTTGAAAATTGTTTGCCGCCTTTGGTCGATGCTTTTAATCAGCCAAACGGCGGACCGGTGTTTTTCGTCGAGGAATTCCTTGGTCTGGGTCTCCGAGGTGTTTTTTAGCAGGTCTTCATAATAGGAATTCAACCGGACTTTTGGGACGCCTTCCTCGTTCAATACGATATCGTAACCCGCCTCGGTTTTGACGACAATGACGTCCGGAATCACATAATCAATTCCCTCCGAACTTAACGACAAGCCGGGTTTGGGATCGAACTCCCTGATTTTTTCCAAAGCCCTGGCAATTTCCTCCGGTTCCGTTTTAAGCTCGGCGGCTATTTTGGGGAAATTTCGGTCTTCCAGGCGGTCCAGGTAGGAGTCGATCAGGGCCAACACCAGAGGGTCTGGGTCGGGTAGGGCTCTGGCCTGAATCGTCAGGCATTCCTGCAGGCAGCGGGCGCCACAGCCCAACGGTTCAAAGTTTTGGATGATTTTTAGAACGTTTAGAACTTCCTCCTCATTGGCCCCCGCGAGCTCGGCTATTTCCGCGGGTTCCATATCAAGGTAGCCGTCTTTCCGAATGTTCCAGACGATGCAGGTCCCGATGACCTTGTCTTTTTCGCTGTCGACCGTAAGGTTCAACTGCCAGAGCAAATGGTCGTTCAGGGTGGGGTCGACCTTGTAGGTGGCTTCAATGGAGGGTTTTTCCAGGTAATCGCCCGCCGAACTTCCCCGGTCGATATTATCCTGGAAATAATTGTCCCATTCGACTTCCTGCTGAGTAATGGAGGAGGTGTTGTTGAGCTCGGATTCCGCTATCGATTGGGAAATACTGTCTTCGTCGAATTCGACTTCCTTGGAGTTTTCCAATTCCTCTTCTGAATTGGTTTCATTTTCCGTTGAGGCGCCGTCCTGAAAATCTTCATCCTCGTCGACGATTTCAGTTTCCTCCTCGTCTTCAAGAATCTCCTCCAGAACCGGATTGTCGATGATTTGCTGTTGAACGTGTTGGGCGAGTTCCAGGCGGGCCAGCGGCAAAAGCTTGATGGCCTGCTGGAGCATAGGGGTCATGACCAGCTTATGAGCCAATTTGAGATTCAGCTTCATTTCCATGCCCATACGCTCAATCCCCTAAAAAGAAAACCGCTCGCCCAGGTAAATTTGCTTCACCTTTTCGTCCTGGGCGACTTGGGCCGGCAAGCCGGCGCTGATGATGGCTCCCTCGTTGATGATGTAGGCCCTGTCCGTAATCGTCAGGGTTTCTCTTACATTGTGGTCGGTGATTAAAATGCCGATTCCCCGGTCCTTCAAATGCGAGATAATACTTTGAATGTCCGCGACGGCGATGGGGTCTATGCCGGCAAACGGCTCGTCCAGCAAAATAAATTTTGGCGAGGTCGCCAAAGCTCGGCTGATCTCCACGCGTCGGCGTTCCCCGCCGGATAGCGAATAGGCCTTCGAGTTTCTTATGTGCAGAATATTCAGTTCCCGCAATAAAGCCCGCGCGCGCTTTTTTCTTTCAAAATCTGATAGCTTGAACGATTCCAGAACCGCAACGATATTTTCCTCGACTGTCAGCTTCCTGAATACCGAAGGCTCCTGCGGTAGGTAGCTCACCCCTTTGCGGGCGCGCATGTGCATCGGATAACGAGTGACGTCCTCCTCGTCCAGGGAAACCCTTCCTGAGTCCGGGCGCGTCAGGCCGACCACCATGTAAAATGTCGTGGTCTTTCCTGCGCCATTGGGCCCCAGAAGGCCCACAATCTCTCCTCGCTTTACCTCAATACTAATATTGTTGACGACCCTGCGGCTCCGGTAGGATTTAACCAGATTATCAGCCCGTAGGACTTTTGTTCCGCTTATTGTCCTGGATTGAGGTTCGGGCTTATTCACAGTCAAAACGCTAGTTGCTCTTTCCAGGAGAGTCTTTTTTGGGGAAAAACTTCATTTTTACCCGGTCTTTGACCAAAAAACGGTCGGATTCGAGGTAAAAAATCATTTCCTTGCCCTCAATGATATTGTCCTCTTCCCAGGCGGTCGCATAAGGGGATCCTCTTAAAATCACTTTTTGGTCTTTGTCGAGATAGATAGCCTTGTCTCCTTCGGCCCGACGGGTTCCCTTTTTAAGCTTAACGTTGCCAATGGCGATCACCTGATCGGCGCCGCCTTCTCCTTTGCTGGAATTGTAAATTTCCATGACGTCGCAACGGATTTCCAATTCGCCCCAATCGGCCACGACATTCCCCGAAAAAATGATCTTGTCGTTCTTGGCCTCGGAGCGCATTCGGTCGGAAACTACTTCTATGGGAGACTCCTCGTCTTCACCACCTTGCGCCCAGGAAACAACTGGAAAAAGGGCGCCGGAAAATATCAGGCCGGAGATTAAAATGGCTATAAATTTATTGTGTTTTTTGTTCAAGGGTAGGTAGGGGTTGTGGTTCAGGCTGGTTTTTCTTGAATTTGTTTATAATGGAATCCGCCTTGGCGGTGAATTTTACATTTCCTTCCAAAACAAAATCCTGGGTCTCGTTTTCCAAAACTCCCTGGTCCGCTGAAACCCAATAAACATGTTTGTTCTTGGCGTCCACCTTCACCCAGACGTCGCTTAAATGAGTCACTTTTTTTTCGTTATTTATCTTGGCAGATTTTGCTATTAATTCCCACGCGGTATGACCATCTTCCTCATGTACTACTTTAAAGTTTTCTATGGTCACGTCCACGCCGTCCTGGGTGGCCCTGATCTCGACGGGAAGCTTCACCGTCTGATACTTTGTGTAAAGAAAATATGCAGAAATTAAAACCAGTCCCAAAGCGGATATCAGCAAAAATTTGCGAATCTTATCTATCATTAACGTATTAAATATAAAGATAGTTTTTTGATATGCAATTGCCATACCTAGCAAAGATTATGCCGCATTGTGGGCTTATTGTAAAGAAAAAATGGGATGGCTTTGAGTGGCCATTTCCCTGGGCCGTACCTCCAGGCGGCGTTCATTTTCACCGAGACACGAGATTTCCACTTCTATTCTTTGCGTGATTCCCAATCCGGGCGGTTCTCCGGGACTTCGGAAAAGTTTTTCCGCCCATTCGACTATAGAAACGCCACCTCCGAACAGGGTTTCCTCCAGTCCGATGTTCTCAATTTCCGCCAGCGAGTCCAAACGGTAAAGGTCGATGTGGTAAATGGGGAATTTCCCGGCGTATTCGTTGACCAGAGTGAAGGTGGGGCTGCGCACGTACTCGTCGGGATTCACTCCCATTCCGCGGGCTATCCCCTGAGTGAGCGTAGTTTTGCCGGCGCCCAGGTCGCCAAATAATAGAACGATATCGCCGGAACTCAGTAGCCGTCCCAGCCGCGTCCCCAGATCCTGGGTCTCCTCGCCGCTATGTGTTGTAAAGATCATGGCTGGTTGAGAATGCGTTTAATCGCGGTGGGTAATGTTCTCAGTAAATCGCCGGCGATGAGGGAAGCCTCGCTGTTTTCCTCGGCGTAGACGTCTCCCGCCAGGCCGTGCAGGTACATGCCGCACAGCGCGGCGTCTTGAACGTTGAATCCCTGCGCCAGGAGTCCGGCGATGAAGCCGGTCAACACGTCGCCCGAGCCGCCGGTGGCCATGCCGGGGTTTCCCGTGGAATTGATATAAGCCGCGCCGGAGGGGCAGGCAAGAATAGACCCGGCGCCCTTGAGGAGCAATCCGACCGTGTATTCTTGCGAAAACTCTAGCGCCTTTTCGATTTTCGAGTTCAGGATTTCCTCGACGCTCCAACCCGAAATACGCGAAAATTCCTTGGGATGCGGGGTCAATACGGTCTCTGCCTGCAACTGCGACAAAACTACCTGGCTATCCGCCAGGATATTTATAGCGTCGGCGTCAATTACCATGGGACAGGATATTTTTGGCAGGATACTTTTTATCAGCGCGGCGGTTTGCGGGTGAGTGGACAGGCCCGGACCTAGCGCCAGGGCGGACTTGCCTTCGCAATGCGTCAGCAGGGCGCTTTCCGCCGAGACATCCAGGGTTCCATCCGGAGTTTCCGGCAGGCCCACTGTCATCACCTCCAGAGGATTGAATTCCAGTCCGGCAAGGCAGGACTCTGGAACGGCCAGTGTGACGAGTCCGGCTCCCATGCGCAAGGCCGCCAACGCGGCCAGTCCTGCGGCGCCGCATTTGCCTCTTGCCCCGGCGACCACCAGAGCGTGACCGTAACTGCCTTTATGCGAATTGGCGCGGCGTTTTTTGAAATGGGGGCGCACGTCCGACTCTTCCACCCGGTACAGGGCTACCGATTCCTCGTCCACAGCGCCTTGCGGGATTCCAATATCCGCCAGTTGAATTTCTCCCATTGCCTCCGCCGCCGGGTGTAATAAATGGCTCCTTTTATATTGAGCCAGCGCCACGGTCAGGTCGGCCTTTATGTAGGGACCCATGATCTGTCCGCTGTCGGAGTCGATCCCCGAGGGAATATCTACCGCGACCACGTAATTTTCAAACTGATTGATCTTGTCGACGACTTTTTCGTAAATCCCCTCGACGGGCCGGGTCAGGCCGGAGCCGAACAGGGCGTCGACGACGATCCGGCAATGGCGCAGGCTGTGGTCGAGGTATTTTAATTTCGATTCGTCGACTTCCCGGATGTGCGCTTCCATACTGAACGCCGCGTCGGCGTGGGTTTTGGCGTCGCCTTTCAACTCGGAATGTTTGGCCAGGAGAAACACCCGGACCTCGGCTCCTTTGTTCAATAAGTGTCGGGCGATCACCATGCCGTCGCCGCCGTTATTGCCTTTGCCGACGAAGATAAGAATTTTGCCGTCGGGCATGGCGGAATATTTTTGCCAGATACGCTCGGCGCACTCGCGTCCGGCGTTTTCCATAAGGACCAGGCCGGGGATTCCGTATTTATCTATAGCGCGCCGGTCGATGGATTGCATCTGTCCGGCGGTGACAACTTTTTTCAAAATTTAATCCTCCACCACTCGCCGTGGGGGCAGTTTGCGATAATTTTTCACATCGACCCGTCTTCCTTGTCGGAAGTTAAACAGGGAAGATTCGATGTTACTCCTGTTGAGTCTACGATTTTTCGATCAAAACGCAGAGCATTTTAACATCTATCGGGGATGAAAAAGAATGTAAGCGGGGGATGGATAAAAATTTTTCAAACGTAAAGCGTGTAGGGGTAGTCCCGGGTTTCCTTGAGGACCATTTCATCGAGGCAGGGTTTGAGTCCGTTAATAACGGAGAAGAGACAGGGTACGTCCATTCCCTTTTCCTTTTTCTCGGCGCCGGAGAGGGAATTGAAATGGTCCGGGCTGGTCAGGAATCCCGTGTTGAAAAAGTAGTCGCGGACAAAGAGGTTGAAGTTCAGCGGACGCGCGTTTAAATGGGGCAGGGAGTTGATGCGCTCTTCCCGGTTGTCCGCGTTGTAGTTGAAAGCATTCCGACTCAGCACGTCGTACAGGTAGCAGAAATGGTAGGCGTTCATTTCGTGCCAGGCCGGTTTGGCGCCCAGCCCTTCAAGCAGAATGAACAGGAATTTGCGCAAGGTGAGGAACGACCCGAACTTGCAGGCGTTGGGATAAAAATTGCGCGCGTCCTCGTCCCAGAAGGTGCGCGGCTGTTTTTCAACAAACTGCACGACGTCTTTTTCTTCGAGCAGGGAAATTTTGATGAATTCGTAAGGGTCCAGGCCGTGAGTCAGCTCCGGGTCGGACTGGGTTCCGGTGGAGGGGAAAACGCTTTTGGCTTCGTAAATATTATTTTTGAAGACAAGCATGGCGTTTTGTCTCGGGAGATTTGGACGTCAAGGCGACCCGTAGCGGGCGGCCAATTTCCAAAGAATTAGCCTATCATCATTGCCAACGCGATTCAAGCCGGCCAGCGTGACGCTGGCGGCGTAGGCGCCGTCCCAATAAAAAAAATCTAGACAGGATTAACAGGGTAGACGGCCAAGATATCAGGCTGAGTCCTTCGCCAGCGCTTAATCTTTTCTTTTCTCGTCAACTTCGATGAGGTCGAAGATGGTTTCTATATCGTCGCGTTCAAGGTTGAGATCCCTTTTGTAATTCTTAAGCCGCCCGGTGATTCCGTTGTCTTCGTCGCGCCAACCGAGTTTCTGTAAGAACTTGTTGAACAGCATGCAATCGTACTCGTCTCTCCGCCTTCCGGTTTCGTAGCACCATTCAAGAATGTCGGTATCCGTTTGACCCGCCTTCCCCTGTTCGATGACGTCTTGATATTCCACGCCCAGAAACTTGCATAAAAAATAATCGAATCCCTTTCCCAGCCGAGGGTCGTAGGAGGCGTTCAGTTCCCCTTTTTCATGCATGCGAATTTTATCCAGCATGCGCGGGAAGTGGTACAGTCCGCCTTCTTTTTCATAAGGACTTTTGGGGTATTTCAATTTTTTATCCTCAATTGTTTGGTTGCTCCGGTTCGTAGGGGTTGGTCGTGTGCTGGGTCAACAGGATTTCCTCGGGACTGGGGGTGAGCCGGTTGACGACGGCAAACAGGCAGGGATTCTGACGATAGCGTTCTTCGAGTTCTTCCGGGCTAAGCTTGTCGAACCGGTCGGGGTGGACCAAAAACAGCGTGTTTAAAAAGTACTCGTTGATGAACGCATTTAAATCGATCGCCTCGCCTCCATGCTCAGGGAAAATTTCCATGCGCTCCGCCAAGTCGGAGTAGCTGTAGTCCTCCACCATGCTGAACAGGGCGTCGTATAGATAGCAGGCGTGATAGGAGTTCATTTCGTACCAGCGCGACCGGTCGACAAGCGCTTCCAGCAGGCGTCTGGAAAGTTGGTTCAACACGTCGAGGTCGCCGAAACGCGATGCGTTTGGAAAAATGATTGGCATTTTTTCATCCAATTCGGTTTTGTCCATGCGGTCCAGGCCAATGAACAGGCGTCGGTCCTGGGTCAACACGGTCAGAAACAAATCATAAGGATTGAGATTAAAGTTAGGATTGTCCGCATTTTCCATATGCAGGGGATCGAGCTGGTCGGGCCGGGGCTGGTAAATATTTTTATTAAAAATAATCATAAGAAATTATTAGGAGCGGCGAACGGGTTGTATGTTCCAGACGTCCCGGGAGTATTCCTGGATGGTCCGGTCGCTGGAAAATTTCCCCATATTGGCGCTGTTGAGGATGGATTTTTTGAACCAGAGTTTTGGGTCGGCATATTCTTTTGCAACGTTTTCCTGGCATTGGCAATAGGCTTCGAAATCGGCCATGACTTTGAATGTGTCGCCGCTCAAAAGCGCGTTGACTATGGGGTGGAAGAGGGCGGGATCCTCCGGAGAAAAGTGACCGGAGCGGATCATTTCCAGCGCGCGTTTGAGCGTCTGGTTCTTGTCGTAAAAATCGCGCGGCTGGTAGCCGTCCTGGTCCAGTTTTTGAACGTCTTCAACCTCCAGGCCGAAGATGAAAATATTTTCTTTTCCAACTTCCTCCATGATCTCTATGTTTGCGCCGTCGAGGGTCCCGATGGTCAGGGCGCCGTTCAAGGCTAGCTTCATGTTGCCCGTGCCCGAGGCCTCCCATCCGGCGGTGGAAATTTGTTCCGAAAGGTCGGCTGACGGGATAATTTTTTCCGCTTTGGATACGGAGTAGTTGGGGATGAAAACGACTTTTAAAAGGTCGCCGACGTCCGGGTCATGGTTTACTTTGTCTCCGACGCTATGAATCAGTTTGATGATGAGTTTCGCCTGATGATACCCCGGCGCCGCCTTGCCGGAAAATATCACGGTGCGGGGAACCAGTCCGTCGCCCTTGCCGTCCTTGATGCGGTTGTAAAGCGCGACGACGTGGAGAATATTTAAGAGTTGCCGTTTGTATTCGTGGATGCGTTTGATTTGCACGTCGAAGATTGAATCGACGTTGACGCTGATTCCTAACAGGCAGTCGATGTATTTCGCCAGGTTCTTTTTGTTGTTCATTTTTATTGTCGCCCATTGTTCGCGGAAGGCGGCGTCATCGGCCAGAGGAACGAGCTTTTTCAGTTCATCCAACTGCGTGATCCATTGGTCGCCGATAATGCTGGTGATCAATTCCGCAAGCTCCGGATTGCAGGTTTTTAGCCACAGGCGGGGGGTGATTCCATTGGTCTTGTTGTGGAAGCGGTCGCTGAAAATTTGGTAGAAAGGTTTGAACACGCGGTTCTTTAAAATCTCGGTATGCAGGCGGGCCACTCCGTTGGTTTTATGACTTCCCACAATGGCCAGATGGGCCATGCGGATGGATCTCTCGGGAGTTTCCTGGACGATGGATACTTGCCGGGCCAATTCGTCGTTGCCGGGAAAGTCGGCGCGAATCTGTTTGAGGAAATGGTCGTTGATCTGGTAAATGATTTGCAGGTGCCGGGGAAGCAGGTATTCCATCAGATGCACCGGCCATTTTTCCATGGCCTCGGGCAAAATGGTGTGGTTGGTGAAACCAAAAGTTTCGACGGTGATTTTCCAGGCGCGCTCCCAACTGAGTTTTTCGACGTCGATCAGTAGGCGCATCAATTCGGGAACCGCCAGGGAGGGATGCGTGTCGTTGAGTTGAACTGCAACCTTCTCGCTGAACTGATCGAAGGTAGGATGGTTTTTTTTGTAGCGCCGGATGATATCCTGCAGAGAAGCCGAAACGAAAAAGTACTCCTGTTTCAGGCGCAATTCCTTTCCCTGGTCGATATTGTCGTTGGGATAAAGAACCTTGGAAATATTTTCCGTATCCGCTTTAAGGCTGACGGAGCGCAAGTAATCCCCGGTATTAAAAAATTCAAAATCCAGTTCGCGCGTCGATTTTGCGCTCCACAGACGAAGCGTGTTCACGGTTTCGCATTTATAACCGGGGACGGGAATGTCGTAGGCCATCGCCATCACGTCATCGCGGGCGTCCACCCACTCGTACACGGGTTGGCCGGTTGGGCTTTTGGACTCCACAACTTTTCCAAAAAATTTTACCGGGAACATGAGTTCGGGGCGGGGGATTTCCCAGGGATTGCCGCGCCGGTTCCAGTTGTCGGAAGTTTCCGTTTGAAAACCGTTGCGGATTTTCTGGTAGAAAATCCCGAATTCGTAGCGGATGCCGTACCCACATGCAGGCAGGCTCAAGGTAGCCAGAGAGTTTTGGAAACAGGTGGCCAGGCGGCCCAGGCCCCCGTTGCCGAGCCCCGGCTCTACGTCGTTGTCTTCGATTTCTTCCAACTCATGCCCCAGCGCTTTCAAGGCTTGTTTGATTTCCGGGCGGATTTCCAGGTCGATCATGTAATTGGACAGGGTGCGTCCGACCAGATATTCCATGGACAAAAAGTAAACGCGCTTGACGTCCTGGTCGTAATAGGATTCCTGAGTCTCGGTCCATTTGTCGACCAGGCGGTCGCGCACGGCGTAGGCGATGCTGTTGTAGAGGTCGTGGGCCGTGGCAGAGTATTCGTCCTTGGCCTGGGTGTACCTCAAATGAAACTGAAAGGACTGTTGCAACGCTTCCGCGGAGTTTTCGCGGAAGCATTGATGAAGATTGGCCCAAGTTTTTTTGTCCACGGCTCGTCTTTCGCCTAAAGTTGAGGTATAAGGAAATCGTCGCCGAGATCGGCGCGAAATTCATTTCCTAATCAGACTGTCAGTGATTCCGCTTATTATAGCGCCGAGATTAAACTCCAATCGTACAATTTGTTAAAAATGGAAAGTTTATTAAAAAAGTTATCCGAGGTAGGCCTTGAGGGTCCAGAGGCCGAATACTTTTTGTCTTTATACAAAAAGTTTCAGCAGGGACCCGCAAAGGTTGCGGAGTGGGAGTCCATCCAGTCGCCTCATGCGAGCGAGATGTTGAGTTGGGACAATCTGCCGTCGCCGGATTCCGCCCAATTGGAGAACTATCTTTCCCGGCTGGTTGTTTGCAAATTGAACGGGGGCTTGGGGACGTCCATGGGATGTTCTGGACCCAAGTCTTTAATCGTGGTCAAGGAAGGTAAAACTTTTTTGGACCTGATGGTCGATCAGCTTGTCGCCGCCAACCGGAAATATAATACGAAAATTCCGCTCGTATTAATGAACAGTTTTTACACTCAGGCGGAAACGGCAAGAGCTTTGGAAAGCTATAGCGGTTTGCTGAGTATTGAAGCGTTTGAGCAGAGCCGGTTTCCCAGAATTCAAAAAACCGACGGGAGCCTGCTGGACGAAAAAGAATTTGGCAGAGAAGCCTGGTACCCGCCGGGACACGGCGACTTTTATCATTGCATTGCCAACCGGGGACTTCTGGATAACTGGTTGCGCCAGGGCCGGGACATTTTATTCCTTTCCAATTCGGATAATCTCGGCGCCGTTTGGGATGAAAAAATCCTGACCTATATGATAGAGCATGACGTTCCATTTTTAATGGAGTTGACGCCGAAAACCCTGGCCGACGTGAAGGGCGGAACGATTTATAATGAAGGAGATCGTTTGCGGCTGTTGGAAATCGCCCAGGTTCCAGAAGAGCGCGTCGACGAGTTTTGCAATGTGGAGAAATTTTCGACTTTCAGCACGAACAATATCTGGATCAATCTACGGAGCCTTGCGAAAAAATTAGAGCGGGGGGCCTTGGGGCTGGAGCTGATCGTCAATAATAAAACGGTGGGAGGGGTCGACGTTGTTCAATTGGAAACCGCGATCGGCGCCGCCATTGAATTTTTCCCAGGCGCAGTGGGGTTGCTGGTTCCCAGGGAAAGGTTCCGTCCCGTTAAAAGGACCAGCGATTTGTTCCTGGTTCAGTCCAACCTGTTCGAGCTTGACGAAGGCCGCATGCGGATCAATTCTCAACGGACAATTAAAGAGTTGCCGAACGTCAACTTTGGCGCTCCGTTCGACCGGCTGGATGGGTATAATTCCCGCTTTAAATCGATCCCCGATATAATAAACTTGGAATCGTTGACGCTGGAGGGGGATATAACTTTTGAAGGTTCGGCGGTTTTGGAGGGGAAAGTGACCTTGGGGGCCAATGAGGGTTCGAGAACTATTGGCCAAGGGGAATTATTAAAAAATACGTCATGGCTATAGAATGGAGGGTGTGGGCTTTGAAGCGCTATCTGAATAACACATTGAATTTTAAGGTATTTTAAAATATTTTCGGCCTAAAAATAAGTAAGGAAATTGATTTTATTTGCTTTGAAGGTTCCTTAGAAAAACACCGCCAATATGAAGACAAATAAGTTGTGGATTTTTAAAATAAAATGTTGACATGTTTGGTCACAGGGGTATACTTACCCCGACATTTAGCCTAGGGAAGAAAAGCGCTGGATTATGGTTGTCTTTTGCGTTTCCAAAGGCTAAGTTGAGCGGTAATAAACGTGACCTGTATTCCATATTGGAATTTGTTAAATGGGGGTGGACCTTACAGGTATTTACCTCGAACAGTCTTTTATAATGTTTTTAAATCTTAACTTGGGTAGGGAGGATGAAGCTATGAAAAAAACTGTTTTGGTTAGCATTGTCGTTTTTGCTGTATTCTGTTTCGCATCAAGCGCATCAGCCGGGTCTTTGGCTCCGGGCGGCAAAACGAGTTGCAACAACGCCAGTTCCATCACTCTGGAAGCTAATGGATCGCATTCAACAGATCGCGAAAATGCAAATGCAGTGATCTGGAAGTCTTCCAACTTCACGACGATTCCGATTACTTTGGGAAATGACGAGCAAGGTATCCCCGGAAAAGGACCTAACAGCAAGGCGCATACCCAGGAGTATCACAGCATGGGCGCGAAGAAAGTTACCTTGAAAGGTCAGAATAATTTCAGCCGTGGCGACAGCATTGGCGACATCAGCGGCGAAGTTCGTATCACCAACACCGGCACGATTCCGATGAACGTAACCTGTAACTAATCATCGTTTCGTTCCTGCGGGAACAAAATAATAAAGCCGGTCGGGTTTTCCCGACCGGCTTTTTTTATGCAAATTTTTGGGGCTTAATAAAAAACTAAAATCAACGAGGCGAGTAGAATTCGATAAATAATGAAGGGCAAAAGGCCGAAGCGTTTCACGACGTTCAGCAAAACCTTTATGCAAAGATAACCCACCGCAAAGGTGATTAAAAATCCCGTCGCCAGTTCCCCCATCCCAACGTCCAAATGGTTTCCCGACGCCGTAAAAATTAACAGGGATTTATGCGTTCCCGCAGCTAAAATAATGGGCGTTCCCAGTAAGAAAGAGAACCGGGCCGCCGTCTCTCTGGACAAATTGCCAAACAAACCCGCTGCGATGGTTATTCCCGAGCGTGAAGTTCCCGGCAAAAGCGCCACCGCCTGGGCGCAACCGATAAAAAATACCTGGGCAAAACTCAATTCGCGGACGTCCGAGGTCGGGGCGTTTGCGGCTTTTCTGTCCGCAATCCAAAAAACCAGCGACCAGAAAATCAGGTTGCATGCAACGAAAGTGGAACTGCGCAAATTGGATTCGATCCAATCTTCAAGAAGCAAGCCGACGATTCCCGCCGGGATGGTGGCAATCAGGATGCTCCAACCTAATTTTTTGTAGGCAGGGTCTCCATTGGGGTTAAATATGGCTTTCAGTATACTTGCCAGGTCCTGGCGGAAAAAAATGATTATCGCCAGCAGGGTGGCCAGATGCAGGATGACGTCCATCACCAACCCCTGGTCCTTAAAGCCAAAAACCACGGGCGCTAATATCAGATGGCCCGAACTGGAGACCGGTAAAAATTCCGTGAGTCCCTGGATGATTCCCAGGAGAATCGTATTCGCATAGTCCATAAAATTTGCCGATAAATCAGAGGATTTGCTTTGATGGGAATGGGTAATATGGGCGGTTAATCCAAAAGGGAATACTACTCTTTGCCCGCGCCGCGAATCAAGAAAAAAGACGTCTCTGGAATGGCGACTAAAATATTTTTTTAGCCCCGGAAATATTTTTGAAACTCTCTTACAGAGCGGTGGAAGCCCGGTTTTTAGTCGAAGATTGGCGTTTTCCCTGCCTTGCCGCTTTCGGGGAATTGTGCTATCTTACGCGAGTTTTTATTATTGTTTGGGAAGAGTATGACCTCTCGCCTATATAAGCCTCTTAAATTCATGCTGTTTTTGTAAGCAATAGATAAGGCCTTCCAATCATGCGGGAATTTCCCAGAATCAACCGGTTGCCCCCTTACGTTTTCAACATCATTAATGAGTTGAAGCTTAAGGCCCGTCGCCAGGGTGAAGACATTATCGACTTTGGAATGGGCAATCCGGACCAGCCGACGCCCGACCCCATTGTCGATAAACTGATCGAGGCGGCCCGGAAACCGCAAAGCCACCGCTATTCCCTTTCAAAGGGCGTATATAAACTCCGCCTGGCCATTACCGATTGGTACATGCGTAATTATTCGGTGGAACTGGATCCGGATACCGAGGCCATTGCCACCATCGGCTCCAAAGAAGGAATTTCACATTTGGCGGTGGCCATCACGGGTCCCGGCGACTCCATCATGGTGCCCACGCCCACTTATCCGATTCACACCTACGCTTTTATTTTGTCCAATTGCGACGTTATCAATGTTCCTTTGAATAAGGATACGGATTTCTTTGAAGCGCTGTTGGAGGCTTTTAAAAGGACCTGGCCGCGCCCAAAGGCCCTGGTAATCAACTTCCCGCACAATCCGACCACCGAGGTGGTGGATATCGAGTTTTTTGAAAGAGTGGTGGCGTTCGCCAAGGAACACGATTTAATTGTGATTCATGATTTTGCCTACGCGGACATCGTTTTCGAAGACTATAAGGCGCCCAGTTTTTTGCAGGTTCCCGGCGCCAAGGACGTGGGCGTGGAATTTTTTACCCTGTCCAAAAGTTACAACATGCCCGGTTGGCGCGTGGGCTTTGCCGTCGGCAATCGCGAACTCATCCATGCGCTCACCCGACTGAAAAGCTATCAGGATTATGGAATGTTCACCCCCATTCAAATTGCGGGAGTGATTGCGCTGAACGGGCCGCGCGAATGGGTCGAGGGTATACGCGACACGTATTACAACCGACGAAACGTTTTATGCGAGGGACTCAACCGGATCGGGTGGACCGTGGAACCGCCCAAAGCCACCATGTTTGTCTGGGCGCAAATTCCTGAGAAGCTTCGGCATTTGGGATCGGTGGAATTTTCCAAGCTTCTTTTGGACAAGGCCAAGGTGGCCGTATCCCCAGGGATTGGTTTTGGCGAAGGCGGCGATGAGTTTGTCCGCTTTTCCTTGGTAGAAAACGAGCATCGGACTCGCCAGGCGATTCGTGGCATCCGCGAGTTGTTATAAAACTAAGACGTGAACTTATGAATAAGAAAACGATAAAAATTGGCTTGATTGGGTTTGGAACAATTGGAGCCGGCGTGGTGAAGATCATTACTCAGAGTCGGGAGACCCTGGAGAAGAGACTGGGGGCCACGCTCGAAATTGCCAAAATTGCCGATCTGGATATCACGACCGACCGCGGAGTGGCCGTGGCTCCGGGCGTTCTGACCGATAAGGCGGACGAGATTTTTGACGACCCTGAAATCGATATTGTTATCGAGTTGGTCGGCGGTTACGAACCGGCGCGAACTTTTATTTTAAAAGCCCTTGAAAAGGGAAAGCACGTGGTCACGGCCAATAAGGCTTTAGTGGCCAAACACGGCGACGAGATTTTTTCCGCCGTGGAAGACAAACATTTGAATATTGGATTCGAAGCCTCCGTCGGCGGCGCCATTCCCATTATTCGTTCCCTTAAAGAAGCCATGGTCGCCAACGATATTAGCGTGATCGAAGGAATCGTGAACGGCACGGCTAATTACATACTCAGCAAAATGTCGGATGAAAATTGCGACTTCGATACGGCTCTCAAGGAGGCGCAGGAGAAAGGTTTTGCCGAAGCCGATCCCACTTTCGATATCGAGGGAATGGATTCCGCCCATAAAATCATCCTGCTTGCGCGCTTGGCGTTTGGCGCACGGATTGCCATGGAGGATATTTGCGTCGAGGGAATAACCAGAGTTGCTCCGGAGGACATACAATGCGCGCGCGAATTTGGCTATCGCATCAAGCTGCTGGCGATCGCAAAATACGACGGCTCAGCGTTGGACGTTCGCGTGCATCCAGCCATGATTCCTGCAAGCCATTCCATGGCCAACATCAACGGGGTTTTAAACGCGGTCCGCGTTTGCGATAATTATATGGAGGAAAATATTTTGGTGGGACATGGAGCCGGGTCGCTTCCCACGGGGAGCGCCGTCGTTGGCGACGTCGTGGAAATTGCCCGCAACATTATTTCCGGCGCCAAAGACAGGCTTCCGGCACAATCCTACCAGGGAAAACACGTCGGAGAAATTCCTCTAAAGAATATTGAAGCCGTCGAATCGGAATATTTTCTACGTTTCAGCGTGTTGGATCAACCGGGCGTGCTTTCAAAAATCTCGGGAATTCTGGGAGATCATTCCATCGGTATTGAATCCGTTATTCAAAGAGGACGCGATCCGCAGGGGAAAGGCGTTCCTCTGATTATCATGACGCATCGGGCTGTCGAGAAGAACGTCCGCGCCGCCTTGAGTGAAATCGACCGGTTAGAGGTCGTTTGCCAAAAATCAAACTTCATACGAGTGGAAAACTGAACATGAAACCCAACTCTTGGTTTCAATGCATCAACGGCTGTCCAGAAAAGATTGCCCTCAACGAAATCAAGTACCGTTGCGATAACTGCGGCGACTTGTTTGAAGTCAAGCACAACATGGATGAGCTTAAAAAGTGGAAGCCGAAAAAGTGGCGAGACTTGTTCGAGAAAAGGTACCGCAAACACGAATGGCCTTACGGCAGTTCCGTGTGGGGCAAAAAGGAGCTGGTTTGCCCCAACCTGAAAAATGAAAATATTGTTTCTACCTATGAAGGCGGGAGCAATCTATTCTGGGCCGACCGGCTGGGAAGCCAAATCGGGTTGGATGATTTATGGATCAAGCAATGTGGTATGGCCCACACGGGATCGTTTAAAGACCTGGGAATGACGGTTCTGGTTTCAATGGTCAAGCAGATGATCAGCGAGGGAAAGGAAATTCGCGCCGTGGCCTGCGCCTCCACGGGAGACACTTCCGCCGCGCTGGCGGCCTATTGCGCCGTGGCCGGGATTCCAGCAATCGTCTTTCTCCCGAAAAATAAAATTTCGCTTCCCCAACTCATTCAGCCAATCACCCACGGCGTTATGACTTTGTCCCTTGATACGGATTTCGACGGATGCATGAAACTGGTTCAGGAAGTGTGTTCCACAAATAATATATACCTCGCCAATTCGATGAATTCCCTGCGAATTGAAGGACAGAAAACCATCAGTTTTGAGTTGGTCCAGCAATTCGATTGGGAGGTTCCAGATTTTGTCGTCGTTCCAGGCGGCAATCTTGGCAACGTCAGCGCGATTGGTAACGGGTTCCTGATGCTCAAGGAATTGGGATTGATAAATAAACTTCCCCGCCTTGTATGCGCCCAGGCGGAGCGCGCCAACCCGTTGTACCGCAGTTTTAAGAATGAGTTTAAGAACTTCAAACCCATTCGAGCGCGTAAAACCCAGGCCAGCGCCATTCAGATTGGCAACCCGGTCAGCGTCAATAAAGCCATTCGCGCGTTGAAGGCCTTTCGCGGAATTGTGGAAGAAGCGACTGAAGAGGAACTGGCAAACGCCGCAGGCAAAGGGAACCGGACGGGGCTTTTATGCTGCCCGCATACCGGCGTCGCACTGGCGGTTACGGAAAAGCTTGCCAAGCGAGGCGTGATCAAAAAAAAGGACAAGGTGGTTGTTATTTCCACGGCCAACGGACTAAAGTTCACCGAGTTTCTCTACAATTACCATGCTAAAAAAATTAAAGGCGTACGGTCAGATTACGCTTTCAAACCCATCAATCTTCCCGCAAACTATCAAAAAATTCAGAGCCGGATTTTAAAGGAACTGGATAAAAAATAATTTCCAATGAAAATGAATCGGATGCTTTCTAAAGGAATACTGGCTTTGGCGGCGCTTTTGTTTTCGGCGCCGCTTGTCGGAGCGGAAGTCCCGGCTTCGGACATGATTGATATTCCGGGCGGCGAATACTCCATTGGGGATACATATTGTTGGGACCGGCAGAGCGGTTCCGATTGGTGCGCCGACGAGACGCCGCATAAGGTGAAGCTGGACGCCTACAGTATTGATAAGTACGAGGCTACCAACGAGCAGTATTATGAATGTGTGGTCGAGTCTAAATGCCGACCCAATGATTTGCACGAAAGTCGGCCCAAGGATTTTTCCTATATGAAACAACCCGCTGTATTTGTCCGCTGGAAGGACGCGGCGGATTTTTGCCATTGGCGAAGCGCGCGTTTGCCCACCGAAACGGAATGGGAAGTCGCCGCGCAAGCGGACGATCTGGGCGGCGCCCATTTCGGATTGAACTACAACAGCGGCTCGCCGCAGTTTGTGGGATCGTTAAAAGCCAATTCGCTGGGTTTGCACGACATGCTCGGCAACGTTTATGAATGGGTCGCCGATTGGTACGGCCCCTACCAAACCCAGAGCGTTGCGGATAATCCCAAAGGCTCCGCCGAGGGAAAAGAAAAAGTAGCGCGCGGCGGATCGTGGAATTCCGCCCGCCATTTCATTAGAGCATCCGACAGAGTGAGCCGGTTTCCCGATTTCAGTTACAGCGACGTCGGTTTTCGATGCGCGCACTCTCGACCATAGAAAGGATCAGTTTCAATGTCAGACCCCGTAGAAAAAATCGCCATCATCGGGTCCGGACCCGCTGGGCACACCGCGGCCATTTACTCCGCGCGCGCCAACCTCGCTCCCTTCATGTACGAGGGCTACGTCATGGGCGGTTCCGCAGGCGGACAATTGACCACCACCACGGACGTCGAAAACTATCCGGGATTCCCCGATGGGGTCAACGGACCCGAAATGATGCAACTGTTCCGCAAACAGGCGGAACGTTTTGGAACCAAAATGGTTCAGGAAGACGTCCAGGAAGTCGACTTCAGCCAACGCCCGTTTCGCATCAAAGGCGATAAAACCGAAAAACTGGCGCATTCCGTGATCATCTGCACCGGGGCCACAGCCCGGCGCATGGGTGTGCCCAACGAAGAGAAACTCTGGAACAACGGAATGTCGGCCTGCGCGGTTTGTGACGGCGCGTTGCCGTTTTTCCGCAACCAACCGTTGATGGTTATCGGCGGTGGGGACACTGCTTGCGAAGAGGCCATGTATTTAACCAAGTTCGGCTCGAAAGTTTATATGGTCCATCGGCGCGACGAACTCCGCGCTTCCAAAATAATGGCGGAGCGCACTCTGAAAAACGAAAAGATTGAAATGGTCTGGGATTCCGTTTTAATAGACTCGATAGGAACAGATTTTTTGACCGGCGCCCGAATCCAGAACGTAAAGACCAAGGAAGAAAAGGAGATCGAACTTGCGGGATTGTTTTACGCCATTGGCCATGTCCCCAATACCAAAATTTTTGAGGGACAGATCGATCTCGACGGAACCGGTTATATCAAGGTCAAACCCGGAACCCAGGAAACCAGCTGCGAAGGCGTCTTTGCCGCAGGCGACGTCCACGACCATAAATACCGACAGGCCGTCACCGCCGCAGGAGCCGGGTGCGCCGCCGCCCTGGAAGTGGAACGCTGGCTCGCCGCCCAGGGAATCGAATAAATTTCAATTCCCAATTCCCTCCTCTTCCCTATCTTTCAAAAAATGCCCGAAGCGTTTCGGGCGTTTTAAAAATCCCTCCAAAGCTTGACAAGGCTCCTTTTCGGTTTTATTTCCTTTTCAGGAAGCAATTTTTGTCTGAAAGGAAACCCAGCCATGCGATTCGACCGTACTACCATCAAGCTTCAGGAAGCGATAGCCGACGCCCAGTCTTTATGCGAGGAAAAAGGCCACCAGGCTCTGGAAGACGAACACCTGATTGCCTGTTTATTCAACGATCCCGAAGGAATCGCTCAAGCGGTTTTAAAAAAAATGGGCGTCGATTGCGCAGGTTTGAATCGAGGCCTGGAAGAAAATATCAAAAAATTTCCACACGTTAGCGGTTCCGGCCAGGTTTATATTTCCCAGACGCTTAAGGGAATTTTCGACAAGGCTTTCGAGGAGGCCCGCCAAATAAAAGACGAGTTTGTCAGCGCGGAACATGTTCTATTGGCAGTCGCTGGAAACCCAAATTCCGGCGCAGGAAAGGTTTTTAAATCTTTCGGAGTGGATCGCGATGGTTTGCTGAAAGCTTTACTGGCCGTTCGCGGCCATCAACAGGTAACCGATCAAAACCCCGAATCAAAGTATCAGGTTTTGGAGAAATATTGCATCGATCTCACCGAACGCGCCCAGTCGGAAAAACTTGATCCCGTTATCGGGCGCGATATGGAAATCCGGCGGGTGATCCAGGTGTTGTCTCGAAGAACCAAAAATAACCCCGTTTTGATCGGTGAACCCGGCGTAGGCAAAACCGCCATTGTCGAGGGATTGGCTCAACGCATCGTGCATGGGGACGTCCCGGAAGGTCTCAAAGACAAGCGGATCATCATGCTGGATTTGGCCTCTCTGGTAGCTGGGACCAAATACCGGGGCGAGTTCGAGGATCGTTTGAAATCCGTGCTCAAGGAGATCGGACAGAGCGACGGTGAAATCATTCTCTTTATCGATGAGTTGCATACTCTAGTGGGGGCCGGGTCTGCGGAAGGTTCCATGGACGCTTCCAATATGCTGAAACCGGCGTTGGCCCGGGGTGAGTTGCATTGCGTCGGAGCCACCACTCTCAACGAATATCGCAAGCATATTGAGAAGGACGCAGCGCTGGAAAGACGTTTCCAACCCATTATTGTGGGGGAGCCGTCGGTGGAAGATACGGTTTCCATCTTGCGCGGTTTGAAGGAAAAGTACGAAGTGCATCATGGCGTACGAATTCAGGACGCCGCGATTCTAGCCGCCGCGCGCCTGTCGCATCGTTATATTCCCGACCGGTTTTTACCGGATAAGGCGATCGATCTGATCGACGAAGCCGCGTCCGGCCTGCGCATGCAGATTGATTCGATGCCTGCGGAAATCGACGCCCAGCAAAGAAAAATCACTCAACTGGAAATTGAGCGCGAGGCTCTGAAGAAAGAAAGCGATCCGGATTCCAAAATCCGTCTGGAAGTTCTGGAAAAGGAAATTTCAAATTTAAAAAATTCCTGCGAGGAATCGATTGAACAATGGAAAAGCGAAAAGAAAATCATCGAGGAAAGGCGGGCTCTCAAGGGAAAAATTGAAACCGCCCGACGGGAGGCCGAAAAGGCGGAGCGCGAAGGAAATCTGGAAGATGCGGCGGAATTGAAATACGGCGCCTTGCCGCGCCTTGCCGAAGAACTTGAGGGACTTGAAAAAAAGCTGTCTGAATTTCAATCCGGTAAAAGAATGTTGAACGAGGAGGTCGGCGAAGAGGAAATTGCAACCGTGGTAACGCGTTGGACCGGGATCCCCGTCGATAAAATCTTACAATCGCAAAAAGACCGTCTTCTCAAAATGGAAGAACATTTGCATCAACGCGTGATAGGGCAAGACGAGGCGGTGCGACTGGTTTCCAATGCTATTCGCCGGTCTCGTTCGGGATTGCAGGACCCCAATCGGCCCATCGGAACGTTTATGTTTCTGGGGCCCACGGGGGTTGGAAAAACCGAACTGGCAAAATCTCTTTCGGAATTTTTGTTTGACGACGAGCAGAGCGTGATTCGCGTCGACATGTCCGAATACATGGAAAAGCACACCGTCGCCCGGCTCATAGGCGCTCCTCCAGGATATGTGGGATACGACGAGGGCGGTTACCTGACCGAGCAGGTCCGTCGAAAACCCTACTCGGTTGTGCTATTCGATGAAATCGAAAAAGCTCATGCGGACGTTTTTAATGTCTTCCTGCAAATATTGGACGATGGTCGCCTGACGGACGGGCAGGGGAGAACGGTGGATTTTAAAAACACGGTGATCCTCATGACCTCCAATTTGGCGGGAAAACTGATCCAGGACGCGGGTATGCAAATGGCCAAGCTCCAGGATAAGGGTGAAGTCGCCAAGGACGCTTGGGAACGAGAATATGAAGGTATTCAAGAAGGCGTGCGCCAGGAATTGCGAAACTACTTTCGCCCTGAGTTCTTAAACCGGATCGACGATATTATTGTTTTCCGCAACCTGACTCGCGAGCAAACTGCGAGTATTGTAGAAATTCAGTTGGGCTATTTGAGGGAGCGATTGGCGGAGCGGCGGATGACCCTCTCGTTAAGCGGCGAGGCAACTCAAACCCTTGCAGATAAAGGCTACGATCCGGTATTTGGCGCGCGTCCTCTAAAGCGTGCGATTCAGAAATACCTACAGGACCCGCTGGCTATGAAAATTTTGGAAGAAGAATTTTACGATGGGGATTCTATCCGGTGTGAAATAGAAAACAACCGCTTCGTTTTTAAAAAGGCTTCATGACAATTAGAGCGTTATTCGCGGTTCATTCGACTTCCACCAGGCGTTGGTGCATAGGATAGTAAAGCGCCTTTTTTATTTGGCGGGTCTCGCCCTCCATGCGGAGCAGGTTTTCATAAATGTTCAACTGTTCGCGATAACGGTCGCTTTCTTCTTTAAAAAACTCTTCCAGTTCGGTTCCTTCATGTCGACCGGTTTTATAATCGACGATCCACCGCGCGTCGCTTTCGTCGATGAAGGTCCGGTCGATCACTCGCTTGAAAAACTCTTCTCCATTCCAGCCAGTCAATTGATACTCGGATCGATGGTCCTTGTGGTCGGTTAAAATCCAGCGACCTCGTTCATCTTCGAGAATTTGTGTCAGCGCGGTCAGCGCTTGCTTTAACGCCGCCCTTGCCTGATAGGGCGCGAGACCTTCCGAGAGCAGGGCCGAGGTTATTTGCGGTTTCAGTTTTTGAACTCTTTCCACGGGCCAGGATTCCAATCCATGCTCCGCCATGTCGCAAAAAACGCGGTGGAGCACGTTTCCCAAGGCGCGGGCTTGATTGCCCGCCCATTGGAAATCCGGGGCTTCTTCGTTTATCGATTCCTTTGTCTGAGAATCGGGATCCCCGTCGCCGGCGACTTCGGGAAGGATATAATTTGCCGGAAGACGCTGGATACTTTGATCCAGTTTTTGCGCTACGCTTTCAGATGGACTTATTTTGATTTTTAAATCGGCTTGTATTTTTTTCCAATCGCTTTCCACATGAGGCCATAATTTTCCCAGCAATGACGATTTGACGGGATAGGGTTCGTCGTCTCTGGCGGGGACATGACCGAACAGGTGAAGCTGGCTCCTGGCGCGGGTGGCGGAAACGTAAAGTAGACGCAGAGTTTCAAATTCCTCTTTTTGCCTGTCCAGGCTTTTGAGGAAATCAAAAACTTTTGACGGCTCGCCTCCGGTTTCCTTGCTGGGCGCCAGCAATAAATCCTTGCCGTGGGCCATCCAATGGATCAGGCGAGGTTTTTCCGCGCCTTTTCGAGCGCCTAGGCCGGGAAGCAGTACATAGTCAAACTCCAGCCCCTTGGCTTTGTGCATGGTCATGATTTGCACTGCATTTTCATCCTCCACCGTTGGGTTAGCGTATAGCTTTTCAATGGCGCGGTCGAAATGGTGGAGGGTTCTGGCGTCTTCATCGCGCAAAACCTCGCGAACTTTGGCGAAAAACATTTCCACGTCCGCAAGATCCTCGGCGTTCACGCAGGCCGGGCCGCCAAGCGCCGTCCAGCAGGCTTCAATTAAATCTCCCATACGAGTTGAAACCGCGGACTTTTGAACTTTTTCCATGACGCCATTGAATCGCTTGACGCGGGCCTGTCCGTCGGGTCCAAGCTTTTCTATATGACTTTGATCGTTCAATAAATCCCATACAGGCTTTTGCCCACTGTTCAGGCACAGCGCGTGGATATCCTTCAAAGATAAACCGCACCAGGGCGCTCTTAGAATAGACAACCAGGAAATCCTGTCTAAAGGAAGCATCAGGGCTTTCAGGAGGGCCTGGAGATCCTGGACGTGCGGTCTGCTGGTCAAGGAGTCGATGGCCTCGGACCTGAAGGGAACGGCGCTTTCCTTGAAACGCTGAACGATTTCTTTCAAGTGGGATCTGGCGCGCACCAGAATGGCTATGGAAGCCGAGGGATTTTCATTTTTGATATTGAGGATCGTTTGGGTAATTTGTCCAGCCTCGTCGATCCCTTTATCATCCGCACAAGGATGCAGGACCGCGCCTTCAACATCGAATTCGGGATGAATCGACGCCGAGCCTGAATATTGAATGGCGCCCAAATCCTGGTTGTCATTTTTCGGGAATAAAGTTTTGAAACAGGCGTTGACCCAGTCGACGATCTTTTTTTGCGAGCGAAAATTGGTCTCCAGCACCAGAGACTGGAGCGGGAAATTTTCGAACCCGGCGTCGCGGGTCTCCAGAAACAATCCCACCTCCGCGTCGCGAAAGCGGTAAATGGACTGCATGGGGTCGCCCACGATAAATAAGGTTCGACCGTCCTCGGCGCTCCACCCGGCGGTCAATTTTTCCAACAGGAGTTTTTGTTTGTAGGAGGTGTCCTGGTATTCGTCCACCAGGATATGCTCTATCCGGTTGTCCAGTTTTAGCAACAGGTCGGAGGGGTCGTCCGCTGAACCCAAGCCTTTGAGGGCGGATAGGGCCAGCTCGGAAAAATCCGTTTTACCGCGTTGTTGAAAAATTCGGCGCAGGGTCGTTTCAATTTTTGGCAGAAGCAAAAGGGTGGAGCTTAAAACCTTCCATTCCTGTTCGGAGAATTGAGGGTCGGGCAAGTCGAACGCTCTCGCCAAATGGAGCTTGAAATTATTCTCGCCGTTCAGAGAAGAAAGAAATTCCGAAAATTCTTTTTTTACTTTTTTATTGTCTTTATCTCCGGAAGGAAACCCAATCTTATTGCCAACTTGTTTTCTCCATTTATAATCCGAACCGTCTTTTACAAGCAAAAGAGACGCGAGCGCGCGCCATTGATCCAGACCAGAAACATCCGTTCCGGGAAGGCTAACCAATCCTTGTAAACAGGAGCCTAGATCGTTGGCTGATAAATTGTCGCCACTGTAGGCGGCGAACTTTACCAATGAGCCGATCTTTTCTTTGGGTATGGAGTCGGCGGTTTCTTTTAAAACAGAAGTCACCAACCCATTTAAAACCGCTTCCTGATCTTGTTGGAAGCGGTCTCCTATTTTAAAATTTTCAAAAAAATAAGTCATCCACTGATCGCGTTTTTCCAATAAATGGATCACCCGGTCAATGAATGAATTTTTGTTGGTGTCCACATGCTTTAAAATGGTCTGCACGGCCACGCCGGTTTCGCTGTTTTCCTCTACCTTTTCCAAAAGGGCGTGGGCGATTTCCCGATACAATTCCTGAGCTTGTTCTTCGATTGAAAGCGCCGCCCCTTGGCCAGATAGGGTGGGAAGTTGACAGGTCAGCGCGGCGCAAAATGAATCCATGGTCATGATTTTCAGACGCGCCGGGTTGTCAAGAAGCCGCCAGCCAAATTCCCGATTTCTTTCCAAAACCTTTTTAGCTAAATTGAAAGTGACTGTTTCGTGTTCCAGTTCCGGCGTCTCCCCGGCGGCGGCCCGATCGAGGGCTTCCATGACCCTGGACTTCATTTCCCCCGCCGCTTTTCTGGTGAAGGTCATGGCAAGAATTTGTTCCGGACGCCGGACCCCTGACAGTAACTTGAGAAACCGTTGAATGAGCAATTCCGTTTTCCCGGAACCTGCTGGAGCCTGGACGATGAAGGAAGTTGTTGGGTCAAGAGCTTTTTGGCGTTGAAATTGATCGGCGATTGGGGAGGTCATTCCTTCTCCTCCATCACGCCGCGCAGGGCCAGCTTGCGCTCTTCAACGCGGCACAGGGTCTGAAGGTCGCAGGTCTCGCAGGTTTTGAAATAATTAAAAGGATCGACGTTTAAAACTCCGGTTTTGAATTCTTCCGCGAGGCTTATTACCTGCTCGTTCCAGTGTTCCGTCAATTCGATAAACGTCATTCCTTTGCATTTTTCCTGATAATTAATTTGAGTTCCGGGAAGGGTCGAAGCGGGGTCTCCAAAAAATAAAAACCTACTTTTACTTTCTTCTTTTTGGATATGAGCGATAGCCGCCAGGTGAGGACGTATTTGATAATTGTATAAGGGAAGTTGAACTTCCTGCAGGCGCGACTGGAACCAATCTTTTTGAGTCAGGGTAGACCCCGTCTTGTAATCCAACAAAACGGTCAATCCGTCTTCTGTTTTGTCCATGCGGTCGATTTTTAATACCAGTTCAATTCCGCCGACGTTTACATCGATCTGGTATTCGCATTCCACCGCTTCAAAATCCGGCCTCTCCAGTTCGCGGGTCAACCAGGTCGTCGCAAGATCAAATATTCTTTCGTTCTCCAGAGCGGCAAATTCTTTTTGACCCGCTAAAACGTCGGCGAAAGATCGTTGTGCCTGGTCGATACATTCTCTGATTTTCGCTGCGAGTTGATCGTCGTTCGTCAGGAGTTCCAGGTTGGCCCGGGATTTGGTTTGTTTCCAAAACAGGTCCAATACTTTATGAACCAATGTTCCTCTTTGCCGGTTTTCAAAATCGATTTCTGGCGCCTCCCGCTTTATAGCTCCAAGGCGGTGGTGGGCAAAAGCCAGGAACGGGCATTGGGTTTGGTTTTGTAAAAGCTTATGCCCGCCGGGCAATTTTCTTTCGGCGATTTGTCGGCGCTCCTCCTCCAACAAAACAATGTGGGCGCCGTCGTTCCAGGTTTCAAGCTCCGCCGAGCCGGATATTTTGTCGACCAGTTTATTTGACGCAGTGATGAGGCGATTTCTTTCCGGAGGCCCGAGTTTTTTTAAAAGCGGACTGGCGAGAAACTTTGAATTCGAGTCCCAGGCGGGATAACTGAAAACCGCGCCGGAGGAGGATTCCAAAATCCAATCTAATAAATTTTCGGATTTTTCAAGTTCCCACAAGGCGGAAGAGCGGGGGATATTAAGGGACTGTTGTAGATGAAAAGGAATGAAAGGATTGGGCTCGGGCATGGAGGGCAAGGCGTCTGCATGGCATCCGAGTATCCACAAGCGGTCAAATTTCAAACCGTAGGTCTCGTCGAGGTTGACGACCTGAACGTCCTTACATTCGCGCTCCGGTTGAAAAACGTTATCCCTAGCCAGTTCGCTTAAAAGATCGACGGCCTGAGTCCTGCCTACGTTTCCGTATAAATTGTCCAGGCTGGCAAAACCGTCCAGGCATTGGGTCCATACGCGATAAATATTTTTTACGTAAGTTTGTTTAGCTCCTGTGTTGGAATCCCAGGGCCAACCGAGGCTTTTCAGGAATCGCGAGATTTCATGCGTCCAGTAATGAAGCGATCCGCCGCCTGGGAATCGAATGAAAATTTTCCAGGAATCCAGGATGGATTCCAACCGGGCGCAGGCGTTTTTTTTTGCCAGTTCGCGAATCTTGCTCAAGGGAATCGAAACCAGTCCTTCCTTTTTGAGAGCCAGATCGATCTGGTTTCTTTTTTCTTTTTCCCGTTCGGCGCCGGAGAGAAAGGGTGTGTTCAAAATTGTGGAGGCGAGATAACTGGACACGGTTTCATTGTTTGCGGACAAAAGGGCCAGCGCCAAATGGACGGCGGGTTCCTGTGAGAGGGCTTCTCCATGGGACGAATTGAAGGGCAGGTCGAATTCTTCCCAGGGATAGACGGAGCGTGGAACCAACTCCGCGCTCAATTCTTTTTGCAGAAGAGGCGCGTAGGTCGGCAGGTCGCAAACCGCAACGCCGATGGTTTTTCCGGAGCCGTATTCGTTCCGGACCCAACGCGAGCATTGGACGCATTCTTCCCTGGCGTCTTTAAACTCCCGGACGCCGAAGTCTTCGTCGTTTCTCTTTTTTGAATCAGGCGATCCGGAAATGTCCTGGGGAGGAGCAGGGACGAATTGGATTTTTACGTTTTGTTTTTTTAAAAAACTGGCAAGGGACTGGAGTTGAGGGTAGGGGCGCCGAAAACCGTAGAAGATAATGGAGTCCGGCAACGGGAATTTTTTTTCTGCGGCGGGCTCTATAAAACGGCGCGGCAAGGTTGCGGCGTCCAGCGCCCGCCACTCCCCCAACCTTTGTTTGTACCTGCGCGCCCAACGGTAAAAGATTTCAGTTTCGGGCGTCCAGACAAACTGAGCGCTTTCCAGAGGGATTTCATATCGGGCGACTAGATTCCAAGCCTGCCCGACCTGTGCCGCCGCCCCCTTGAGGCGCAGCAGATCGCTGGATTTGAAGTCCGGATCCAGGTTGATAATGCTTTCCCACAATTTCGCGCTTTGTAAATCGGAAAGGACAAATTGATCCGGCCAGGAATCCATCCAGAGATTTTTTAGCCAGGATCGCAGAGGAAGGATTTGCGGCGTCGTCCAGACGGAGCGTCCCTCGGATCGCCGTTTTTTATTGAAAAGGTTTATTAGCCATCGGGATTGGAGGGCGGTTTCCGCGAGGACGACGGTTCCTGGGGGTAGGGAGTCCAGCATTGGTCACCGTTGGGGAGGCGTGGAAGTTTTTTAGTGGGATGCGTCTGGGAAGCCGGCTTCTGACGCGGGGCCAGGGTCAGGATTCACTAATTATGTCCATTCTGCGCCAGCCAAATTTTTAATGGATGTTTGTGAAAACCGCGCCGGGCATAGCCTTGGCTATGTTCAAGCGGATTGAGCAAACAGGCGTGAAAATTTGCGGCGCCTTGTAAAGGTTGGCCAAGAAGAACAAATCTACGGCGTCAAACAAGTTTAGCGTAGCTTTCGCTATGCTTGCGCTTGCTTTCCTTGTGTCTTTGTTCTTCTTGGTCAACAGAATTGTACATAATTAGTGAGTCCTGACCCTAGGGAGTGGGGGAAACCCAGACTTCTCCTGATCCGGTGGTTTCGCGTTTCCAGATGGGAACCGTGCGTTTGAGTTCCGCAATGGCCCATTCGCAGGCTTTGAAGGTTTCGCCGCGATGTTCAGATACGGCAATGATGAGAACGATGTTTTCCCCGATATCGATTTCGCCGATGCGGTGGATGATGCTCATATCGATGATACCAAAATCCTTGATGGCCTTTTGACGAAGCTCTTCCAGTTTCTTCTCGGCCATCTCGGGGTAATGTTCGAAATTGAGCTTCGAGATGGTTTCGCCTTTGGAGATTTCGCGTCCGGTTCCCAGAAAAGTAGTCACGCCTCCTATATTTCTGGAGACTTTTTTCATGGCCTCAATTTCATCGTTGACGTTGAAATCTTCCTTCTGGATTCTTATTTTCCATTCTGCTGTGGCGGTGGTCATTTTATCCTCTTAGACTAAAGGCCGCCGGAGAAAGGCGGGAGAAGGGCCACTTCGTCTCCGTCGCGGATCACCGCGTCGGGCGGGATCACTTCCATATTGACGGAGACCATGACTTTCTTTTCCCGGATCAATTCTCCCATGTTCGGCGAGTGTTGGCTGATGGCTTCGCTGATTTTCAGCAAAGTGGTTTCTGGACCGAGATCGAGTTTTTCCTCTTCCCGCCCCACGATGCTTTTTAAATTGGCAAAATATTTAATGGTGATCATTTGCCGTTTCCCGGTAATTCGCGTTGAAACAATCCAGACTTGCCGCCGTCCTTATGCGTCAACCCGATAGTGTTAAAAATCATTCCCTTGTCCACGGCCTTGCACATGTCGTAAATCGTGAGGGCCGCGACGGAGACTGCGGTGAGCGCTTCCATTTCAACGCCGGTTTGGCCCGTGACCTTGGCGGTGGCTTCGATTCGTATGGAACTTAAACCCGTGTTTGGGTCGGGTTCAGCACGGTCCGAGAACGTTATGTTTACGCTCGTCAGAGGCAGGGGATGGCACATGGGAATGATATCCCAGGTTTTTTTCGCCGCCATGATTCCCGCGACCTGGGCCACGGCAAAGACGTCGCCCTTTTTGATATCGCCGCCTTTAATCAACTTCAAAGTGGCGGGTTGCATGTGCACGACGCCCTGGGCGGTCGCGGTTCTTCCTGTGACGTCTTTATCGGTGACGTCGACCATCCGCGCCCGGCCTTCTTCATTAAAGTGAGTTAAAGGATTGGCCATGGTATTTGTAAATTGATGAAAAGGTTGCGACACGCAACTCGTAAGTTTTCACCAAATTATCCCTTTCGTCCCTAAACTTCAAGGGAAAAACAATGCCGTCCTCTATTTGGGAGGTTGATATAAACCAAGTAAATTTCCATCAGGGTCGAGAAAAGTCGCTGTCTTACCGTAGGGAAATTCACGGACGTCCTGATCGAAGAGAGCGCCTCTATTTTTCAACTCGGAAACCGTTTGTTCTATGGGGTCTGCGTGGAACCACACCACCGCGCCGCCGGACTTTTCGATCCCGTCCTCTTTTAAATATAAGGCCAACCGTTGCCCGCCGACCAGGAACTCGGACCATTCGCCTTCTTTCAACTCCAACTTTAACCCTAGAACGTCCTGGTAAAACTCCAGCGCCCGGTTCATATCGGAAACGCAATAATGGGTGAAGGCGATTTTAGGAATCATTTAAGGAAATCTCTGATGATTGGATGTTTTTTCTTACGGCAACTGGCTAGCCCTTATTGCATAAGGGCCGCTCCCTGCCATAGTTAATTTTTAGAGGCGCCTTTTATTTTGCTTTGCCGCAACCGGTGCGTAAACTAGACTTTAAATATTTGGAATGTTTACCAATCCGCCGTCTGGCGCGGATAACTTATAAAGGAGATCGGCTGTTTGTCCTCGTTAAGTATAGCCCTGATATTGCTGTCCAGCTTTTTTCACGCCTTTTGGAATATTGTGACCCAAAAAAGTGCGGAGTCGCAATTTTTTTCCGGATTAAAAGGGATTTGGATCATGGCGTTTGGCGTTCTGTTTTTGAGTTTCAACAGCGCGCTTTCTTTTCCGCGCGAAATTATTTTTTGGAGCGTCATTTCCGGAGTCCTGCACGGCGTTTACATCTTAAGTTTGTCCAAGGCTTATAACACGCAGGATATTTCATACGTTTATCCTATCGCCCGGTCCGCCCCGGTATTCGTGCCCCCGTTCGCCTGGCTATTATTAGGAGAGAAACTGACCGGGGCGTCATTCTTTGCCATTGTCCTCATACTTCTTGCCATTTACACCTTACATTTTAAGGGGCATTTAGTCAGAGGATTTAGAGATTTGTTCGACGCCATAATTCATAAGGATTTGCGGTGGGCGTTCGTGACTCTGGCGCTGGTAGTTTCCTATAGTCTGGTGGACAAACGCGGCATGGACGCCTTTCTAACCGCCTATCCCGACCAGCCCGTTCTCAATGGTTTTTTATTCTTCTTTATGGAATCGCTGGTGGGGTTCTCTCTCTGCCTCGCGTTTATATTTATACGCAACCCCAGGGAAATTGTTTTTAGCGCCTGGAAGAAGGAGTGGAAAACCGGCTTGCTGGCCGGGGCGGCGACGGTGGGTTCTTATGGACTTATTTGCGTTGTTTTGCAGTTTGAAAGCGTGAGCGCCGTGGTTGCGCTTCGTCAGATCAGTGTGATGTTTGTTGTCGTCTGGGGATGCTGGAAGTTGAAGGAACCATTTGGCAAACAAAGGCTTATTGCCTCAGTTTTGATTGTGATTGGTGTTTTTCTGATTGGCAGATAAGGGTTGGGCTTTTCTAAAAAGATTCTAACCAAGGCCCGGCCTCCGGCGGGCTTTTTTTTTGTGCGCGGATCCATAGAACCTCCTCATCGGCGACAATAAAAAATTTTCATACCGCTCGTTCAGACAGGTATAATTTAAGAATATTCAATTTTCCGCAACGCAAGTTCTTGCGCTTCTTCTCGACCGATTTCCCATGGAGGCTTTTGGTGTCCCGTTTAAAATTATATTCCAAGCTCACGGTAATTCTGCTCATCTGGCTGCTAGTACTCTCCGGGGTTTCCCTGGCGGACGACCGCCAAACCCGCATTCTCACTCTTCCTAACGGACTGGACGTTTTATTGGAATACGATCCGGAGGTACACCGGAGCGCGGCTTCGCTGGCGGTGGGAACGGGGCATTTATACGACCCGAAGGAAAAATTCGGGCTGGCGCATTACCTGGAGCATATGTTGTTTCTCGGCACCAAAAAATATCCCGCAGTGGACGCCTACAAAAAATATTTGAATGAAAATTCCGGTGGCAGCAACGCTTACACTTCTTCCGAAGTCACTAACTATTTTTTTCAGATTTCCCATGAGGCGCTCGACGGGGCGCTGGACCGGTTCAGCCAGTTTTTCAAGGAACCCCTGTTCAATCCCACTTACGCGGAACGCGAGGTCAACGCCGTTTCCAGCGAGCACGATAAGAACAAATTAAACGACGGTTGGAGAGGAAGTTTTGTGAAAGGGTTGGTTTCCGAGCCGGGCCACCCGCTCTCCAATTTTGGGACCGGAAACAAATCGACCCTGGCGGGAGACAATCGGCCCGCGTTAAAAAAGTTTTACGAGACCTATTACAGCGCGGCCAACATGAAGCTCGCGATGTTGTCCAGCCTGCCGTTGAACGAGCAGGAGGCGCTGGTCAGAAAACATTTCGCGGACGTCCCCCGGTTTGAAGTTTCGCTTCCTGAAATCGATTCCAATTTTCGCCGTCCTCTGAAGGGCAAATACCGCTTACTAAAAATCAAGACGATCAAGGACATTCGCCAGTTGAGCCTGGAGTTCCCCACCATCCATTTGATCGACCATCAAGACAGCAAACCCGCGTCCATCATCGGTTCGATTTTGGGCCATGAGGGCAAGGGATCCCTGCTTTCCAAACTAAAGGAGGAGGGCCTGGCTATGGGGCTTTCCGCCGGCGGCGGGTACAGTCATCCCAATATCAATTCGATGTCCATCTCCGTAACCCTCACGAAAAAGGGCGTGGCTGAGTACGAACGAATTATGGAGATGATATTCTCCTATATTGATATGGTCCGGAAGGGTGGGATTAGAGAATACACCTTCAAGGAAAACCAGACCATGGCCCAAATCGACTTCGATTGGAAGGACAAGGACGAAGGCATGGGCTACATTGCGGGAAAATCAGCGTTGATGTTCGACTTTAAGCTGGCGGACGTCGAGACCCTGCCATATCTGTATAAAAAATTCGACCCGCAGACCTATTCCGCCGTTTTGGACACGTTGAACCCGGAAAACATGCTGGTTGTTTTACAAACCAATTCCCTGGAGACGGATCATAAGGCCTCGTATTACGACGCAGAATATTCCCTGACCGAGGTGGGAGGCGAGGCGTTTGATAGGCTGGAGCGCCCGGTAAAACTCTCCGGTATTTCCTATCCCACTCCCAATAAATTTATCCCTCACAATTTAAAACTGTACGAGGAAGATCCTCACTTGGTGTGGGACAATCCTCTGGGAAAAGTGTACTTCAAGTTCGATCACCGGTTCAATCAGCCCAAGGCGTTTATGAAACTGCAAATTGAAACGCCAAGAGCGTACGACACGGTCGACAATTACGCGCGCGCAAAACTGTACGCCGCCGCGGTTTCCGAAAGCCTGAACGAGGAAGTTTATCCCATCCGGCTTGCCGGGCTTTCTTATGGACTGGGATTAGAAAAAAAGGGCATGGTCTTCACGGTAGGAGGATACTCCGAAAGGATTTCCGACCTGACTAATCTTGCGGCTTCCAACCTGATGAATCCCAGTATCGACGAACAAAAGTTTACCGATATAAAGGAAGCCATGCTTCGCGGCTATAAAAACCGCAAGCTGGGCCAGGCTTACAGTCGGGGATCGTATTATTCCGGCCTGATCTGGAAAAAGAAACAGTACCGCGAGGAAGAAATCGTCAAGGCCCTGGAACCCGTGACGCTCCAGGACGTCCGGGACTTTGCCAATACGCTGTACGAGCGCGTGCATGTGACCGGGATGGCTTATGGGAACATGACGGAAGAATCTATCCGTAAGAGCCTGAACAATTTATTCGGCAAAATCAAAAGCCGTCCTTTGCCCGAATCGGAGAGATTCGAGCCTGAAATTGAGGTATTGGGGGCCGGTCGAGACGTTGAATTTTCCCGAAAGGTGGAGGACAACAATAATTCCCTGTCCTATACCATTCAGGTAGGAGAAAAGGAATTTTCACGCCAGGTGAACGCTTCATTGGTGGCGGCTGTCATTGAGAGCGATTTTTACACCCAAATGCGCACCAACCAGCAACTTGGTTATCTGGTGTGGAGTTTTTACCGCCGTTTGGAGGATCGGGTGTTTTTGAAATTCATCATCCAGTCGGCCAACCACAGTCCGTTTGAGTTGGAGCGGCGCGTGGAAGCGTGGTTTGGCGGGGTCAATAAATTATTTGACGGTCTAAGCGACGAGGACTTTGAAAAACACCGCGAAAGCTTACTGCTGAAATTCAGGAAAAAGGGCGAAACGATGAGCGAGGATATGGGAGAACTTTATTATCTCGCCACCCGCGAGGACGGCGATTTCGCCTACAAGAAAAAACTGATTCAGGAGACGGAGAAAACCACGAAAGAAGCCGTGCAAAAACTGGCGCGGGAGATTTTTAGCAATCCCCAAACCCCGCGCATGGCCGTCCTCATGCAATCCAAAAAGAACGAGGAGGCTCCCCCGCCCGACGCTTTGCGCCAAGTTTCCGATGTTAAGGCGTTATTTAATTGAGGGCGTCTGCTTTTATTGGGAAAAAAAATTTTAATCTATTCAATAGGTTAGGTGGATACTGTTGATTTATTGTATAGGGTAATTTTGTGTCGTCAGCTTGGGAGAGATTACCCATTTTAAAATCTAAAAATCGTACCCAGCTTGATTTTTAATCGCACCTTTATCCTTGGGAGTGTTTCCCCTTTTTAAATGCCTTAGTTCCGGAAAATTAAAGAATTGCGAGTTTTAAGGGCGACATTGAATATGTCCTGTTTTATATTGACAGCCCGCCAGATTTTGATAGAATCCCGATGGACAAATTTTGCTTTTTGACGCTGGATTTACCCCGAAACTTCAAGGTTCCCGGGGTTTTCATATAAAATATATCCAACCTAAATTACCCGCTGTTTGA